>CANGDZ010000066.1 GCA_947452785.1 Comamonadaceae bacterium | reverse complement strand
TGAAGGCGTGATGAAAGAAGGCTTTATCACCACGAGTTACGACTCGGTGGTGAATTGGGCCAAGACCGGTTCGCTGTGGCCCATGACCTTTGGTCTGGCTTGCTGCGCGGTGGAGATGATGCATGCGGCGGCGGCCCGTTACGACTTGGGCCGCTTTGGCGCCGAAGTGTTTCGAGCGAGCCCCCGGCAGGCCGATCTGATGATCGTGGCCGGCACGCTGTGCAACAAAATGGCCCCCGCTTTGCGCAAGGTGTACGACCAAATGTCTGAGCCGCGCTGGGTGATCTCCATGGGCTCATGCGCCAACGGTGGCGGTTACTACCACTACAGCTACTCGGTGGTGCGCGGTTGCGACCGTATCGTGCCGGTAGACGTGTATGTGCCGGGTTGCCCGCCCACGGCTGAGGCCTTGATCTACGGCATCATCCAGTTGCAGCAGAAAATTCGCCGCACCCACACCATTGCGCGGGTCTGAAACCATGACCGATATTGCTCTGCATCCTGAACAAATCAAGCTCAACTTGGCTGCGGCACTGGGCGACAAGGCCTCCGACATCTCGGTGGCCTTGGGTGAAGTGACCGTGACCGTGACTGCCACCCACTATGTGGCCGCCATGACCCTCTTACGAGATGCGCCGAACTGCCAGTTTGAACAACTGGTCGATCTGTGCGGCATGGATTACTCCGCTTACCGCGAAGTCGGCCGTGACGGCCCTCGTTACGGCGTGGTGTCGCATCTGTTGTCGGTGTCGCTGAACCAGCGCGTGCGCGTGATGGTGATGTGCCCGGACGATGATTTCCCTGTGGTGGCTTCGGTCAACGACTTGTGGAACTCGGCCAACTGGTATGAGCGCGAAGCTTTTGACTTGTTTGGCATCGTCTTTGAAGGTCATAACGACTTGCGTCGCCTCTTGACCGATTACGGCTTTATTGGCCATCCTTTCCGCAAAGATTTTCCTTTGTCGGGTCACGTCGAAATGCGTTATGACGCCGAGCGTGCGCGGGTGATTTACGAGCCGGTCTCGATCGAGCCGCGCGAGATCACGCCCCGCATCATTCGCGAAGACAAATACGGAGGCCTGCATTGAAGCGTCGCTTCGTGTGAAACACCATGGCTGAAATTAAAAACTACACCCTCAACTTTGGACCTCAGCACCCGGCTGCGCACGGTGTGCTGCGTCTGGTGTTGGAGCTCGACGGTGAAGTGGTCCAACGTGCCGACCCGCACATTGGTCTGTTGCACCGCGCGACCGAAAAGCTGGCTGAAAGCAAGACCTACATCCAGTCATTGCCCTACATGGACCGGTTGGACTATGTGTCGATGATGTGCAATGAGCACGCTTACTGCCTGGCGATTGAAAAATTGCTCGGCTTGGAAGTGCCGATGCGCGCCCAGTACATCCGTGTGATGTTCTCAGAAATCACCCGTTTGCTGAACCACCTGATGTGGCTTGGTTCGCACGGCAACGATTGCGGCAGCTCGACCATCCTGATCTACACCTTCCGCGAGCGCGAAGATCTGTTTGACATGTACGAAGCCGTGTCGGGCGCGCGTATGCATGCCGCTTACTTCCGTCCCGGTGGCGTGTACCGCGACCTGCCTGACAGCATGCCGCAGTATCAGGTCAGCAAGATCAAGAATGCCAAGGCCATTGCGCAGTTGAACAAAAACCGCAGTGGCTCGTTGCTCGACTTTATTGACGACTTCACTCAGCGTTTTCCGCATTGTGTGGACGAATACGAAACCCTGCTGACCGACAACCGCATCTGGAAACAGCGCACGGTCGGTATCGGTGTGGTGACGCCTGAGCGCGCGCTCAATCTGGGCATGACCGGTCCGATGCTGCGGGGCTCGGGCATTGCTTGGGACTTGCGTAAAACGCAACCCTACGACGCTTACGACAAGGTCGAGTTTGACGTGCCCGTGGGCAAGACCGGTGACAGCTACGATCGTTATTTGGTTCGCATGCAAGAGATGCGCGAGTCCAATCGCATCATCCAGCAGTGCGTGACTTGGCTGCGTGCCAACCCCGGCCCGGTCATCACCGACAACCACAAAGTGGCTCCGCCAGCGCGCGAAGGCATGAAGTCGAATATGGAAGATTTGATCCATCACTTCAAGCTCTTCACCGAAGGCTTCCATGTGCCCGAAGGCCAGGCTTATGCCGCCGTCGAGCACCCCAAAGGTGAGTTTGGTATCTACCTCGTGAGCGATGGTGCCAACAAGCCTTACCGATTGAAAATCCGCGCCCCGGGCTTTGCCCACCTGGCAACCCTTGATGAAATGGCCCGTGGCCACATGCTGGCTGACGCTGTCGCCATCATCGGCACCATGGACATTGTGTTTGGAGAGATTGACCGATGATCTCTGAGTCGACTAAAGCCCGCTTCGACCGCGAAGTGGCCAAATTCCCCGCCGATCAAAAGCAATCGGCTGTGATGGCCTGTTTGGCCATCGTCCAGCAAGAGCTGGGCTGGGTCAGTGCTGACAGCGAGAAGATCGTGGCCGAGCACCTGGGCATGGCGCCCATGGCCGTGCACGAAGTCACGACCTTCTACAACATGTACAACCAAAAGCCGGTGGGTAAGTTCAAGTTGAACGTGTGCACCAATTTGCCTTGCCAGTTGCGTGGCGGAGCGCAGGCCTTGGCGCATTTGGAGCACAAACTGGGCATCCATGTGGGTGAGACCACGGCCGATGGCCTGATCACCTTGCAGCCCAGCGAGTGCCAAGGCGCTTGCGCCGATGCGCCGGTGCTGTTGGTCAACGATCGCCACATGTGCAGTTTCATGAGCCACGACAAACTCGATCAGTTGATCGACGGCCTCAAGAAAGCAGGAGAGGCAGCCTGATGAACTTAGATCAATTGTTGAGCCAGTTTCAGGCCACCGGCTTGGAGACTTCGTTCCATGAGCGCCACATCACCCCGCAAATCATGGCGGGTCTGAATGGCCGAAACTGGGGCTTGAAAGATTACGAAGCACGCGGTGGCTACCAAGCCTTGCGCAAAATTTTGGGCAAAGATGGCACGCCAGCCAATGCGGAGACCGGTGTGGCCGGTATGACGCAAGACCAGGTGATTGCAACCGTGAAAGAGTCGGGCCTGCGCGGTCGCGGCGGCGCGGGTTTCCCCACCGGTTTGAAGTGGAGCTTCATGCCCCGCCAGTTCCCGGGTCAAAAGTATTTGGTGTGCAACTCGGACGAAGGTGAGCCAGGGACATGCAAAGACCGTGACATCATGGAGTTCAACCCGCACACCGTGATCGAAGGCATGATCATCGCCGCTTATGCCATGGGCATCAGCGTGGGTTACAACTACATCCACGGCGAAATCTTTCACACCTACGAGCGCTTTGAAGCCGCCCTCGAAGAGGCGCGTGCTGCAGGTTATTTGGGTAACCAAATCTTGGGCAGCAACTTCAGCTTCCAGTTGCATGCATCGCATGGCTTTGGTGCTTACATTTGCGGCGAAGAAACCGCCTTGCTCGAATCGCTCGAAGGCAAAAAAGGCCAGCCGCGTTTCAAGCCTCCGTTTCCAGCCAGCTTTGGTTTGTACGGCAAGCCCACCACCATCAACAACACCGAAACTTTTGCGGCCGTTCCTTGGATCATCCGCAACGGCGGTCAAGCCTATTTGGAATGCGGCAAGCCGAACAACGGCGGCACCAAGATCTTTTCGATCAGCGGTGACGTCGAGCGTCCTGGCAACTACGAAATCCCCATGGGTACACCTTTTGCCAAGCTCTTGGAGTTGGCCGGTGGTGTGCGCGCAGGTCGTCAACTCAAGGCCGTCATCCCTGGTGGATCGTCAGCCCCGGTTTTGACCGCCGGCATCATGATGGACACCACCATGGACTACGACTCGATCGCCAAAGCCGGCTCGATGTTGGGTTCAGGCGCGGTGATCGTCATGGACGACAGCCGTTGCATGGTCAAGTCCTTGCAGCGCTTGTCTTACTTCTACTCGCATGAGTCTTGCGGTCAGTGCACGCCTTGCCGTGAAGGCACGGGCTGGTTGTGGCGCATGGTCGACCGAATTGAAAACGGCCATGGCCGTGCCAGTGATTTGGACATGCTCGATAGCGTGGCCGGCAACATCATGGGCCGCACCATTTGCGCTTTGGGTGATGCAGCGGCCATGCCGGTGCGCGGCATGCTCAAGCATTTCCGTCATGAATTTGAATACCACGTTGAGCACAAGACCTGCATGGTCGGTGCCTACGTTTGATGGGTGCCTCACATGGTTGAAATTGAACTGGACGGTCAAAAGGTCGAAGTTGTCGAAGGCAGCATGGTCATGCATGCGGCTGAAAAAGCGGGTACCTACATTCCTCACTTTTGCTATCACAAGAAATTGAGCATTGCGGCCAACTGCCGCATGTGCTTGGTGGACATTGAAAAAGCGCCCAAGCCCATGCCCGCCTGCGCCACACCGGTGACGCAAGGCATGATTGTGCGCACCAAAACTGACAAGGCCATTCAGGCGCAAAAGTCGGTGATGGAGTTTTTGCTGATCAACCACCCGCTGGACTGCCCTATCTGCGATCAGGGCGGCGAGTGCCAGTTGCAAGATTTGGCTGTGGGTTACGGCGGCTCCTCTTCGCGTTACGAAGAAGAAAAGCGCGTGGTTGCCGTGAAAGACGTGGGCCCCCTTATCAGCATGCAAGAGATGAGCCGTTGCATTCACTGCACCCGCTGCGTGCGCTTTGGCCAAGAAGTGGCCGGCGTGATGGAGTTGGGCATGTCGCACCGCGGTGAACATGCTGAGATTGAAACCTTTGTCGGTCAATCGGTGGACTCCGAATTGTCCGGCAACATGATCGACATTTGCCCCGTGGGCGCGTTGACCAGCAAGCCTTTCCGTTACAGCGCCCGCACCTGGGAGCTGTCACGCCGCAAGTCGATTGCCTCGCACGATTCCTCTGGCGCCAACTTGGTGGTTCAGGTTAAAAACAACCACGTGCTGCGCGTGGTGCCCCTCGAGAACGAAGAAGTCAACGAGTGTTGGATTGCCGACCGTGAGCGCTTCTCTTACGAAGCCTTGAACGGCGCCGAACGCTTGACCGCCCCCATGCTCAAGCAGGGCGGCGAGTGGAAACAAGTCGATTGGCAAACCGCTTTGGAATACGTGGCCAATGGCCTGAAAAGCATCGGCAACGACCACGGTGCCAGCAGCATCGGCGCCTTGGTCAGCCCGCACAGCACGGTGGAAGAGCTGTACCTGACCGGTCAAGTTTTGCGCGGTTTGGGTTCAGACAACATCGATTACCGTTTGCGCAATGGCGAGTTCAAACCGGCTCAAGGTGTGCGTTACCTGGGCACTTCGGTGGCCTCGTTGTCGCAGTTGCAGCGCGTGTTAGTGGTCGGCAGCAATTTGCGCAAAGACCATCCGCTGTTTGCACAGCGCATTCGCCAGGCTGTGCGTCATGGCGCGCAGGTCAATGCAGTGACGTCGCTGGACTTGCTGGCCGACGACCAAGCCTGGGCCATGCCCGTGGCCCACCGTTGTATCGACGCCGCGTCCACCTGGGCGCAGCACCTGGCTGATATCGCTTCGGTGATCGCTGCTGAAAAAGGCGTGCCAGCCCCTGTGGCCGGGCAAGCCACAGCGAACGCAACGGCGATGGCCAAGTCACTGTTGGGTGGCGAGCGCAAAGCGGTGCTGCTGGGCAATGCCGCAGCGCACCACGCCAATGCTTCAACCCTGTTGTCTTTGGCCAACTGGATTGCCGAGCACACCGGTGCCAGCGTCGGTTACCTGACCGAAGCGGCCAATACCGTGGGCGCGCAGTGGATGAAGGCGCAGCCGCAAACCGGTGGCGCGCACGCAGGCCAGATGCTGGCCGGCGGTCTCAAAGCCGTTGTGCTGCTGAACACCGAACCCGAGTTCGACAGCGCCGCTGGCGCACAGGCCGCGAAGACGCTGGCGCAAGCCGAGATGGTGATTACACTCAGCCCGTTCAAAGCCAACATGGCTTTCTCGGATGTACTGCTGCCGATCGCACCGTTCACTGAAACCTCAGGCAGTTTTGTCAACGCCGAAGGGCGCTTGCAAAGCTTCCATGCTGTAGTCAAGCCTTTGGGCGAAACCCGTCCCGCCTGGAAGGTGATGCGTGTCTTGGCCAATTTGCTGGGTTTGCCAGGCTTCGACTTTGAAACCTCGCAAGACGTGTTGGCCAAAGCCACGGCGACAGCGCCGGTGTTGAGCAATGCTACCAGCGCCACTTTGCGCATGGCCGGTGAAGTAGCGGATCCGGTGGTCGCGTCGATTTACCAGTTGGACGGTGTGGTACGCCGCGCCCCATCACTGCAGTTGACGGCTGACGCTCACACTGCGCAGGAGGTGGCAGCATGATTGATGCACTGTACAACGGCGGCTTGAATTTGGTGGCTGCCAGCTGGTGGGCCACCTTGGTGTGGCCCGTGCTGTGGATTTTGCTCAAGATCGTGGCCGTGTTGGCGCCGTTGATGGGCGCTGTGGCTTACTTGACGCTGTGGGAGCGCAAGCTCTTGGGCTTCATTCAAGTGCGGCACGGCCCGAACCGTGTGGGTCCCATGGGCTTGCTGCAACCGATCGCCGATGCGGTCAAACTGTTGACCAAAGAACTGATCAACCCCAGTGCAGCCAGCTTAGGCTTGTTCCGCTTGGGCCCGATCATGGCAATCATGCCGGCCTTGGCCGCTTGGGTGGCCATTCCATTTGGCCCTGAAGTGGCGCTGACCAACATCAACACCGGCTTGATGCTGGTAATGGCGATCACTTCGATCGAAGTCTATGGCGTCATCATTGCCGGTTGGGCCTCCAACTCCAAATACGCTTTCTTGGGCGCTTTGCGGGCTTCTGCGCAGATGGTCAGCTATGAAATTGCCATGGGCTTTTGCTTCTTGGTGGTGTTGATGGTCTCGGGCAGCATGAACTTGACCGACATCGTGTTGGGTCAGGGCAAAGGAGTGGCCGCACAGATGGGTCTGAATTTCCTGTCTTGGAACTGGTTGCCTCTGTTTCCGATCTTCATGGTGTATTTGATCTCTGGCGTGGCCGAAACCAACCGTCACCCGTTTGACGTGGTCGAAGGCGAAGCCGAAATCGTCGCCGGTCACATGGTCGAATATTCGGGCATGGGATTTGCCATCTTCTTCTTGGCCGAATACGCCAGCATGTGGTTGGTCTCCATTTTGGCGGTGATCATGTTCTTGGGGGGCTGGATGTCGCCCATCGACCATGGCCTGTTCAATATGATTCCCGGCTGGATATGGTTGGGAATTAAAACCTTCTTGGTCGTGTCCATGTTCATCTGGATTCGCGCCACCTTCCCCCGTTTCCGTTATGACCAGATCATGCGCTTGGGTTGGAAAATTTTCATACCAGTCACTTTGGTGTGGCTGCTGATTGTTGGCGCGTGGTTGAACTCGCCATGGAACATCTGGAACTGAGCGGCCGAAACCATGACCACAATGACTGCTTCCTCTTTCTCATTCAAGGATTTCTTCAAGAGCTTCATGCTCGTGGAGTTGTTCAAAGGCATGGCCCTGACAGGCCGCTACGCCTTCCGGCGCAAAGTGACAATCCAATTCCCTGAGGAAAAAACACCACTGTCGCCCCGTTTCCGTGGCCTGCACGCGCTGCGCCGTTATGACAACGGTGAAGAACGTTGCATTGCCTGCAAACTGTGCGAGGCCGTGTGTCCGGCAATGGCCATCACCATCGAAGCCGGTGTGCGCGACGATGGTTCGCGCCGCACCACGCGTTACGACATCGATTTGACCAAGTGCATCTTCTGCGGTTTTTGCGAAGAAAGCTGCCCGGTCGATTCGATTGTGGAAACCCATATTTTCGAATACCACGGCGAAAAGCGCGGCGATTTGTATTTCACCAAAGACATGCTGCTGGCAGTCGGTGACCGTTACGAAAAAGACATCGCAGCGGCCAAGTCTGCCGATGCGAAGTACCGCTGAAAGAATTGCATCATGGACGTCCAAACCGGTTTTTTCTATCTCTTTTCGGTGGTGCTGTTGTTTGCAGCCTTCCGTGTGGTGACTGCGCGCAACCCTGTGCACGCCGTGCTGTACCTCATGCTGGCTTTTTCGCAAGCTTCGGGTGTGTGGTTCCTGCTGCAAGCTGAGTTCTTGGCCATCACTTTGGTGCTGGTCTACTTGGGTGCGGTGATGGTGCTGTTCTTGTTTGTGGTGATGATGTTGGATATCAACATGGACACCCTGCGCGAAGGTTTTTGGAAGCACTTTCCCTTGGCGGCAGCTTTGGGCGCTTTGATCGCCCTCGAAATGGCGGCCGTGCTGATGGGTGGCTTTCGCGTCACGGAAGCCCCCGCCGCAGCCTTGGGCCAGGTGGCCGTGCCCGTGTCGAATGCCAAGGCACTGGGTATTTTGTTGTACACCGATTATTTGATGCCGATCCAGATCGGCGCGGTGATTTTGCTGGTGGCCATGATCGCCGCCATTGCGTTGACATTGCGTGAGCGCAAAGACAGCAAGGCGATCAACCCCTCGATCCAAGTGCGCGTGCGCGCCGCAGATCGCTTGTCCATCATCAAAGTCGGCGTGACCCAAGCCGGCGCAGCCCCTCAACCCGCAGCCCTAGAGGCCGCACCCGCGGAGAACAAGTGATGACTTTGACGCTTGGCCACTACCTCTCCTTGGGCGCGATGCTGTTTGCCCTGTCGGTGATCGGTATCTTTTTGAACCGTAAAAACCTGATCGTTTTGTTGATGGCTATCGAGCTGATGCTGCTGGCGGTCAACATGAACTTTGTCGCTTTCTCCCACTTTTTGGGTGATATGCGCGGCCAGGTGTTCGTGTTCTTCATTCTCACCGTGGCGGCGGCTGAATCCGCCATCGGTCTGGCCATCCTCGTTTTGCTCTTCCGTAACAAGAACAGCATCAATGTGGATGAACTCAACTCGCTCAAGGGTTAAAACGTTAATGAAGCCCCCACGTTCATCACTTTGTGTATTCACTGCCCTCCGAGGGGGCGCTGCTCTCCCTTGGGACGGCCCGGCGGGAGATCGGTCATGAGTCAAACCCTCAACGTAAGCACACTGCTAGCCGTGCCGTTGGCCCCCTTGTTGGGCTCGGTTCTGGCGGGTGTTTTTGGCACTCAGTTCGGTGGCAACTGGATCGGTCGTCGCCTGTCCCATACACTGACGATTTTGGGTGTCTTTGTCGCCTTTGTGTTGTCGGCCATGACGCTCAAGAGCGTGGCGCTGGACGGCGCGCGTTTGAACGAAACCCTCTACACCTGGATGGTGGTGGGCGACTTGAAAATGGAAGTCGGCTTCATGATCGATGGCCTCACGGCCATGATGATGTGCGTGGTGACCTTTGTCTCGCTGATGGTGCACATCTACACGATCGGCTACATGGATGAAGACGAAGGCTACAACCGCTTCTTTGCCTACATCTCGCTGTTCACCTTCTCCATGCTGATGTTGGTGATGAGCAACAACATGCTGCAACTGTTCTTCGGCTGGGAAGCCGTGGGTTTGGTGTCGTACTTGTTGATCGGTTTTTGGTTCAACAAACCGACTGCTATTTTTGCCAACATGAAGGCCTTCTTGGTTAACCGTGTGGGTGACTTCGGCTTTATCTTGGGCATTGGCCTGATCGCCGCTTTTGCCGGCACCTTGAACTACACCGAGGCTTTTGCCAAGGCAGGTGAGTTGAGTGCCTTGACCTTGCCAGGTACGTCTTGGATGTTGGTCACGGTGATATGCATTTGCTTGTTCATCGGTGCGATGGGCAAGTCAGCGCAGTTCCCATTGCACGTGTGGTTGCCTGATTCGATGGAAGGCCCCACACCGATCTCCGCCTTGATCCACGCGGCGACCATGGTCACCGCCGGTATTTTCATGGTGGCACGCATGTCGCCGCTGTTTGAGTTGTCAGAGACCGCCTTGAATTTCATCATGGTGATCGGCGCCATCACAGCCTTGTTCATGGGCTTTTTGGGCATTATCCAAAACGACATCAAACGCGTGGTGGCTTATTCCACGCTGTCCCAGCTCGGTTACATGACCGTGGCCTTGGGCGCATCGGCCTACTCGGTGGCGGTATTCCACTTGATGACTCATGCATTCTTCAAAGCCCTGCTGTTCTTGGGCGCGGGCTCGGTCATCATGGGCATGCACCACAACCAAGACATTCGCTGGATGGGTGGTGTGCGCAAATACATGCCGATCACCTGGATCACTTCACTGCTGGGTTCTTTGGCCCTGATCGGTACGCCGTTCTTTGCCGGCTTTTACTCGAAAGACAGTATCATTGAAGCGGTGGCCGAAAGCCATTTGCCAGCCGCTGGGTTCGCCCATTTTGCGGTGCTGGCAGGCGTGTTTGTCACGGCCTTCTATTCGTTTCGCATGTATTTCTTGGTCTTCCATGGCAAAGAGCGTTACGACCAAAACCCGGATGCCCATCACGCCGACCCCCATGACGCACACCATGATGACCATGGTCATGCCGAACACCATGCGCCGCACGAGTCGCCTTGGGTAGTGACGGTGCCGCTGGTGCTGTTGGCCATCCCTTCGGTGGTGATTGGTTTCATGACCATCACGCCCATGCTCTTCGGTGACTTCTTCAAAGACGCGATTTTTGTGAATGCCGAAAAGCATCCCGTGATGGAAGAGTTGGCTCATGCTTTCCACGGCCCCGTGGCCATGGCGGTGCACGCCTTGAGCTCGGCCCCTTTCTGGTTGGCCTTGGCCGGTGTGGTGCTGTCTTGGTATATGTACATGATCAACCCGGCCTTGCCTGCGGCCTTGGCGCGCATCTTCAAGCCACTGGTTGTGATCTTGGAAAACAAATATTACCTCGACTGGTTCAATGAAAACGTGTTGGCCCGTGGTGCCCGCGCTTTGGGTACTGGCCTTTGGAAAGTAGGCGACCGTGCCTTGATTGACGGCTTGTTGGTCAATGGCTCTTGGAAGCTGGTGGGTTGGGTTTCAGGTCAGGTACGCAAGTTCCAATCTGGTTATCTGTACCACTACGCCTTGGTCATGATCTTGGGTATTTTTGTGCTGATGACGTACTTCGTCTGGCTCAACAAGTAAGGAAGAATAAAAATGGGATTGTTGAGCCTTGCCATCTGGACGCCTATCGCGTTTGGTGTTGTGTTGTTGGCCTTTGGCCGTGATGACCAAGCCCGCGCGGTGCGCTGGATTGCCTTGATCGGTGCCTTGATCAGTTTCTTGATCACGCTGCCTTTGTACAGCGGTTTTCAGCTCGGCACGTCTGCCATGCAGTTTGTTGAGAAAGCACCTTGGATCGATCGCTTCAATGTGAACTACCACCTGGGCTTGGACGGAATTTCGTTTTGGCTGGTGTTGTTGACCGCGTTCATCAACGTGATTGTGGTGATTGCCGGTTGGGAAGTCATCACCCGCAAAGTCAATCAGTACATGGCCGCTTTCCTGATCCTGTCAGGTTTGATGATTGGTGTGTTCTGTGCACTCGACGGTTTGCTGTTCTACGTCTTCTTTGAAGCCACCTTGATCCCGATGTATCTGATCATTGGTATTTGGGGCGGACCGAACAAAATCTACGCGGCCTTCAAGTTCTTCTTGTACACCTTGATGGGCTCGTTGCTCACCTTGGTCGCCTTGATCTATTTGTACACCCAGTCGGGTGGCAGCTTTGACATCGCCACTTGGCACCAACTGCCTTTGTCTGCCACCGCGCAAAACCTGTTGTTCTTTGCGTTCTTTGCGGCGTTCGCTGTCAAGGTGCCCATGTGGCCTGTGCACACTTGGCTGCCTGACGTGCACGTTGAAGCGCCGACCGGCGGCTCCGCTGTGTTGGCGGCCATCATGCTGAAGTTGGGTGCCTACGGTTTCTTGCGTTTCTCCATGCCGATTGCCCCTGACGCGGCGCACGAGTGGGGCGGCTTGATTATTGTGTTGTCCCTGGTGGCCGTGATTTACGTGGGTTTGGTGGCCATGGTCCAGCAAGACATGAAGAAGCTGGTGGCCTACTCCTCGGTGGCGCACATGGGTTTTGTGACTCTGGGCTTTTTCATCTTCAATCCGCTGGGCGTGTCGGGTGCGATCGTGCAAATGATTGCCCATGGTTTCGTCTCGGCCGCGATGTTCTTGTCCATCGGCGTCTTGTACGACCGGGTGCACTCGCGTGAGATTGCCAGCTACGGCGGCGTGGTCAACACCATGCCCAAATTCGCAGCCTTTGCCTTGTTGTTTGCCATGGCCAACTGTGGTTTGCCTGGTACGGCCGGTTTTGTCGGCGAGTGGATGGTGATTCTGGGCGCTGTGAAGTACAACTTTGTGGTCGGCGCCTTGGCAGCTTCTGCGCTGATTTTTGGCGCGGCTTACACCTTGTGGATGTTCAAGCGCGTCTACCTGGGTGCACCCGCCAACGACCATGTTAAGGCGCTGAAAGACATCAACGCCCGCGAGTTCATCATGCTGGCGCTCTTGGCCGCCGCTGTGCTCTATATGGGCTTGTACCCCCGCCCCTTCACGGATGTGATGGAAGCTTCGGTGGCCGATTTGCTCAAGCATGTCGCCCTGTCCAAATTGCCTTGAGACCGTCCTTGACGTTCACGCTGATTTCTAAGAATTGAGAGAAAACACATGATTGACGCAACCAGTTGGATGGCAATCTATCCTGAAGTGCTGCTGCTGGTCATGGCCTGCGTGATTGCGCTGGCCGACCTGTTTGTGACTTGCCCGAAACGCACGACCACCTATGTGTTGACCTTGGCGACATTGGGCGTCGTTGCGCTGATGCACGCCATGCAGGCCGATGCTGGCGACACTCTTTATGGTTTTGGCCGTTTGGTGGTCAGCGACCCCATGGGACACTGGCTCAAGTGCTTCTCCGCCATCGCTGTGATGATCACCTTGGTCTACTCACGCCCTTACGCCGGTGACCGTGACATGCTGCGCGGCGGTGAGATGTTCACCCTGTCCATGTTCGCACTGCTCGGCATGAGCGTGATGATCTCCGGTCAAAACTTTTTGGTCTTGTATCTGGGTCTGGAACTGTTGACCTTGTCCAGCTACGCCCTGGTCGCTTTGCGCCGTGACAACGCCACCGCCACCGAAGCGGCCATGAAGTACTTTGTGCTCGGCGCCATGGCTTCTGGCTTCTTGCTTTACGGTATCTCCATGATGTATGGCGCAACCGGCAGCTTAGACCTGAGCGCGATTTTCAAAGCCATTGCTTCGGGCCAGATCAAGCAGCAAGTCTTGGTCTTTGGTTTGGTGTTCATCGTGGCTGGTTTGGCCTTCAAGCTTGGTGTGGTGCCTTTCCACATGTGGATTCCCGATGTCTACCAAGGCGCGCCCACTGCGGCCACCTTGATGATTGCCGGCGCCCCCAAATTGGCCGCCTTTGCTTTGGTGATCCGTGTGCTGGTCGAAGGCTTGCTGCCCTTGGCCGTGGACTGGCAACAAATGCTCGCTTTGCTGGCCGTGGCTTCTTTGCTGGTGGGTAACTTTGCGGCCATTGCGCAAACCAACATCAAACGCATGCTGGCCTATTCGACCATTGCGCAAATGGGTTTTGTGTTGATCGGTCTGATCGCTGGCGTGGTGAGCGGTAACGCCGATCACGCCGCCAACGCCTACAGCTCAGCCATGTTCTATGTGATTGGTTACGTGCTGACCACCTTGGCCAGTTTCGGCATCATCATGTTGCTGGCGCGCCAAGGTTTTGAAAGCGAAGACATCACCGACCTGGCCGGTCTGAACCATCGCAGCCCCTTGTATGCCGGCGTGATGGCCATTTGCATGTTTTCCTTGGCGGGTATTCCCCCTTTGGTGGGTTTCTACGCCAAGCTGTCGGTCTTGCAGGCGTTGATCGCTTCGGGTCAAGCCTATGCCATTTCACTGGCTGTTTTTGCCGTGATCATGTCGCTGATCGGTGCTTTCTATTACCTGCGGGTTGTCAAAGTCATGTACTTTGACGAGCCTGTCACGGCCACCACCGTGGCTGCGGCTGCCGATGTGCGTGTGGTCTTGTCTCTCAATGGTTTGTTGGTGCTGGTCTTGGGCATTGTGCCCGGTGCCTTGATGACGCTGTGCGCCCGGGCCATTGCCCAAATGTTGGCCAATTGACGCCCCAACTCTCAACTTATGGCGTGATTGCCCTGGCCTTGCTGGCCGCCAACGCGCCTTTCATCAGCCAACGCTTGGCCGTCCTGGGCCCACGCCCTGAGCGCAAGTCTTTGGGGCTGCGCCTGATCGAATTGATCGTGGCATATTTCTTGGTAGGGGCTGTGGCCTTGGCTCTGGAAAACAATCTGGGTCAGATCGCACCCCAAGGCTGGGAGTTTTACGCGGTGACGGGCACGATGTTCATCACCCTGGCGTTTCCTGGTTTTGTCTATCGCTACCTGCTGAAACACCGCGACTGACGCGGTGTTGTTGCTCAGGCCGTGTTCCCCCAGCTGACTCCTACCGTCATGACTGTCAAACCCATCGTACCCGTGGTGACTGAAGCTGATCGCCACTTGGTCGAAGTGCGTGAGGAGGGTGAAGAAATCCTGCGCGGCCACTTTTTACATGCCTTTCGCGACACGGTGCGCATGCCCGATGATCGCACCGCGAGCCGCGAATACATCGTGCACCCCGGCGCGGTGATGGTGATTCCTTTACTCACCTTGCCCGATGGCCGCATGCAGTTGGTGATGGAACGCCAATACCGTTACCCCGTGGGGCGAGTGATGGTCGAGTTCCCTGCTGGCAAGATCGATCCGGGTGAAGACCCGTGGCTGTGCGCTCAGCGTGAGTTGCGTGAAGAAACCGGTTACACCGCCAGCGAATGGGCCAAGGCGGGTGTCACCCATCCGGTGATCAGTTACTCCACCGAATACATCGAGATCTGGTTTGCCCGGGGACTCACGGCCGGTCCTCGCGCCTTGGACGCGGGGGAGTTTTTGGACGTGATCACCGTCAGCCCTGAGGACTTGATGCAGTGGTGTATGAACGGGCAGGTGACCGATGCCAAGACCCTGACTGGCGCGCTGTGGTTGCAAAATACGCATGGCCCCTCGGCTTCTTGGCCCTTGGTCTGGCAAGCGGCGGGAATCAGCGCATGAAGGTGTTGAATCTGCAATGCGGTCAAGCCCATGGCTTTGAGGGCTGGTTTGGCTCCGAAGAGGACTACCAGTCGCAACGTGCGCGTGGTTTGGTGTCGTGCCCGCTGTGTGGCGATGCCCAGATCGTCAAGCTGCCTTCAGCGCCGCGTTTGAATCTAGGGGCGACTGCGCCAGCGCCGAGCCCCGCAGCAGCGGAGCCGTCGTTAGGTGGCGTCACACCGGCGTTGGCACCGGTCGCTCTGCCCACACAGGCCCATTCCAACGAGCCTGCTCACTTGGCCCTGCAGCACATGCAAGCGGCCTTGATGCACGCGGTGCGGCAGGTGATGATCCATACCGAAGACGTGGGAACGCAATTCGCCGACGAAGCGCGCAAGATGCATTACGGGGAAGCCCAGGAGCGAGGCATTCGCGGGCAAGTGACCCGCGAAGAAACCGAAGCCTTGCTCGATGAAGGCATTGAAGTGCTGGCCCTGCCCATGCTCGAAAGCCTCAAAGGCCCTCTGCAATAACAGGCGCCAGGATTCTTTACAGTGGCTTTTTGCCGCGAGGAATCACCGTGGTGGTCTGGGTCGGACGCACGGGTTCGCCACCGCTCGGTGGTTTTGGTGCCGAGGTGTCCTTTTTAGGCTTCTTCGACTCTTTGTTCGTTTTTTGTTGACCTTTGGCCATGTCATCACCTTTGCTTGTTGAGGCTAGCAGTGTACGCTGGGCCTTGCGTGTCTGTTCAATTCATTAACTATCTTTTTATTCTGTGGTCACTGCGCTTGTCATTGCTGAATCCGAGGTCGAAGTCACGGCCATTCGTGCGCAAGGTCCGGGGGGGCAGAACGTCAACAAGGTCTCCAGCGCAATTCAATTGCGTTTTGATATTCCCAACTCGTCTTTGCCTGAGCCTGTCAAAGAGCGCTTGTTGGCTTTGCGTGACAGTCGGATCACCCAGGATGGGGTGCTGGTCCTGAAGGCGCAACGCTACCGCACCCAAGACATGAACCGCATGGACGCGTTTTCGCGCTTGCATGAACTGGTCAACAGTGTGGCCGTGCCACCTAAAAAGCGCAAACCCACCAAGCCCAGCTATGGCTCGGTGCAAAAGCGTTTGCAAAGCAAAACCAAACGCTCCGACTTAAAAACCAGCCGCGGCAGCAAAGGCATGGACTGAGGTGCCTATGGGGCCAGCCGAACTGCCTGTTCATTGAGCACTGCCCGCCAAGGCCCTGAAAATGAGGCTTGGCAGGCTTGTCCCCGGGGTTATGCACAGGCTCACCCACAATCGGTGGGGGTAAGCTGAAAAGCCAAGTTCAAATCCGGGATGCAATGTGAATTACGCAAAGCCGTCATTGGCTCTATAGTTCATGCTTTGAAGACCAAGGAAAACTCCTATGCGCGTGACAAATAACCCTGAAGAAATCGGCACTTGTGGCTGTGGAAGGAGTCCCACTGGCAAATGCATCGGTTGGCATGGGTTGAATGCACAACAACTTCAAGAAGCCAGAAAGAATTGGGATGATGCGCAAGCAGCTCAGGCCTCTACTGCACTCAAGATCGACACCCCCGATGGGACTGTGCCCACTGGGCAGTAAGTTCAGCGGATAACTACTTTTCAATCTAAGGATCGCCACATGGCCAAAGCTTATTGGATCAGCGCTTACCGAGAAATCAAAGACAACGATGCTCTGGCCGCTTACGCCAAATTAGCGGGCCCCTCCTTGGCCGCGGCAGGCGGTACATTTTTGGCGCGTGGCGTGCCTAGTGCCGTCAAAGAAAATGGCGTGCAACTGCGCACCGTGTTGATCGAATTCGCCAGTTTAGAGGCCGCCTTGGCCGCCTACGACAGCCCTGGCTACAAGGAAGCCTTGGCGGCCCTTGGCAGCAATGCGGTGGTGCGCGATATCCGCCTGATTGAAGGTCTTTGAGTAACCTCGGTGAGGCCGCGAAGTCGTGCATTAGAGCTTTGAACATGAAACTCATCTTGCCCAGCCTGATTGCCGCACTCGCGCTGCTGGCGGCTTGCACCCGAAGCGGCGATGCGATCACTGCGCTCGGAGACGCTACACCGGCCACGCTCAAGGCCAATGCCCAGTTCGCGCAAGAACTCCAGCTCGACGATCAGCAGGACTTTCGGGATGCCCAGCGCGGTCTCATCGCCAAACCCTCGGGCAAGATCGTGGCCGCGGACGGCACATTGCTCAAAGATTTTGACGCCTACGGATTTCTCCAAGGAAAGCCTGCCGACACGGTCAATCCCAGCCTGTGGCGCCACGCTCAGCTCAATGCCAATGCCGGCTTGTTCAAGGTGACCGACGGGGTATATCAGTTGCGTGGCTTTGACATGGCCAACATGACCCTCATCGAAGGCCGGACCGGCTGGATCGTGGTGGATACGCTCACTGCCCGTGAGAGCGCGGCAACGGCCATGGCCTTTGCGCGTCAACATTTGGGCAACAAGCGGGTGTCTGCCGTGATCTTCACGCACGCGCACGCGGACCATTTTGGCGGTGCGCTGGGCGTCATCAGCCCCCAAGAGATCGCCGAGCGCAAGGTGCCCGTGATTGCACCGGCGGGTTTCTTGGAAGAGGCCACCAGCGAAAACGTACTGGTTGGCGTCGGCATGATGCGTCGATCGATCTACCAGTTCGGCCGCGATCTGCCGCGCTCGGTCAAGGGCAACGTGGACAACGGCCTGGGCAAAGACCTGGTCTACGGCGCCCTGGGTATTTTGCAGCCCAACAGACTCATTGACAGTCCAAAGCAGGAGATGGCACTGGACGGCGTGCGCTTTGTCTTTCACAACGTTCCCAACGCCGAGTGCCCGGCCGAGTTGACCTTCAGTATGCCGGACAAGAAGCTCTACGATGGCGCTGAAAATCTGTCCCAGACCATGCACAACCTGCTTCCCGTTCGGGGCGCCAAGGTGCGCGAGGCGCTGCGCTGGTCCAACTACATGGACCAAGCCCTGGTGCAAACCGCCAATGCCGAGGTCTACATCGGTTCGCACAATTGGCCGATCTGGGGCAATGCCCAGATCAAGGAATTCATCACCAAACACCGAGACGTTTACAAGTACACGCATGACCAGACGGTGAGACTGATCAATGCCGGCCTCACCCCGCGCGAGATCGCCGACACCGTGAAGCTGCCCAAGTCGCTCGCCGACTATTTGGGCACGCGCGGTTACTACGGCGATCTGCGCCATAACGTGAAGGCGGTCTACCAGTTCTACATGGGCGCCTACGATGGCAACCCTGCCAACCTCAATCCTTTGCCGCCGCAAGCGTCAGCCAAAAAGTACCTGGAACTCATCGGTGGCGCCGACAAGGCCGTGGCGGCGGCGCAAACGGCGTATGACAAGGGCGAGTACCGCTGGGCCGCCGAACTGCTGAACCAGGCCGTTCTGGGGGACCCGTCCAGCCAAGCGGCGAAGACCTTGTTGGCCCAAACCTACGAGCAAATGGGCTACATGTCCGAGGCCGCCACATGGCGTAACAGCTACCTCACTGCCGCGATGGAGTTGCGCAAGGGGCCGCCGGCCACGGGTGTGTCCAGCGCGCTGGCCCTCGATATGCTGCAACAAACGCCGATGGAGCGCTTCTTGGAAGCCATGGCCGCAGGGCTGGACGGCCCGGCCGCCGAGGGCAAGAACCTGAAGGTGAACCTTGTGCTGACCGATACGCAGGAGTCCTACGTGTTGTGGATTGAGAACGCGGTGCTGCACTTCAAGAGCGGAGCACCGGCCACCGATGCCAACGCCACCCTGACCTTGACCAAGACCATTTTTGTCAAGATGATCGCCGGCACGGCGGGCATCAAAGACACGTTGCTCAGCAATGACCTGAAGGTAGGCGGCAGCAAGATCGACTTGGTGCGATTTTTCACGCTGATCGACAAGGCGGCGGGCACCTTTGCCATCGTCACGAAGCCCTAGCTCAGTTCGGTACTAACTGCTGGGCCAAAGCCATGACCTGTGGCAAAGCATCGACCGCATCTGCGGCCACCGCATGCCGGTGCGGCATGCTGCGCAGCCAGGTGATTTGGCGTTTGGCGAGTTGGCGGGTGGCAAAAATACCCAAGTCCCGCATCTTGCCGTG
>CANGDZ010000065.1 GCA_947452785.1 Comamonadaceae bacterium | reverse complement strand
CGCTTGTCAGCGGATATGCATCGGGGCCAGCGGGCGAGTCTGGGAAATCAGACGGACCACGCAATCAAGGCCGGATATAAGAGAGCAGCCGACTTCTTCGCAACACAACACAAATTTCTCTTGCTACCCGGGAGGCATCCATATAAGAACAACATGAACACAGCACACACCCACTACGACCCATTGAGCCGGGCCTTGCATTGGCTGACCGCCATCGCCGTGATCGCGGCCTTCATCCTCGGGCCTGAGCACTTTGGCCGTGAGATGCACCAAGGCCTGGACCCGGCCACGCGCTTGGACATCGTGGTGCATGAATCATTGGGCCTGCTGGTGGCGGCGCTGACTTTGCTGCGCCTGTTGTGGCTGGCGGTACGCCCGGCCAAACCCCAATTTGACATGCCCGCGTGGATGCAACTGAGCGCCAAAGCCACGCACGGCCTGCTGTGGTTGCTGCTGTTGGCTGTGCCCGTAAGCGCCATGCTGGCCTTGGGCACCGAAGGCCACCCGCTGACCTTGCTGGGCGGCATCCGTATCGACGAGTTGCCGATCACCGCCAATTCCTCACTGGCCAGCCTGGCCGACTGGGGCGAGGTGCATGGACTGCTGGGCGACGTGATCCTTTGGCTGTCAGGCCTTCACGCCGTGGCCGCCATTGTCCACCACGTGGCACTCAAAGACGGCGTGTTGCGCTCAATGCTGCCGCAGCGCCGCTGAGGGCGATACCCCGGAGGTCTTGATTTTTCGGTGACGACAAAGAGCAAGCTGCTTTAGGCGACACCCCTTCATCGGGCATTGGGGTACAAATCACCACCTTCCAGGAGCGCCCGATGAACACCCCAAACCCCAACACTCTCCACAGCCCCCTGCCCCAAGCCCAACCCGCCGATGTCGGCCTGTGCCCAGAGCGCACCCAGCGCCTGATGGACGTGCTGCGACGCGAGGTGGCCAGCGGGCGCCTGCCCGGCGCGGTGGCCCTGATTGCGCGGCATGGCCAAGTGGCCTTGTTCGACAGCGTGGGCGTGCAAGACCCGGCCAGTGGCGCAGCCATGCGGGCCGACAGCATCTTTCGCATTTACTCCATGACCAAGCCCGTGGTGTCGGTCGCGGTGATGATGCTCTTGGAACGCGGCCAGTTGCTGCTGAGCGACCCGGTGAGCCAGCACCTGCCCGAATATGCGCAGCAGCAGGTGCACACGGCCGGCGGTCTGGTGCCGCCCACGCAGCCCGCCACGGTGCAAGACCTGCTGCGCCACACGGCAGGCCTGACCTATGAATTCCAGGGCGACACGCCGGTGCAGCGCCAATATGGCGAAGTCAAAATCGCCTCACGTGAGCGCAGCAACGCCGATTTTTCACAGACACTGGCGGCGCTGCCGCTTCAATTTCAACCTGGCAGCACCTGGGCCTACAGCCGCGCCACCGATGTGCTGGGGCGCTTGGTCGAAGTCATCAGCGGCCAGACCTTAGGGCAGTTTTTGCAGCAAGAGATTTTTGAACCTTTGGGCATGGTGGACACCGGCTTTGCGGTGCCGCCTGCGCAACACCATCGTATCGCCGAGCCGTATGTCAAGGACCCGGATGGCGGCGAGCTGATGAAAATATTTGACCCCAAACAAGTCGCGGCCATGCAAAGCGGCGGTGGCGGCTTGATGTCCACGGCCTTGGACTACGCGCGCTTTTTGCAATTCATGCGTAACAAAGGCGAGTTGAACGGTGTGCGGCTCTTGGGTCCGCACACGGTCGATTTCATGACAGCCGATCACCTGGGCGGCATTCCGGTGGACGGAACCATACTGCCGCCAGGCCATGGCTTTGGCCTGGGCTTTGCCGTGCGCACGGCACAAGGAGTTTCTTCATTACCCGGTTCAGTGGGGATGTATTACTGGGGAGGCATTGCAGGTACCGCCTTCTTTATCGACCCGGCCTTGGACATGTATGCCCTGCTGCTGATCCAAGCCCCGAACCAACGCGACTACTACCGCCCGCTGTTTCGTGATCTGGTGTACGCGGCGCTGCTGTGAAGTTGATGCCAACAAATTGAAGACCCCAATCAGCCCCCATGCTTGACGCTGGTCAATATGCAAGACCGGCCCAAGGGCGACACTCAAACGGTCCAGCACGGCCATGGCGGCTTGCCGGGCTTGTTTCTTCGCCCTTCAAGGTTGCATGTCTTCATTACCCGTTCAAGATTCTCCCGCCTTGTGCCCTGCCCCGCTCGTTGCGGCCCTGCCCATTCCCCGTTATCTTGAAAACGACTATTGGTGGGCCTATGTGCACCCTCAAGCGGTCGCGGTATTTGAGCGCCAATGGCTGGTCAACCTGATTCTGTTTGGCCATTACGGCCGCTTGCGTGATGCGGCGCTGGCCGATTTGGGCGCCGAGGTGCGAGGTCGGACACTGCAAATGGCTTGCGTCTACGGCGACCTCACGCCTCGCCTGCAGACCCGCTTGGCGCCGGATGCACAGCTGGACGTGGTCGACATTCTGCCCATCCAGTTGCACAACCTGAGATCCAAACTGATCCCGGATGCGCGCATTGCACTGCTGCAGTGCAACTGCGCCAAGTTAGACGCGCCGGATGCGCATTACGACCAGTTGCTGATGTTCTTTTTACTGCACGAGTTGCCTGAAACCGTGCGGCGCGCCAGCCTGGCCGAAGCCCTGCGTGTGCTCAAACCCGGCGGTCATCTGGTCATCGTCGATTACCACCGCCCGGCGAGGTTCCATCCACTGCGCCCGCTGATGACGGCCGTATTCAGAAAACTAGAGCCCTATGCCATAGACCTCTGGCAGCATGAAGTGAGCAATTTTTTACCCCAGGACATGGCCCTGCAATCGATGGAGAAACAGACCTACTTTGGCGGGCTGTATCAGAAACTGGTGATCACACGCGGGGCCCTGCGGCCTTAGCCCAAAGCCTGATCGCGCGCGGCGCGCGATTCTGGGCTGGACGCGGCCAGTGCGATCTGATCATGCGCCATGTAGGACGTGGCGTGGTTCAAGGCCGTGGCGGCCGCATTGGCCGACTCTTTGCTCATGCGCACCGTGGCCGCAGGCATGGCCAGGGTTTGCGCAGCCAAAGCTTGCGCACGGGCCAGGGCCTGGCCTTTGTCACAAACGTAGTCCACCAAGCCCATAGCCAGGGCCTCAGGCGCGGCAATGCGTTCGCACAAGATGGTCAGTCGTTTGGCTTTGGCCGGGCCTACCAAGTTAACCAAACGGGCAATGGTGCCCCAGGTCAAGGGGATGCCTAAAGCAATTTCAGGCAGCGACACAAAGGCATCTTCAGCCAACACGCGCCAGTCGCAGGCCAGCGACAAGGCCAAGCCACCGCCCACCGCATAACCCTCGATGGCGGCGATGGTAATTTGCGGCATTTCTTCCCAGGCCTTGCACATGCGAAAACCCGTGCCCGCAATGTCACGCCGCTGCACGGTCGACAGGCTGTCGTCGGCCCAGGCGTTGGCATCCTTCAAATCTGCACCGGCAGAAAAACAGCGTGCGTCGCCGGTGAGGATGACCACATCGATGTCGGTTCGATCACTCAAATCCCGCGCACAAGCAGTGATCTCGCGCATCAGGGCGCGGGACAAGGCATGCCGGACGCTCGGCCGGTTCAAATGAATTTCGGCCAACCGGCCTTGGACCTGAAGTTTTAAATGCTCGTACATGCTGGCCCCTTAGGAAAGAAAAATATCGACGTCTGAGTCGCTTAAAGAAGACAACTCAACGCCCTCTTGCAGTGGGAAATGCCCCGCTTGCAATTGTTCAATGAACAAGCGCAGAAAGGCACTGGCGCAAGGCATCACATCGCGGGCCGTGGAGCGCGTGATTTGAATGGCGCGGTGAAAATCGCCAAAATCCAATGCCCTGTGCCTGGTTTGTGTATGGGTCGAAGACTGACAACTCAAACTGGGCAAAAAAGTCATCCCCAGCCCAGCCGCGATCATGCCCACCAAGGTGGATTGTTGATCCACTTCAATCAAGGGCACCGGGCTTTTGATCTTGTCGAGCAGCGGGTTGACCATGTCTCGAATGGCGCCACGGCGCATCACGATGAACTGCTGGCGCTGCAAATCCTTCAAGCGAATCTGTGGTTGTTGCGCCAACGGGGCTGCGCTGCAACCCACCCACCGCAAACGATCTTTCAGTATGGGCAAGTTTTTCAGGTTTTCGCCTTTTTGGGCGTTTGAAAAAATAGCGAAATCGCCTTCGCCCGACTGCATCAACAAGCGCAGTTGGGGGTCCGGGTGATCATGCACTTGGATCTGCACTTCTGGATGCAGGTCACCATAGGACTTCACCACCATCGGAAGCAGCAGGTGCGCCACAGAGGGGATGCTGAGCACGCAAACACTGCCTTGCTGGCCCATCGCCCACTGCCTTGTGTTGTGCAGCAAGCGTTTATTCATTTCCAGCACCCGCTGCGCATCCCTGAAAAAAACCACGCCCGCGGGTGTCAACTGAAGGGCGCGGGTGGTGCGCGTCATGAGCTTGACGCCGGCAATGGATTCCAAATTCGCAATGGCTTGACTGAATGCAGGTTGGCCCATATGCAACTGACTGGCCGCTTTGACCATGGAGCCACATTCGACGGCGCTGACAAAGGCTTGCAAATGCCGAGGGTTAAAGTAATTCATTTAAATCAAAGAATGAATCATAAAAATCGATTTGCCGCATGGGTCGAATCTTACTAGCATGCACCACAAGTTGTCTTGGAAATCCATAGCGCATGAAAACTGTTTTTGTATTATTTGACTCACTCAACCGCAAAGCCTTGAGTTGCTATGGCGGCAAAGACATCGCCACACCGAATTTCCAGCGCTTGGCAGACCGCTCTGTGGTGTTTGACAACCACTACGTCGGCAGCCTGCCCTGCATGCCGGCAAGGCGTGACTTGCACACCGGCCGCCTGAATTTTCTGCACCGCGGGTGGGGGCCGCTGGAGCCGTTTGACCATTCATTTGCAGCGCTGCTGCACAAACACAATGTCTACAGCCATTTGATTTCAGACCACTTCCATTACTGGGGAGATGGCGGGGCCACGTACCACAACCGGTACGACACCTACGACTTCATCCGCGGGCAGGAGGGCGATCCTTGGAAGGCGATGGTGGATCCGCCATGGAAGCGTTTCAAGGAGATGTACCACCCCGTTCAGTATTCTGAACAGCGGCGCAACAAGTTGTCGCGCAACATGATCAACCGCGAACACATCCAGGAGTACCAAGACTTCCCATCGGTTCGGTGCTTTGATTCAGGCTTGGATTTCCTCAACACCAACCAAGGCGCAGACCAATGGCTGTTGCACCTGGAAACGTTTGATCCGCATGAGCCATTTCATGCGCCCAAGGAGTTTCGTCAAGCTTTTTCGACCGATTACAAAGGCCCCACGCTGGACTGGCCGCCCTATGCGCGCGTGACCGAAACCTTTGACGAGTGCGAAGAACTGCGGGCCAACTACGCCGCCATCATCGCGCTGTGTGATCACGAATTGGGGCGTCTGCTGGACCATTTTGATACCCACGATTTGTGGAAAGACACCGCCTTGATCGTCACCACAGACCATGGCTTTTTACTGGGCGAGCACGACTGGTGGGCGAAAAATATCATGCCGTGCTACAACGAAGTGGCGCACATTCCGCTGTTCATTCACCACCCCGACCATGCGGCGCAAGCCGGCAGTCGCAGACAGTTGCTCACTCAAACCATGGACATCATGCCCACGCTGATGGACATTTACGGCGCGCCTTTGCCACCTGAAGTGACGGCCCATTCTTTGCTGCCCGCATTGGGGGACGCGCAGATTCAGAACCGTGAGGCTTGCATTTACGGGGTTTTTGGCAGCGCAGTGAACGTGACCGATGGGCGCTACACCAGCTTCATCTACCCACCCGACGTGCATGGGGGCGATTTGAATCAATACACCTTGATGCCAATGCACATGAAAGAATTTTTCAGCATCGACGAGTTGCAGCAAGCTGAGCTGGTGAAGTCGATGCCTTTTTCGCGAACGGCTCCGGTGATGAAAATTCCGGCCACACCCAAATCCCCTTTTTACAACCACCAAGGACCCGGCACATTGAAGGACACCGTCTCGGTGGTGTTTGATTTGCACACCGATCCTTCGCAGAAATCACCTTTGACGGATCCCGCCATTCAAGCGCGCATGCATCAACTGGCGATTACGCAAATGAAAACCCAACATGCACCGGCCGAATATTTCAAACGACTGGCTCTGGCCGCTTGAACATTGAAATTCACATGAAAAGGACTGAAGAATGAAATTCCTCGCACTATTTTTAATTTTAATCAGCCCATTGACGGGCGCGTGGGCACAAACCGAGTTCCCCAATAAGCCAATCACTTTGGTGGTGGCCACGCCCGCAGGCGGCGCGACCGACAAAACCGTGCGCTTGCTGGCCAAGCAACTTCAACTCAAATGGAAAACCGGTGTGGTGGTTGAAAATCGCGCCGGTGCCTCGGGCAATATTGCCTCGTCCTATGTGGCCAAAGCCAACCCCGATGGCTATACCTTGCTGGTGTCCGCTGGGCCGTTTGCGATCAACCCCAGCTTATTCAAAACTCTGCCTTTTGATACCAAAAAGGACTTTGTACCTATTGCACAAATTTCCAGTTTTGCCAGCGTGTTGTTGATCCACGAATCCTTTCCGGGCAAAACTTTGAATGACTTCATTGCCACGGCCAAAAATCCGAAAGAGCCGCTGGCCTATGCCTCAGCGGGCAGCGGAACCGCGCAACATCTAGGTATGGAGTTGTTGAAAAGCAAACTCAAACTGAACCTCAACCACATCCCCTATAAGGGCGGCGCTCCTGCCATGAACGACTTGTTAGCCGGTCATGTCAAAGTGATGTTGGCGGGCATGGGCGATGCAAGCCCCCATCTGAACTCGGGCAGGATCTTTCCATTGGCCACCACGGGAAAAACCCGGTCAGCCTTGTTGCCCAGCATTCCAACTCTGCAAGAGTTGGGGATTTTGGACTTTGACGCCTCCGGTTGGTGCGGCTTGCACGCCCCCGCCGGAACGCCAGCGGAGCTCATCAACAAGATCAACCAAGACGTGATGGCCGCTTTGGCAGACCCAGCCATTCGCCAAGGCATGGCCGCCATGGATGTCGAGCCCCGGCCTACCACGGTGCCTGAATTCAAACAATTTATGGACAGCCAGTTTGCCAAATGGAAAGAGGCAGTCGACTTCTCTGGCGCTAAAACCGATTGATTGACCAGGGTATGCCCGCATTGGAGATCAACCCCACAGTTCGAATTCAAGCCGGGCCTTACGCAGCAGAAATTTCACCCTCCGCTGGAGGGCGCTTGTTGTCCCTGACCTACACCGATGCAAACCAAGCCTTGGATTGCATCGTGCCGTGGCAAGGCCGTGACGCCTTCGAAGCGCACAACTGGCCCAAAGCCGGGGCCTTTGTGATGCTTCCCTTTACCAATCGATTGGCGCCAGCTCAATTCAACTGGCAAGATCAAACTATCACGCTGCACAACGGTTCGCCCACGGGCCAAGGACTTCATGGTTTCGGGCATCGACGGCCATGGCAGCTGCGCCAGACCACGCTGCACAGTGCAGAACTCGTACTGATATACCCAGCCCAAGACGCAGAGTGGCCATGGCCTTTTGCAGCGACACTGACCTACCTGCTCAGTGAGGCCGGTTTGCAAATGGAACTGACCGTGTGCAATACCTCCACAGGAGTTATGCCTCTGAGCTTGGGCTGGCATCCCTTTTTGCCGCATTCGACAGCGCGCCCTGAAGACCAGGGTGGCTACCTCGTTCATGCGCAGCGTCCACACGCCATTGGCTTGGACGGTTTGGGCCTGGCTGTGGCGTCTGTTGAACCCCTGCCGATGCAGAGCTTTGCGCTGCCCACCGAACAAGCAGGCACCATCGCGTTTGAACATTACAGCGGCACCGTGCAGGTGCCGCTGACGGCCCAATGGTGCTTGGAAATGACCAGTGAACATGCTGCGCATCTCTTGGTCCACACCCCACCGGGGCTGAAGCATCTGTGCCTGGAGCCGATCAGTGCATTGCCAGGTGCTTTGAAACAGGACTTACGCACAAGAAACCAACTCGGCCTGGGGCCGGGCTGCACAGGCACATTGGCTTGCACCCTGGGCCTGCAAGCCATCTCGGTGCCAACGGCCGTGGCCGAAGCGCGACCGCTCAGCCCTTAAAGCGGTTTGGACGCTTGCAATTGATCCCGCGTTTGCAAAGCGACGCGACGTGCGGCGGCTTCAAAGTCATCGCCGCTGGAGGCGTAGAGCACCGCGCGGGAAGAGTTGACGATCACCGTGCCCGTACTGACGCCGTCCTGGCCGCGCCAGCCGGCTTTGACCGTGGCCGCAGCGTCACCGCCTTGCGCGCCCACACCCGGAATCAGCAAAGGCAACGTGGGCGCCAACTCGCGCACCCGCTCAATTTCCGCGGGGTAAGTCGCGCCGACCACCAAGCCGAGTTGACCGTTCAGGTTCCAGGGGCCTTGAGCCAAGCGAGCCACGTGCTCGTACAGCAAGGGCTGGCCTTCGACCGAGGCCAGGCGCTGGTTCTGCAAGTCGTCGCCGCCAGGGTTAGAAGTGCGGCACAGCAAAAAGGCACCCTTGCCGTGGTACTTCAAATAAGGCGCCACCGAATCCCAGCCCATGAAGGGCGAGAGGGTCACGGCATCTGCGCCGTAACGCTCAAAGGCCTCTTTGGCGTACTGCTCGGCCGTGGAGCCGATGTCACCGCGCTTGGCGTCCAAAATGATGGGCACGTGGGGGGCCACGCGGCGCATGTGCTCCATCAGGCGTTCGAGCTGGCCTTCGGCGCGGTGCGCGGCAAAGTAGGCAATTTGCGGCTTGTAACTGCTGACCAGATCGGCCGTGGCGTCGACGATGCGGGCGCAAAAGTCGTAGATCTTGTTGGCATCGCCCTTGAGGCTCGCAGGGAATTTGGTGGGTTCAGGGTCCAGGCCCACACAAAGCAAGGATCCGTTTTGGCGCTCGGCGGCGCTCAGCATATCAAGGAAGTTCATACAGCCGATTTTACGGTTTGCGCCTAAGATGCCTTTCATGCACAAACTGTCCTCGCGCCAATGGCTGATTTTGATCTTGCTCACCGTGATCTGGGGCATCAACTGGCCGGTCATGAAAATCGGCGTGACGGGCTTTCCGCCGCTGACGTTTCGCATGCTGTGTTTGATGTTGGGCACGCCAATCTTGGGTGCGGCGCTGCTTTACTTGAAGGTGCCGCTGCGCATTGAGAGGCAGCACTGGCCCGAGTTGCTGGTGCTGGCGGTGTTCAATATGTTTTTCTGGCATGGTTTGATCATCATCGCGGTGCAGTCGCTGTCCAGCGGGCGGGCGGCGATTTTGGGCTACACCATGCCCATGTTTTCGGCGGTGATCGGCGCAATGTTCTTTGGCAACCGCTTGCCCGGCCGGGCTTGGGCCGGCGTGGCGGCTGCGGCGCTGGGCGTGGTGCTGCTGCTGTGGCATGAGCTGTCGCACTTGACGGGCAGGCCGGTGGGGGTTTTGCTCGCGCTGGTGGCGGCCAGCACATGGGCACTGGGCACACAACTGCTGCGCCGCACGCGCATGCCGGTGCCCACCTTGGCGATTTCGTTTTGGATGACGCTGATGACCACCGTGGTCATGACGGTTCTGGCCTTGCTGTTCGAGCGCGAGGAGTGGCACGCCCCTTCAGAAGCGAACTGGCGCTCGATCATATTCAACGCGGTGCTGGTGTTTGGTTTTGCCCACGCCGCATGGTTTTATTTGGCGCGCAGCTTGCCGCCGGTGGCGTCAACTTTGAGCGTGATGCTGATTCCGGTACTCGGCGTTTTCAGCGGTGCCATTTGGCTGGGCGAGGTGCTGCACTGGCAAGACTGGGCCGCCGTGGTGCTGATGGTGGTGTCGATCTGCTCGGTGCTGTGGCCCTCCAGCCCAGCGCCTGAGACGGCAGCTGCAACAGATGAACCGACAAAACCTTAACCGGTCCGCAGGCCTCACCTTGGCGGTCTAACGGCTTTCTTGCACAACCTGCAAAGCCAGACACAAGTCCGCCCAGGCCTTGCCCTTGTCGCTCGGGTTGCGCAGCAGGTAGGCGGGCGGGTAGGTCACGACCACGGGCACGCCTTGGTAGCGGTGCACCTGGCCGCGCATTTTGCCCAACGGCTCGGTGCTTTGCAGGAGCGACTGCATGGCAAAGCGCCCCATCACCACAATCACGCGCGGCTGCACCAGCGCCACTTTGCGCGACACATAGGTGGCGCAGCGGCTCAGCTCTTCGGGAGCAGGATTGCGCGCATCGGGCGTGGGGCATTGGGTGGCATGCATCAGGTACGCGCCTTGAGGGCCCTCGGCGGCGCGACTCAAACCCACGGCTTTGAGCATGTTGTCGAGCAAACGGCCGGCATCCCCCGCAAAGGGCTGGCCCAGCGCGTTTTCGGCTGCGCCGGGTGCATCACCCAGCACCAACCAGTCGGCCTGCGTGCTACCCATGCCAAAGACGCTGTGCTGGCGCTGGGCGCACAGGCCACAAGCCTCACACGCGGCAGCGGCGGTTTGCAGGGCGGCCCAATTCATCTCGGCCAGGCCGGCTGGCAAGGGGGGGTGTGCGGTATCGGGTATGGGTGCTGTGGGCGTGACAGAGGGATCTGGCCTAGAGGAGGCCGCAGGGCGAGCGGGGGCAGGTGCGGACGCAGGCGCACTCGCTGGAGCGATGGGCGCCGCTGAAGCTACTGTATTCACCGCCGGTGCAGCGGCCAAAGTGGAGGCCGACGGCACAGCCTCTTGCGCAGACATTGCGGGCGTCCACACGCGCACGCCCATTTCGGCCAGCATGGCGCGTTGGCGGTCGTCCAAATCGAAGCGGGTGGGTTCGTCGTTCATGGCAAAAGAGGGTTTAGAGTTTTTGGCTCATGACCAGCGCGGCTTCGCGCTGACCTCGGCCCACAGGATAGTAGTCTTTGCGCAAACCCACTTGCTTGAAGCCGTGGCTGCGGTAAACGTGGATGGCGCGGTGGTTCGACTCGCGCACTTCCAGCCACAGCCATTCGCAGCCCTGGCCGCGCGCCCACAAGGTCAAGGCCTCCAGCATGACTTTGGCCCAGCCTTGGCTGCGGCAGTCCGGCGACACGGTGATGTTGAGCAGGTGCACTTCGTCAATAACCTTCATGGCGAGGAAGTAGCCGATCAATGTGTTGCCCGCCAACAGGCGCTGCGCGGCATAACCGCTGGCCAAGGCGTCTTTGAAATTGCCCACCGTCCAAGGGTGGCCGTAGACGCTTTGCTCCACGGCGATCACCGCGTCCAGATCGTCCGCCGTCAGCGGTTCAAAACGGGCTTCCAAGGGCGATGCTAGCGCCGAAGTGAGGGAGGTTGAAACCGTCATGACGCTGAGGCTTAAACCGGATTGCCCGACGCCGCCTGACCGGCCAATTGAACGGCTAATTTCTCGGCCTTGAGGACCTCGCGCTCGGCGGTGGTGTTCGCTACTTTGTCGCGCACATACAGCGGCATGGCTTGCTCGGCCGGCACGGCCAGCCCGGCTTGGAACAGGGCCGGCGCCAAGCGCAGCAAAGCCTGGGCAGTGGGCATGGCGACCACATGCGACACTGCGCGGGGCAAGTCCACGGGCAAACGCTCACCGTAAGACGCAAAGGCATTGCCCGCGCACAGCCAATCGACGCCGCTGGCCAGGGTGGTCGGGGCCAAAGTCACAGTTTCGGGTTTGCCCACTTGCAGGTCTTGCAATGCACGCCAGCCCAGCGCCGCGCCTTGCCATGCATAAGCCGCCGAATACACCTCGTCCATGCGCGCATCCAGCAGCGCCAACACGCACAGCGGTGTGTCTTGTTGGCTTTCACCTTGCTGGTCCCAACGCGCCTGCTCGGCCACCGCCAGCAAGGTGTCGACCGGCAACACCGGTACCGCAGCGCCAAAAGCCAAACCCTGCGCCACCGAGCAGGCGGTACGCAAACCGGTGAAAGAGCCCGGGCCGCGCCCGAAGACGATGGCGTCGAGTTGCGACAAGGTCCAACCCGCCTGAGCCAGCAAGTCGAGCACCGAGGGAATCAACTGCGCCGACGCCTGCGCGCCGCCTGCGCCTTCGTAGCCCCAAGTCTGCACGCCGTCAGACAGCGCAATCGACAACACGTCGGTGCTGGTGTCAAACGCCAAAAATTTCAAAGACGGGCTCATGCGGCGCTCCCTTGGGTCACCACCTTGGCGGCGGCCACCGGTTCAACGGGCTTAGCTGCCTGGCGTACCCCAAACAAAATGCCGCAAGTCACCAAGGTGAGTCCGGCCAGTAAATTCCATTGCATGGGTTCTTGCAAAAATACCACCGCACCCAAGGCCGACAGGCCCGGCACCAAGGCGGTGATCATGGTCGAGCGCACGGGGCCAAAGTAGCGAATCATTTGCGTAAAGCTGATGCCTGAAATCACCACCGAGCCCACACCTTGAAACACCGCCTGAAAGGCGATTTCCTGCCACGATGCGGTCATCAAGTGGGTCGGCAACCAGCCCAGCGCCACGGCCAGCCCAAACATCGGCACAAAGGTCAGCAAAGCAAACACAGTGATCGCCATGGTGGCGCGCACCGCGTCCAGCCCGTGGCGGCGCACGGTGATGCTGTAGGACGACCAGCAAAACGCCGCCGACATGAAGAGCAGATCGCCCTTCCACACATCACCGCCGTCAAACGCCTTGAGCAAGCTGGCGCCACCCACCAGCAAGTCACCCAGCACGATGAACACCAAGCCCACCGCGCGGCTGGAAGAAATGTGCTCGCGGAGCACCAGCCAAGCCAGCAAGGTGGTCCAAAGCGGCAAGCTGCCCGGCATGAGGACCGAGGCGTGGGCTGCGGGCGCATAGAAAAATCCGTTGTAAGCCAGCACCGCATAAAGCAAGCCGCCCAGCACACCGGCTTGCACCGTGACGCGCAAAGGCAGTGGCGAGAGGCCGAACAAAGAGCCCACCGTCTGCCCTGAGCGGCGCGCGGGACGCATCAACCACCAAGCCCACGGCACCAAGATGCTGCTGGCGCCCAGAATACGGGCCAGCGCAATGTCCAGGGGCAGCAAATGGTGCGAGGCGGAGGCACGGGCTATGACGATGAAAGAGGTCCAGATCAGCACCGTGACGGCAGCCGCCATCAGGCCCACGGTTCGGGGAGAAAAATGCATGGCTCCGATGATACGTCCCCGCCCTGTCCCCTTCATTTATCCTCGGCATCAGCCGTTAAACTGGGTGTCATGCGTTTGTTTGCAAATTTACGTCCCATCTGTCGCCTGTTCTGGGTGCTGAGCCTGCTCGTCCCCCTGATGCAGGCTGACGCAGGCCAAAAGCCCCCGCGCTCGGCCCTGAAACCGGTTTCAAAGGCTTCTTCTGTCTTGCCGACATCCGTCGCCATCTCGCTGGCTCAAGCCCATGTGCCCAAAGAGGCCTTGAGCGTGCTGATCACTCCCTTACCTGCCATCTCCCTGCAAGGACCTCAACCCGCAACCTCGGCCCGTCTGCGCCACCATGCGCAAGACAGCGTGAACCCGGCCTCGGTGATGAAGCTGATCACCACCTACGCCAGCCTGTCGCTGCTGGGGCCGGACTTCACTTGGCGCAACCGCGTCTACGTGGACGGCACGCTGAACAACGGCGTTCTTCAAGGCCATTTAATTCTGCGCGGCAGCGGCGACCCCAAACTGGTGCTGGAGCGTGTGCAAGCCTTGATCGAACAAATCCAAGCAGCAGGCGTGCGCGAGGTGCGAGGTGACATCGTGCTTGACCGCAGCGTGTTCGACATACAAGCGCGCGAGCCGGGCAGTTTTGACGATGACGCCTTGCGCCCCTACAACGCTGCGCCAGACGGTTTGCTGGTGAACTTCAAATCGCTGATCTACAGCTTCACCCCCGACCCGGCTGCGGGCTTGGTCCGCGTCGCGTATGAACCGCCGATCGCAGGCGTTAACGTGCCCGCCAGCGTGCCGCTCTCGGCAGGCCCTTGCAACGACTGGCGCACGAGCTTGCGCGGCCAGTTTGCCTCGCCCACGCAAGTGCAGTTTGGCGGCAGCTTCAGCGCCCAATGCGGCCTCAAAACTTGGCCCGTGGCCTATGCCGCGCCCGAGCAGTTTTCAGCCCGCGTGATCCAAGCCATGTGGTTGGCCTCAGGCGGCAGCTTGACGGGCAGCGTGCGCGAAGGCCCCACGCCCGTCCGCGCCCGCTTACTGACCGAAGCGTCCTCATTGCCGCTGTCAGACATCGTGGCCGACATCAACAAATTTTCCAACAACGTGATGGCCCAACAGCTGTTTCTCACACTCTCCAGCCAAAACAACCAGCCCGCACGTTTTGACGCGTCCAGGCAGCGGCTCTTGCAATGGTGGCACAGCACACTGCCCGACCAGCCTGAGCCCGTACTGGAAAACGGATCCGGCTTGTCGCGCCATGAGCGCAGCAGCGCCGCCGCCCTGACGCGGCTGCTGCAAATGGCCGCCAGCGGGCCACATGCGCAGGTGTTTCAAAACTCCCTGGGCTTGGCGGGCGTGGATGGCACCGTGGCGCGCCTGAAAGACCGAAACCCGAACGCCGCCGCGATTGGCCAAGCCTGGCTCAAAACGGGCACCTTGCGCGACGTAATCTCACTGGCGGGCTACGTGCAAGGCAACAGCGGCCAGCGCTACACTCTGGTTGCCATCGTGAACCACGCCAACGCCAATGCCGCCCGCCCGGCGCTGGACCACTTGCTGGAATGGACGGTGCACGACCTGCCTGAAACGCTGAACGCCGCAGCACGAACCCAACGCCCGAAATAGCCACGGTCGAGCCCTGTGCAGCCAGCGACAATAGCGCCATGAATTTGATCGACTGGGTCGGCTCGGTAGCCGCTTTTCTCACCACCGCCAGCTTTGTCCCGCAAGCCTGGCACACCTTTCGCACCCGCGACGTGAGCGGCATCTCGCTGGGCATGTACAGCCTGTTCACCTTGGGTGTGTCCCTGTGGCTGGTCTACGGCATCCTGATCATGGCCTGGCCCATCATCATCGCCAACGTCATCACCACCAGCTTAGCGTTGATGATTTTGACGATGAAACTTCGATACCGGTAAAACCGAAAATATCTTCCATACACTGGTGTTTACCCCGTTGCGGCCCTGAAAGCCCACGCCTTAGGATTCAAAACAGAACGAACGTTCTTTTTATGAATAACCTAGGAGACTTTCCATGATTTCGATGAGATTGCGACTTTCGGCTGTCGGCACTGCGGCATTACTTGCGGCTTGCGGCGGTTCGGACACCAACCATAACGGTGTGTTGCTGGAAACTCCGACCGTTTTAGCCACTGTGACCAAAGCGCAACTCGACGCCAGTGGCTTGATCGGCCTGAGCGGCGCAGCCAAATGCGATGTCAAAGTGGTTCCCTTGAACTATGTGACCCCGGGCGCAAAGGGTGAAGCATCCAATGCATCCGGTGTTTTGTTGTTGCCCACTGGCCCGGATTGCACAGCCGCAGCGCCCTTGGTGGCCTACGCCAAAGGCACGGATGTACAAAAGACCCGCACGTTAGCCAATCCAACTGACAGTGAAACCGGATTGTTGGCGGCCATGTATGCCGGCCAAGGCTACGCCGTGGTCGCGACCGATTACCTGGGTTTTGCCAAATCGGGCTACAGCTATCACCCCTATTTGCATGCCGCATCCGAAGCCACCAGCGTGATCGACTCGATCCGCGCTGCCCGTAACGCCGCGAAGGTGCTGGGTTCCAGCCTGAATGGCAAAGTCATGCTGACCGGCTACTCGCAAGGCGGTCACTCCTCTATGGCGGCACACCGCGAGATAGAGAAAAATCTGTCGGGTGAAATCAATGTGGTCGCGGGCGCCCATTTGGCCGGACCTTATAACCTGTCGGGCTCTATCGCATCGGGTGCCGCGATTGCCGGCTACCAATTCTTTGTGCCTTATTTCATCACGGCATGGCAAAAGGTTTATGGCAACTTGTACAGCAGCGTCACCGCCGCTTTCAAAACACCTTATTCGGGTTGGATTGAAACTCTGCTGCCCAGCTCAACGCTGAATTACACGACCTTGGTGACCAACGGTCCCGCTGCAGGCCAGTTCTGGCTGCCGGGCGCGCTGGGGCAAACGCCTGCACAAGCACGCGATGAATTGTTCCAAGCCGCATTCATTGCTGACCTCACCACCAACCCAACCACCAATCCCGTGGTGGCTGCGGCCAAACAAAATGACTTGCTGGACTGGAGTCCCAAGTCCAAAGTGCTGTTGTGTGGCGGAAGTGGTGACCCTACCGTGCCACCTGCTTTGCATCAAGCAGTCATGAAAGCAGCCTTTGACGCCAAAGGCTTGACCAATGTAACTTCGGTCGATGTGAACCCCTACATTGAAGGCGTATACGGCGCCCTCAAAACGTCTGCTCCAGCAACGTTTTATGGCAACTATCACGGCACCTACGAGCCACCGTTCTGCCACGCACAGGCTCTTGGATTGTTTAATCTGCTGAAGTAATCAAGCCGCAGCACGCTGCAACCGGTCCCGCACACCTTCCCACTCGGGGGTGTCGGGCGGTTGTTGCACCCAGATCTGCTGCACGCCGCGCGCGTCCAAATCGCGCAGCACGGTGAACAAATCATGCGCAGCTTGTGCGGCAGATGAGGGCTGTGCACGCCACACCACGCCGGCGCCCATAGCCACTCCATCTCCAGCGTCTGGACGCAGGACCGACCAAACACCCAAATTATTCGCATGCGGCCCCAGGGCCAGCAGTTTGGCGGCAATGTCTTGCGCCGACATCAAGCGCACTTTGGCGCGCGGCGCGTAATGCGATTCCAAGGTGCCTGAGGCTCTGGGCGCAGGCGCTTGCAAGTTGTCTTTGTCCAGCAAGGCCAAACCACATGCCACTTCAATTTGTGCCCGACTGACCTGACCAGGCCGCAGCAGCACCGGCGCGCCGCGCGTGCAGTCGATGATGGTGGACTCGATACCGACCGCGCAGGCACCGCCGTCCAGCACCAACAATTCGCGCCCCAACTCCGACTGCACATGTGCGGCCGTGGTGGGGCTGACACGGCCAAACAAATTGGCGCTCGGTGCGGCCAGGCCGGCCATGCCTTGCGCCGCGCAGGCTTGCAACAGGGCCAGGGCCACCGGGTGTGCGGGGCAGCGCAGTCCGATGGAGTTTTGTCCGCCAGCAGCGGCTGCGCCCACATCGGGGCGGCGCGGCAAGATCAAGGTCAGCGGGCCGGGCCAAAAGGCGGCCATCAGGCGCTGGGCAAAAACCGGCACCTCGGCGGCAAAGGCAGGCACAGCCTCGGCGCTGGCCACATGCACGATCAAGGGGTGATTGGCCGGGCGGCCTTTGGTGGCAAATATTTTCGCCACTGCGGCCTCGTTACAGGCGTCCGCGGCCAGGCCGTAAACAGTCTCAGTCGGCAAGCCGACCAACTCACCGCGCTGCAGGGCGGAAGCGGCCTGCGCGATGGACTGAGGTAACGCACCGACCAGAATCATCAAAACGCCTCGATGCCCAAAATCGCAGCGGCGCGCAGTGCATTGGCGCGCACTTCGGCGGCAGTGGCGGCGATCAGGTTCAAATGGCCCATCTTGCGGCCAGGCCGGGCGGCCAGTTTGCCGTACAGGTGCAAATGGACACCGGGCAAAGCCAGCACCTGGTCCCAGGGCGGGGATATTTCTGTGCCGTCCGCACCAAACCACAAATCGCCCAGCAAATTGAGCATGATGGCAGGGCTGTGTTGGCGCGGCACCGCCAGCGGCAAGCCCGCCAGGGTGCGCACCTGCAGGTCAAACTGCGACTGGTCGCAAGCGTCCATGGTGTAGTGCCCGCTGTTGTGCGGGCGCGGCGCCATTTCGTTCACCACCCAGCGGCCATCCTGGAGCACAAAAAATTCCACGCACAGCACGCCCACATAGGCCACGCCTTGGGCTATGGCGCGAGCGGCGACCACCAGCTGGGCGGCCAGCTCGGGGGCGACCACGCCATCGATCACCTGGGTCACAGCCAAGATGCCATCCCGGTGCAGGTTGTGCTGCACCGGAAAGTTCACCATATAGCCATCAGCGCCGCGCGCCACGATGACCGAGCATTCGCTGGCCAAGGGCAGCATTTTTTCTAGCACGCAAGGCACTTGGCCTAAAGCGGCCCAAGCCTCTTGCAAGGCCTGGCGGGTCGCAACCCGCGCCTGGCCTTTGCCGTCATAGCCCATGCGGTTGGTTTTCAAAATGCCGGGCAGCAAGTCGTCTTGCACGGCCGCCATTTGCGCAGGTGTTTCAATCACCGCATAAGGTGCGCAGGGCACGCCACAGCGGTCAAAGTGGGCTTTTTCTTGGGCACGGTCTTGGGCAATCGCCACCGCCGCCGCGCTAGGGGCCACGGGGCGTGTGAGCGCCAGGGCCGCCAAGGCGGGGGCCGGCACGTTTTCAAACTCGGTGGTGATGGCGGCGCTGCAAGCGGCCAGTTGCGCCAACCCTTGTGGATCTTCGTAAGCGGTGGCGATGTGGTGGTGGCTGACCAGGCCCGCCGGGCTGGCCGGATCAGGATCGAGCACCGCGGTGGCGTAACCCATGGCCTGCGCGGCATGCACAAACATGCGACCCAACTGGCCGCCGCCCATGACACCCAGCGTCACTTGCTTACCGTCGATCACGGCGCCCGGCAGCAACACTGGGTTCATACCGCGCCCACTGGGGGCAGGCTCATGGCCCGCGCCGCTGCAGTTTGCTCCACCCGGTAGGCTTGCAACTTGGCACGCAGCGCCGCGTCATGGTTGGCCAGCAAGGCCACGGCAAACAAGGCCGCATTGGCCGCACCAGCCGAGCCAATCGCAAAGGTGGCCACCGGAATGCCCTTGGGCATTTGCACAATGCTGTGCAATGAATCCACCCCTTGCAGGTGGCGACTGGCCACCGGCACACCCAACACGGGCACCACGGTTTTGGCAGCGATCATGCCCGGCAAATGCGCCGCGCCGCCCGCGCCGGCGATGATGGCTTGCAAGCCCCGGCCCAGCGCAGCTTCGGCGTAGGCAAACATATCGTCGGGCATTCGGTGCGCCGAAACGACCTGGGCTTCGTGAGGGATGCCAAAGTGTTGGAGAATCTGGACTGCGTGCTGCATGGTGTCCCAGTCGGAGCTGGAACCCATGACGACGCCAATAAGCGCTTGTGTCATTGGG
>CANGDZ010000064.1 GCA_947452785.1 Comamonadaceae bacterium | reverse complement strand
GTGCATGCCGGGCTTTATATTTCCTTGAACCAATGCTCCACGAGCTCGGGCTTGGTACATTGACTGGTGAGCGTGATCATCTCGCGTTAGATGAACCCAACGTCAGTCTGCCCTCGCCCACCTGAACCCCCGGTTCAGGATGAGGGTCCGGTGGCACTGCAGACACCTTTTCGTTAGCCCCGCTCCTGATTGCGCCCCATGACTTTTGACCCCACCTTGATTCTTGAGCTCGCCGTTTTGGGCGTGGCCACTGGTTTTTTAGCGGGGTTGCTGGGCATCGGCGGTGGCATGGTGATGGTGCCGTTTTTGACCTATTTGCTGGGCAAACAAGGCGTCTCTCCCGACTTGGCCGTCAAAATGGCCATTGCCACATCGATGGCGACCATCATCTTCACTTCGATCTCCAGCGTGCGCGCGCACCACAAGCGCGGCGCGGTGCGCTGGCCTTTGGTCAAAGGCCTGGCCCCCGGCATTGTGCTGGGCAGCCTGATTGGTAGCCTGGGCGTGTTTGCATTCCTGAAAGGCTCGTTTTTGGCCTTGTTCTTCGCCGCCTTTGTGAGCTTTTCCGCAACCCAAATGTTTTTGGACAAAAAACCAGCCCCCACACGCCAAGTCCCCGGCACAGCGGGTTTGTTGGGCGCGGGCGGCTTTATTGGCTTTTTGTCAGGCTTGGTAGGAGCGGGTGGCGGCTTTGTCTCGGTGCCCTTCATGACCTGGTGCAATGTGGCGATCCACAACGCCGTGGCGACCAGCGCCGCCTTGGGCTTTCCGATTGCTTTGGCCAACGTGGTGGGTTACATCATCAGCGGCCAAAACCTCCCTAACCTGCCCGAATACTCGTTCGGCTACTTGTGGCTGCCCGCCTTGGTGGTGATCGCCAGCTGCAGCGTCTTCGTGGCCCCGCTGGGCGCTAGCGCCGCACACCGCCTGCCGGTTAAACAACTCAAGCGCGTGTTCGCCAGCATTTTGTATGTGCTCGCGGCTTACATGCTCTATAAGGGTTTGAGCGCCTGAAGCATCAGTTCAGCTTGCTCGGCCACATGGACATTACAGAGCCACTGGCGGCGTGAGGCACCAAGGCGCTTGATCATGCATCAGGCCCATCCACAAAGCCCAGGCTGAGATCACGGCCAAGGCCAAGCCTGCAATCCGAATGCCCCAGCTGCCATCACCCAGGTTTTTAAGTTGCAGCAATAACCAAGGCCCAGCCCACAGACTCACGCTGCTGCCCAGCGCAAACAGGGCCATGGTCAAAGCACCTTCGGCCACATTGCCGGTCAGCGCGGCGACCATCAGGGCTGAATACAGCAAACCACAAGGCATCAGCGACCAAAGGGCACCAATCACCACCGGCGTACCCTGTCCAAAACGGCCGCCCCAGGCTCTTACACGGCGCCACAGGCTTTGCGCCGCGGCGTCCAGCCACATCGGCTGCCGCCCTCTCCACAAGAGCAGGACACCTAACACCAGCGCGGCCACATGCAGCAAAGACCATAAAGGTCGAATCGCTGCTGACTGCACCGTGAGCCAGCCCAAGGCGTTGACGCTGGCGGCGGCCATCGCCCCCACCAAGCTGTAGCCCGCTAATCGCCCGATTTGGAATCCCAGCATCGAGCGCGAAGCCCGCACGCCTGCGGCTTGGCCAATGCCAGCACAGGCTGCGCCGCACATGGCCACGCAATGCGGACCGCCGGCCAAGCCCATGAGCAAAGCCGTCACTGCCAGTGAACTGGACATTTAAAAACTCAGATGATTTTGGAAAAGCGCGTCCGGTTGGCGTCGGCCTGCACATAGCGGTCAAACGACATGGCCACGCCACGCACAAAGAACCAGCCCATCGGGGTGACGGCGATCCCTGTGTCTGACAACTCTACCAGTCCTTGCGCTTGCATGTCGGCCAAACGGCCCAGCTCAACCTTGAAATAGGTCTTGAAATCAATCAGCCAAGCCAGATTGATGGACTCAAACTGCAATTGTCCTTGGCACATCAACGCCATGATCACCGCGCGGCGGATCAAATCATCGCGGCTCAGGGCCAGACCTCGGACCACAGGCAATTGACCTTGATCGATCAAATCGCAGTACTCGCTCATGGTCTTGGCATTTTGGCTGTAGGTGGAGCCCACCCGGCCAATGGCAGAGACGCCCAAAGCGATCAGATCGCAATCAGGTTGGGTGCTGTAGCCCTGGAAATTGCGGTGCAATCGGCCCTGTCGCTTGGCTACCGCCAAAGCATCGTCAGGCAGCGCAAAGTGGTCCATGCCCACATACACATAGCCTGCGTTTTGCAAAGCAGCCAAGGACTGGGCGAGCATGCTGACTTTGTCGCCCGGCATGGGCAAATCCGCGGCGTGGATGCGCCGTTGAGGCTTGAACCGTGCTGGCAAATGCGCATAGGCATACAAGGCAATCCGATCCGGGCGCAGTTCGTTGATCTGCGCCAAAGTGCGCTCAAACGAGGCCGGGGTTTGCTTGGGCAAGCCGTAAATCAAATCCACATTGATGGATTCAAAACCGATCTTACGGGCCTCGGCCACCAAATTAAAGACCTGCTCTGCGGGTTGAATGCGGTGAACTGCTGCTTGGACCTCGGGGTCAAAATCTTGCACGCCAAAGCTCAGTCGATTGAATCCCAACTGAGCCAGAAAGGCCAAGCGTTGGGCATCCACTGTGCGGGGGTCGACTTCAATGGAGTATTCGCCACCGGGCACAATTTGGAAGTTGCGTTTGAGCATTTCCATCAAAGTGACCAACTCGGCATCTTTTAAGAAGGTTGGCGTGCCCCCCCCTAAATGCAACTGACTGACGGGTTGCCCCACACCCAAATGCTCAACGTGCAAAGCCACTTCGCGCGTCAAATAATCCAAATAGGCTGTTGCCCGCTCGGGATGTTTGGTGATGATTTTGTTGCAAGCGCAGTAGTAGCACAGTGACTCGCAAAATGGAATGTGCACATACAAGCTCAAAGGCTTGGCGAGCGAGCCCAAAGCGCCTCTGCGTTGCTCTAAGGCCTGGATGTAATCTGCCGTGGTGAACGCTTCTACAAAACGATCCGCAGTAGGGTAAGAGGTGTATCGGGGGCCCGGTATATCAAAACGGGTCAGCAATTCGGTCGTCATCAGCGTCATGCACTGTTTTCCTATGTGTGTGTTAGCGCACTTACACTTTGCCTGAGCTATCTAAAATCAACTTGATGCAAATCAAGCTAATCCCATCCAGCACCTGTTTTAGCTCAATCCCTCTTTGAATTTAATGTGCTCCTGCCCTTCTAGGAATTAGAATTACATGACTTTCATCAATTCGCACGCCCTACCCCAAGGTAATCACATGAACCTGCATTCCATTAAAGTGGCCTGCTCCAATTGCAATATGCGAGAGCTGTGCATGCCCCAGGGTTTGAGCGAGCAAGACTTGCAGCGCATTGACGACATGATTGGCGCACGGCGTAAAGTTAAACGCAACGAAATGCTCTTCAGAAACGGCGAGCGGTTCAACGCCTTGTACGCCATTCGCACCGGATTTTTCAAAACCAGCGTAGCCACTGAAGATGGCCGCGATCAAGTCACTGGCTTTCAGATGGCTGGCGAGATCATGGGGCTGGACGGCATTGTGAGTGACTTTCACTCTTGCGATGCGAGCGCACTGGAAGACGCTGAAGTGTGTGTGATGCCTTTCGACAAAATTGAGTCGTTGTCGCGTGAGGTAACTTCACTGCAACACCATGTCCACAAAATCATGAGCCGCGAAATTGTGCGTGAACATGGCGTGATGCTGTTGCTCGGCAGCATGCGGGCAGAAGAGCGCTTGGCTGCCTTTTTGTTGAATTTGGTACAGCGCCTGCATGCGCGCGGATTTTCACAAACTGAACTGGTCCTGCGCATGACCCGCGAAGAAATTGGCAGTTATTTGGGCTTGAAACTGGAAACCGTCAGCCGCACTTTCTCCAAGTTTGTGGAAGAAGGGATTGTGGAGGTCAAGCAAAGGCATGTCCGCATCGTCAATCCAGATGCGTTGCAACAACTGGTGAACAACCAAGTCGCCTGCCACTGACCTGCCCTTCTGTACGCAGCGTCAGACTGGCAACTCAGCCGCAGTTGCCTCGAGCGCAGTCCGCAGGTCGTTCGCCCTTAGGAATGGGGCATCGGTTCACCTCAAACGGAGAAGCCGAGAGCAAGGTGGTCAACCCGCTCGAGACCATCGCTAAAAACCAAAATGCAAAAAATGCCAAGGTGTAAACCCCTTGGCGTGACACGGGCAAGGCGGAGCCAAACCAATGCAAGTCTGCCGGGTCGACGCAGGCGAACACCAAGACCTCCAACATGCCGGCGACCAAGAAGGCAGGCCAGGCAATCCACATCATTCTTTGAGCCCGCATAGTGTGTTTCATCCGTGGTCTCCGCTGGGGTTGGGGGCGATCAACTTCTTAAACGTCAAGGTTTGACCGACGACACATCGGGTGTCACGGGCTTGACCGGAACCACACCCGTGGCCGCATGATTGCGCGCCAACATCGCGGGGGCCATATTGGCATTGCCCTGTGCTCCTTGCTGTGATTGCGGCGAGGGCTCGGCCTCGAGCACGGTATTTGGCGAACTGATGGCCAAATACAAGGTGATGAAGCTGGCCACCACCACCACAGCGGGTCCGGCAATCACCATCCACACATGAGCAAATGACCACCACGGCGCTGGTTGGGTTGAAGTCATAGTAGAACTGGCTGACATTTTCAATTTCCTTTCAAGATGCAAGGCATCTTGCTTTAGCGTGGTACCAAAAAGACCGATTTTTCAACAATGGTTTCAGCGGGTGAGCTTGAACTGATGCTGAAATGAATGGGGTGCGAGCCCGCAGGCGCCGCATCGTAAGGCACTTGCAACCGCACCGACACCCATTGGGATTCGGTGGAAGCCACCGTCACCTGGGCATCGGTATCCATTTGCAAACCAGGCAATCCTTCGGCCGAAATGGTAAAGCGCTGCGCCTCTTCGGCCGCGTTCATGATTTGCAAGCGGTAGTTATTTTCAATCTTGCCACCGGCCACGATGCGGGCTAAGGAGGCGCGATCGCGCACCACATCCACCTTGAAGGGTGTGCGCACCGCCAAGCTGATTCCCACAGCCACAATGATGGACAACAGCAGGCCGGTGTAAAGCAACACCCGGGGCCTGAATATATTGCGCACTACCTGGGCATGACTCCAACCTTGCTTCATGGCGTGCTGAGTCGAGTACTTGACCAAGCCACGGGCATAGCCCATTTTGTCCATGACCGTGTCGCACACATCCGCACAAGCGCCACAACCAATGCACTCGTACTGCAAGCCCTTGCGGATGTCGATGCCCGTGGGGCAGACCTGCACGCACAAGGTGCAATCGACACAAGCGCCCAAATTCAAAGTGGCCATATCGGCTTTTTTGCTACGGGCACCACGGGGTTCGCCGCGCTCTTCGTCGTAGGTCACGATCAAAGTGTCTTTGTCAAACATGGCACTTTGAAAGCGCGCATAGGGGCACATGTATTTGCACACCTGCTCGCGCATGAAGCCAGCATTGCCGTAGGTGGCAAAGCCATAAAAGAACACCCAGAAGACTTCCCAAGAGGACATGCGACCCAAGAAAAACTCCATGCCCAACTCGCGAATGGGGGTGAAGTAGCCCACGAAGGTGAAGCCCGTCCACATCGACAAACTGATCCATAAAAAATGTTTGTACCATTTTTTGACCAGTTTCTCGAGTGACATGGACTCGCCGTCCAGCCGTATGCGCGCGCTACGGTCGCCTTCGACCTTGCGCTCGATCCACATGAAAATTTCACTGTAAACGGTTTGTGGGCAAGCGTAACCACACCACAAACGCCCAGCCACAGCAGTGAATAAAAACAAAGCCAGCGCAGAAATGACCAACAGCGCGGTCAGGTAAATGAAGTCTTGCGGATACAAGACAATGCCGAAAATATAAAAACGGCGCGCGCCCAAGTCAAACAACACCGCTTGACGTTGACCCCATTCAAACCAGGGCAAGCCATAAAAAACCAGTTGAGTGATCACCACCATCACCCAGCGCCACTGCGCAAACAAGCCGGTGACACTGCGGGGATATATTTTTTGGTGCGCTACGTACAGTGATGTCACTTCCCTTGAGTCATCCGCATCCCCTTCAGTGGCCAAAGCCACAGGGAGAATGGGGATGATTTTGGGTGAATCTTCGGGTTCGTTTTTCAAACTTTTATCAATCCTACAAACACATCAACTCACTTGGCTACCGGCGCAAGTGCTGCAGCACCGCCTTTGTTGGACAAGCCCCAGACATAAGAGGCCAACACGTGAATCTGGCTCTCAGTCAACTTGCCCGCCTGTGCTGGCATTTGGTTGATTTTGCCGTTGTTGATACGGTCCACAATCGCGGCCTCGCCCCAACCGTGCAACCAAATGTCATCAGTCAGATTCGGTGCGCCCAAAGCCTGGTTGCCTTTGCCGTCCATGCCATGGCAGGCTGCGCAAGCGCCGAACTTGGACTTACCCAAAGAAGCACGCAGGGAATCGTGTGGGCTGCCAGACAGGCTGAGCACATAGTGAGCCACGTTGCGCACATCTTCAGGTGTGCCCACAGCGGCGGCCATGGGCGGCATTTGGCCGATACGGCCCAGCGTCAGGGTTTCCTTGATTTTGGCGGGTGTGCCGCCGTGCAGCCAATCGGCATCGGTCAAGTTTGGAAACCCTTTGCTACCGCGAGCGTCAGAACCGTGGCACTGGGCACAGTTATTCATGAACAAACGGTCGCCAATGGCCATGGCTTGAGGATCCTTGGCCACGTCTTCAGGCGGCATGCCCGAAAACCGTGCGTACAAAGGCTCGACTTCTTTGTTGCCCTTGGCCACCTCAGCTTCGTATTGTCCAGCCGATGTCCAATTCAGTTTGCCTGCTGAATTGCCCAACCCTGGGTACAAAGCCAGGTACAGCAAAGCAAACACAATGGTGATGATGAACAAGCCGACCCACCAGCGCGGCAGCGGGTTGTTCATCTCGCGCAGATCACCGTCCCACACGTGGCCGGTGGTGTTGTCGTTGGCGGTCATGGCCTTGGCTTTGCCACTGAACCACAACAGCAACAAGCAGGCAAAGATGCCGACCAGCGCAATGCCAGTCACATACAACGACCAGAAATTGCTTGTGAAGTCACTCATTTCGATTCCTTTATTTTCATATCGCTCGACGACCTCAGTCGTCTTGGCGGAAGGGCAGTTGGGCGGCTTCTTCAAACGCGGCTTGATTGCGACGCGACCAAGCCCAGGCCACGATCCCGATGAACACCACAAAAGTGATCACAGTGACAATGGCGCGAAGCGTGTTGATGTCCATGCCCTGCTCCTTATTTGCGGTGAATGCCCAAAACTTGCAGGTATGCGATGACGGCATCCAGCTCGTTTTTGCCTTTGACATCGTCAGAGGCTTTGGCAATTTCTTCGTCTGAGTAAGGCGCGCCCAAAGTGCGCAGACCTTTCATGTGTGCTGGCAAACTGGCGGCATCCACTGGGCTTTTTTCAAGCCACAAATAAGCCGGCATATTGGACTCAGGCACCACATCACGGGGGTTGGTCAGGTGAATGCGATGCCATTCGTCGCTGTATTTGCCGCCCACACGCGCCAAGTCAGGACCGGTGCGCTTGCTGCCCCACTGAAAGGGGTGGTCATACACCGACTCGCCAGCCACAGAGTAGGGGCCATAGCGCAAAGTCTCTGCACGGAAAGGGCGAATCATCTGCGAGTGGCAGTTGTAGCAACCTTCACGCACATAGATGTCGCGCCCAGCCACTTGCAAGGCGGTGTAAGGCTTGAGGCCTGGAATGGGCTCTGTGGTGGACTTTTGGAAGAACAGGGGAACGATTTCAACCAAGCCACCGAACAGCAACACCACAAGGATCAAGACGATCATCAGGAAGTTGTTGGTTTCGATCTTTTCGTGGGACAGACCGCCGCCCGTTTTGTTGTTATCTGACATGCTGGTCACTCCTTATGCGTGTGCGGTGAGAACGGGAATCTGAACATCCACGGCGCGGCCGGTGGTGACCGTTTTGAAGGTGTTCCACAGCATCACCAGCATGCCGCTCAGGTAGAGCAAACCGCCAATCAAGCGCAGCACATAGAACGGATAAGTGGCTTTCACCGACTCCACAAAGGTGTAGGTCAAAGTGCCGTCCGTGTTCACAGCGCGCCACATCAGGCCTTGCATCACACCGGCAATCCACATCGCGGCGATGTAAATCACTATGCCAATGGTGGCTGCCCAGAAGTGAATCTCAATCGCTTTGACGCTGTGCATCTGTTTTTTTCCGAACAAGCGGGGAATCAGGTAGTACATCGAACCCATGGTCACCAAGCCCACCCAGCCCAAGGCGCCCGAGTGCACGTGACCCACAGTCCAATCGGTGTAATGGCTCAAGGCGTTGACGGTCTTGATGGACATCATCGGACCTTCGAAGGTCGACATGCCATAGAAAGACAAAGACACGATCAAAAAGCGCAGGATAGGATCGTCACGCAGTTTGTGCCACGCACCCGACAGGGTCATCACACCGTTGATCATGCCGCCCCAGCTGGGCGCCAACAAAATCAAAGAGAACACCATGCCGACCGATTGAGTCCAATCAGGCAAAGCGGTGTAGTGCAGGTGGTGCGGGCCGGCCCACATGTAAGTGAAAATCAAGGCCCAAAAGTGCACGATCGACAGGCGATAGGAGTACACGGGACGCTCGGCTTGCTTGGGGATGAAGTAGTACATCATGCCCAGAAAACCAGCCGTCAAAAAGAAGCCCACGGCATTGTGACCGTACCACCATTGCACCATTGCGTCTTGCACGCCGGCGTAAGCCGAATAAGACTTCATGAAGCCCACAGGCAAAGCCGCGCTGTTGACCAAGTGCAACAAAGCCACGGCGATGATGAAAGCGCCAAAGAACCAGTTGGCCACGTAAATGTGACGCACCTTGCGGGTGCCTATGGTGCCAAAAAACACCACCGCAAAGCTGACCCAAACCAAGGTAATCAAAATGTCAATCGGCCACTCGAGTTCGGCATATTCTTTGCCGCTGGTGTAACCCAAAGGCAATGAAATGGCGGCCAAGACAATGACCAACTGCCAGCCCCAAAAGGTGAATGAAGCCAAAGAGCTGGCGAACAATCGCACGTTACAAGTGCGCTGCGCCACATAGTAGGCACTGGCAAACAAGCCACAACCGCCAAACGCAAAGATCACTGCATTGGTGTGCAGTGGTCGCAAACGCCCATAGCTAAGCCATGGAATACCCAAGTTCAATTCAGGCCAAGTCAGTTGGGCGGCAATGATCACCCCCACCAACATGCCCACCACGCCCCACACCACCGTCATGATGGCGAACTGACGCACAACGGTATCGTTGTAGACAGTGGCTTGCGCATTGGCAAATTTCATTTTCACCTCTTTTAAAAAAATCAATTTGAGTATGGCCGACTTACATAAACTGACAATTGATATAGGTCAATCGTCTCGCAGGATTCGCTCACCTTCAGCCTCAATATCCTCAAATTGGCCTCGATGGATGGCCCACCACAACCCCGCAAGGATGGCAAAAACCAGCACCACTGACAAAGGTATCAATAAATATAAAATATCCAAAATTAACCCATTAATACTATAAATTTTTCGATAGACGCAAGGCATTGAGCACCACCCACAGGGAACTGAAGGCCATGCCCAGTCCTGCCAGCCAGGCCGGCAACCAGCCCATCAACGCCATGGGCACGCAAGCGGCGTTGTAACAGGCCGCCCAGACCAGGTTTTGGCGAACCACGCGCAAAGTTTGGCGACTGCGCGCCCAAACCGGCACCAACACACCCAATTGGGCCCCTAACAGCACAAAGTCGGCCTTGGACTGCGCCAGTGGAACCGCTTGACCCAGAGCAAATGACACATGCGCGCCAGCCAAGACAGGACCGTCGTTCAAACCATCGCCCACCATAGCCACCTGATGGCCTTGCGCTTGCAAAGTTTGCAGGGCGGCCAATTTGTCTTGAGGGCTGCACCCCCCGCGCGCATCGGTGATGCCCACGGCTTGGGCCACTCGATGTACAGCGGCATCACCGTCACCGGACAGTAACAACACATGCAGGCCTTGCTTTTGCAAAGCCTGGACGGTAGACAAAGCGTCGTGGCGAATATCTTCTTGCAAATCCAGCGTGGCCAACCAACCCGAATCGTCTGCCAGCACGGCTTGCAAGCCGCGTTCAGCCTGCGGCACCAGGCCGCAAAAAATAGCCGATCCCAATCGCAATAGGCCTTTCGGACCGGTTGGGCTTGTTGTGCTTTGCGGCCACAGGGCTTGCACGCCCTGCCCTGGCAACTCTTGCATATCGATCACCTGCAAGGCCTCCAACTCTGGCAGAGTTTCGGCCTGCACGGCCTCTTGACGCGCGGCTGACCAGAGGGCGCGCGAGACCGGATGCAGCGAATGTCGCGCCAAAGACCCCGCCCAAGTCAAGGCCTGAGAACGGCTCACACCCTCGCGCGTCTGCACGTTCGCCAGGGTAAAGGCATCCCGGGTCAAGGTGCCGGTTTTGTCAAAAACCACCGTATCGATCGAAGCCAGGGCCTGCAACGCTTGCAGTCGGCGCACCAACACGCCACTGCGCGCCAAGGCGCCTGCGGTGGCCAACATGGCCGCCGGTGTGGCCAAAGACAAGGCACAAGGGCAGGTCACCACCAAAACGGCCACCGCCACCATCAGGGCATGTGCGGGGCTGGTGGGCCACCAATAAACCGCTGCACCGGCCGAGGCCAGCAGAACCCCCAACAAAAATGGCTTGGCCCAGCGGTCGGCCACCAAGGCAATTTCGGGCTTGGAAACTGAGGCGCTCTCCATCAAGGCCACGATTTGGGCGAAGCGTGTGGCCGCGCCCACTTGGGTGACCCGAATTCGGATCACCGCCGAGAGGTTATGGCTGCCGGCAATCACCGCACTGCCCACGCTGCGCGACAAAGGCCGCGACTCTCCAGTGAGCAAGGCTTCGTCCACCTGCGACTGGCCTTGCAACACCATGCCGTCGGCGGCAATCGCCTCGCCGGGCAAGATTTCCAACACATCCCCCACCGCCAAGCGGCGAATCGAAATCAGCTCCCAGTCGCCTGTGGCGGTCTGCCGGCGCACGCTGTCGGGCAAGCGATTCATCACCGCCTCTAAAGCCCCGGCGGTGCGGTTGCGCAGTCGCAACTCCAACCAGCGGCCTGACAGCAAAAAGAACACAAACATGGTCAGGGAGTCGAAATACACCTCGCCGCCAAACGTCCCCGTGGGCTCAAAGGTCCCCACCGTACTGACGCCAAAGGTCACGGCCATACCCAGTGCCACGGGCAAATCCATGCTGACCTGGCGCAGTTTCAGATCGCGCCAAGCATTGGCAAAAAACGGCATGCATGAAAACAGCATCACCGGCAATGAAAGCACCCACGAAGCCCAACGAAGCAGTTGGACCATTTCCGGCGTGATGTCCCCGGGTTGCGCCAGATAGGACGGGGTCGCGTACATCATGACTTGCATCATGCACAGCCCGGCCACACCCCAACGCCACATCAATTGACGCGCCTGCATACGCCGCTGCGTGTGGGCCGCACCATCATTGGCCGGCACGACACGGTAACCGGCTTGCTCAGCCGCAGCCATCCATTCGCTGGGGCGGGTTTGGGCATCGGTCCATTCAATCAAACCGCGATGGCTGGCCGCGCTGACCTGTACCGAGGCCACACCGGGCACAGCGCGCAAGGCGTCTTCAATGTTGATGGCGCAGGCGGTGCAATGCATTCCCTCAAACACCACACTGGACTGCCACACGTGGGGTTGGCGGGCCACAGGTTGACTGAAAGCGGACCACTCTTGGGGATCGTCAAGCAATGACAGTGGCGCGGCAAGGAAAGACGACATAGGGCCAAACGATAAATCAAAACAGATCGCAACTGCTTGATATACGTCAAGTCCAGCTTGCGGCAAGCGCGTATTCTGAGGCCTGTCAAAGTTCAAAAGGAGATTTCGAAATGTACAAACATATTCTTGTCGCGACAGATGGCTCTACGCTGTCCAAAAAAGCCGTCACCAGCGCCATTGGCTTGGCCGCAGCCTGCGGTGCAGAGTTGATCGCACTCAAAGTGGTGCCCCGTTACCCTCAGGCTTACTTTGAAGGCAGCATTCCTCTGTCGGTGCAAGACGTGAGTCGGGTTGAGAAGCAATGGACGGACACGGCCCAAGCCGCCGTGGACGCGGTAGTCAAGTCAGCCAAAGCCAAAAATGTGGTCGCCAAAGGCGTGACCGCCAAGTCCGATGTGGTGTCTGACGCGATCATTGCTGCTGCCAAAAAGCAAAACGCCGACCTGATCGTCATGGCCTCCCATGGCCGCAAAGGCATCAAGCGTTTGCTGCTGGGCAGCGAAACCCAGCAGGTGCTCACCCACTCTCACGTGCCGGTCTTGGTTCTGCGCTGAGTTCAAGCTCAAAACTGATCCATGCCAGAAAAAAGGCCTGGGTCGCGCAAGCGGCCTAGGCCTTTTCTGTGAGGTGCTTTGGGCTCAACCCCCATTGCGCTGGCGTCAAGCCGCAAACAAACCCTTGTACTGATCGCGCAGCAAGTTCTTTTGCACTTTGCTCATGGTGTTGCGCGGCAGTTCGGCCACCACAAAACAACGCTTGGGGATTTTGAAGTTGGCCAGTTGCGACTTCAAGCTGGCAATGATGGTGTCGCCGCTCAAGGTCACGCCGGGTTTGGCAATCACGACCGCCACGCCGACTTCACCAAAATCAGGGTGCTGCACCCCCACCACGGCGCTTTCGGCCACACCCGGCATGTCATTGATGTAGCCCTCGATCTCCGCAGGGTAAACGTTGTAGCCGCCGCTGATGATCAAGTCCTTGCTACGGCCCACAATGGTCACATACCCGCGTGCATCCACCTTGCCGACGTCGCCGGTTTTGAAGAAGCCATCCGCCGTGAATTCTTCTTTGGTTTTTTCCGGCATGCGCCAGTAACCTTTAAAGACATTCGGACCTTTGACCTGGATGCCGCCAATTTCGCCCACAGGCAAGGTCTGGCCTTCGTCATTGATCACGCGCAAACCCACACCCGGCAGTGGAAAGCCCACCGTGCCACCCCGGCGCTCGGCTTGTTTGGCGTAACGCGCATCGGCTGCATAGGGGTTGGAGGTCAACATCACGGTCTCGCTCATGCCGTAGCGCTCCAAAATCGTGTGCCCGGTGCGCTCTGTCCATTCGTTGAAAGTTTCAATCAAGAGCGGCGCGGAACCGGCAATGAACAAGCGCATGTGTTTGGCGGCTTCACGCGTCAAACCGGGTTCGGCCAGCATGCGCACATACAAGGTCGGCACACCCATGAACACGGTGGCCTCGGCCATTTTGGCAATCACCAACTTGGGGTCGAACTTGGACAGCCAAATCATTTTGCTGCCGTTGATCAAAGCGCCATGAATCGCGACAAACAAGCCATGCACATGAAAAATCGGCAAGGCATGGATCAGCACGTCGCCTTTTTTCCAACCCCAATAATCTTTCAGCATTTGCGCGTTGCTCAGCATATTGCCGTGCGTCAGCATGGCGCCTTTGCTGCGACCGGTGGTGCCACTGGTGTACAAAATTGCAGCCAAATCATCGGCCTTTTGCATCACCGTTTTGTGTTGGTCACTGTGATGCGCTGCGCGTTGCAACAAAGACCCCGTGCGGTCGTCGTCCAAAGTAAAAACATGTTGGGTGCCGGCTTTGAAAGCAATCTTGCTGACCCAGCCAAAGTTCTTGCTGCTGCACACCACCACCGCAGGTTCGGCGTTGCCGACAAAGTATTCAATCTCGCTGCTTTGGTAAGCGGTGTTCAGCGGCAAAAACACCATGCCTGCACGCAGGGTGGCCAGGTACAACACCATGGCTTCGACCGACTTTTCAACCTGCACCGCCACCCGACTGCCTAGCGGAATGTCCAAGGATTGCAGCAAATTGGCCATCACGGCGCTGGCGCGGTCCAGATCGCGCCAGCTGTAATTCAAACCGTTGTCGGTTTCGACCGCCACAGTGTCCAGGTCTTTGGGAAAGGCCGCACGCAAAGCGGCAAAGAGATTGTGTTGGGACATGGTGAAATGAAATGAAATGAATAAAAAAAATCAGGCTGTCAAATCCATCAGTCCAACTTGGCGCCTGAGGCTTTAACCACTTGCGACCATTTGCGCAATTCGGCTTTGATGAAGCCATCAAACTGGGCGCCAGTCAGGTTGGGAAATTCAGCACCTTGGTTGGCCCAAACGGCTTTGGCTTCGTCGGTCTGGCAGGCTTTGCGAATTTCATCTACGGCATGGGTCTGCGCTTCCACCGGTGTCCCCTTGGGCGTCCACACTCCATACCAGGTACTGACTGTGTAATCAGGCAAGCCCAATTCGGTCGAGCAAGGGACATCAGGGAAGGCTGGGTTGCGTTTGGTGCCCGAGACCATCAAGGCCTTGACGCGACCACTCTTGATGTGAACGGCTGACGAGCCCAGGCCGTCAAACATCATGTCCACATTGCCGCCGATCAGATCTTGCAAGGCCGGGCCCGCGCCGCGGTATGGAATGTGGGTGATAAACGTTTTGGTTTGCAACTTGAACAACTCACCCGCCAGATGGTGTGACGTGCCGCCACCGGCAGAGCCGTAGTTCAACCGACCGGGGTTCTTGCGTACAAATTCAATGAACTCTTTGAAGTTGGCTGCCGGTACTTTTTTCGGATTCACCACCAGGACTTGGGGCACGTTAGCCACCAAAATCAAAGGCACCAAATCGCGCTCCAAGTCGTAGTCCAACTTGGCGTACATGAACGGCGCAATCGTGTGATGCACCGCCCCCATGAACAAGGTGTAGCCATCGGGGGCTGCTTTGGCGGCCACCCCGGCGCCCAAGGTGCCCCCGGCACCACCCCGGTTGTCGATGATCAACTGCTTGCCCGTCAATCGCGAAAACTGCGCCGACAAGGGTCGGGCAAAAGCATCGGTGCCGCCGCCCGCCGGGAAGGGCACGATCAAGGTCACTGGCTTGGTCGGCCAAGCGGCCTGTGACCAAGCTGGCAGAGCGGCAACGCCAGCCGCAGCCGCGGTCCATCTCAGCAGCTTACGGCGGTCAGTGAGGTGATTCAAATGGATCATGAAAGGTCTCCTTTGTGTTCATGGGGTGCAAGCCATGGGCTTGCTTCAACTCAAAATAACGACTCAAAAATACAGGCTTTCGACATCCCCAGAAACGGGCATCTTGCCTTGCGCCATCATCTGGCGGTGGCGGTCGAGTTTGCGCAAATCGTACAGGTAATTCACCATCAGCCCATAGGATTGGCGCACGCCTTTAGGCGACAGGTCGGCGCCCCAATGGATCAACTCCACCCTTGCGCCGTTGCCCAAGTGAAAACGGGCCACCGGATCGGTGGGGCGTTCTTCTGTCAACTCTTTGCCCAGGTAGTGCGCGGCGCAGCCCAACAACCACTGCCGCAGCACCGAGCGCTCGGGCAAGGTGGTGATCTGGTCCAGAGCGGACATCACATGTTCAACGGACGCAGGCTCAAAGCCCACCGCACGACCGAGGTGTGCGCGCATTTTTTCGGGCGTCTCTTCTAGCATCCGCGGTGCATGACGAGCCAACCACTGCCGAAAACCGGGAATGGGCGACAAGGTGGCAAAGGTTTTGAGTTTGGGAAAGTCAGCGCGCAAAGTCTCCACCACCCGCTTGATCAGGGAGTCACCAAAACTCACGCCTTTGAGGCCGGTTTGGGTGTTGCTGATGGAGTAAAAAATGGCGGTCTTGGCCTTGCTCACATCCACCGCTTCAGCCGACTCGTCTAGGAGGGGGCTGATGCTGGACGCGATCTCGTCCATGAAGGCGACTTCGACAAAAATCAAAGGTTCGTCGGGCAGGCGCGGATGAAAAAAACCGTAGCAACGACGATCCGAGTCGAGTCGGTTTTTCACATCGCCCCAGCTTTTGATGTCGTGCACCGCTTCGTACTTGATCAACTTTTCCACCAGGCTGGCGGGCGAATCCCAGCTGATGCGACGCAACTCCAAAAAGGCCACGTCAAACCAGGTGGTGAACAGATTTTCTAACTCCGCTTCCAGGGCCAGAACGCGCTTATTGCCTTTCAAGGCAGGCAGCAATTCGGCACGCAAATCGACCAAAAAGCGCATGCCTTCAGGAAAAACGGCAAAGCGCTGCAACAAGCGGGTGCGCGGCGAGACCAGCGCTTTGCGCATGCGAATTTCCGCCACGCCTTCGTCGGGGGTGCCCAGCGCGGCTTCGTACAGTTCACGTGCAGCCCTGACTTTGGTTGCATCGGGCGCAAATTGCTCGCTCATCAACAACCAGCAGTCCTGGCGCTGTTGCGGCGAGGCCTTGCTGTACCACTGCGCAACCCCTTTGGCACGGCGCCCGCCTTCAACCTCGCTCACGCCAGGATCCACGATGGCTTGCAATTCGGTCAAAGTGCGGCGCAGCACTCGGGGCGACAGGGCCTCCTCCTTGTGCCTTAGGGTGGCGTCCAGTCGCTCGCGGGTCGAGCGGCCTTGCGGCACGGTGGGGGCCGATGGGGTGGATTTCGCCTGCTTGGCTTCGACTGCCGTCTTCGCCGCAGCCTTTTCGACGTTGCCAACGGGCAGCCACCCGGCGACTTTGCGGCCAATCCATTCAGAGGTATTCATAACGCGAGGGTCTTGGAGGTGAGGGTTGGATGGAGAACGGGAACCGGGCCAAGCGGCAAGCGTGCGTGTTGTGTTTGGCGCAGGCTGCGCAAAGCGATGCGCTGACGGGACAGGTGCTCGTGCATCGCATCAGCCGCAGCTTGTGGGTCTCGCGCCTGAATCGCCGCAAAAATGGCCAAATGTTCTTTCAGTGACTGTGCCAAACGCCCTGGAGCATTGAGTTGCTGCAGCCTCGCCAGTTTCAAAATCTTGCGCAAATCGCCAATCGCCATCGCCAACCATTTGTTGCCGGCCATGGCGATGATGGCTTCATGAATCAGGTAGTTGGTCGCGTAATAGTCTTGGATGTGTCCGGCCTTAGCTTGGACTTTCAATTGATCGTGCAGCAAGGCCATGGCCTGGATATCGGACGGACTGGCGTGACTGGCAGCTTCATGAGCGCAGCGGCCTTCGAGCATGGCGATCACCGGAAAGATGTCGTCCAGATCCTGCTCAGTGACTTCGCTGACAAAACAGCCGCGCCGAGGTTCATGCCGCACCAAGCCCTCAGCGCTGAGGACTTTGAGAGCCTCGCGCAAAGGCGTGCGGGAGATGGACCAGGCTTCACACCACTGCACTTCGTCCACCCAACTGCCTGGCGGCAACTCCCCGGCAAAGATCAAGTTGCGCAGGCGATCTGCGACTTGGTCATGCAAAGAATTGAGCGAAGGGGCCATGGAAATACAGCTTGTAATTTCGTGTAATTACCTGTAATTATGATCAATTCAAAGCACAAAAGGTAGTCCCCGCGCAGCTTCCATGACCCGGATTTACCCTGATCGATCTGCAAAAATCTACTTCAGTCGGCCGTTATTTTTTCATCCTTGACGATCTTGGCCATGGCCGGGATTTCGGCTTTCAACCAAGCGCCAAACTGATCAGGCGTCATGGCCGAAGGTTCTGCGCCCAGCGTGGTCAAGCGCTCTTTGATCTCAGGCAGCGCTGTGATGCGCTGCACCTCGGCAAAGAGTTTGTCCACCACCGCTTTGGGGGTGCCGGTGGGAGCCAACAAGCCTTGAAAACTGCCGGTCAGGAAACCCGGCAAGCTTTCGGCCACCGTCGGCGTATCAGGCATTTGCGCATTGCGCTTGGCGCTGGAAATGGCAATCAACTTGATCTTGCCGGCCTTCATATGGGGGTAGGTGGCGACCATGCCGTTGAACATCACGTCCACTTGGCCACCGATCAAATCGGTGATGGCTTGCGCCCCGCCCTTGTAGGGCACATAGCCCCACTCGATGCCGTTGCGCTGCGCGTAAGTGACGCCCGCCAAATGCGAGGCGCTGCCCATGCCGGCCGCCACGGCGTAGTTGAGCTTGCCTTTTTGGGCTTTGGCATAGGCCACCAATTCGGCGGGCGTGTTGGCCGGCACCTTGCTGCTCACAGCCAGCAAATGCGGCGAATAAGCCACCATGGCCACGGGTGCGAAGTCATTCAGCACATTGAAAGGCAATTTAAACAGCGCCGGGCTAATGACCAGATTGCCCACGTCCATCAACACCAAGGTATGGCCATCGGGCGCGGCCTTGGCCACCAGATCCGCACCCAGGTTGCCGCTGGAGCCGGGCTTGTTGTCGATCAACACGGGTTGACCCCAGGCTTCGGTCATTTTTTGACTGATGAGCCGGGCCAATATGTCCGAAGTGCCCCCAGCCGGGAACGGCACGACGATCTTGATGGGCTTGGACGGAAAGGTCGCCGGACTTTGCGCTTGGGCCGTCAGGCTCAACACGCCTCCCAGCAAGGCGCTCAGCAAGAAGGGGATTTTCATGACAAGCCTTTAGTCGAGTTTGATGTTGGCGGCCTTGATGACCTGTGCCCATTTGTCGATCTCCGACTTCTGGAAGCTGAGCACCTGCTCGGGCGTCAGCGTCGAAGGCTGCATGCCCAAGCCCTTGATGCGCTCTTGCATCTCAGGGGTTTGCATGATCTTCAAAATCTCGGCGTGCAGACGCTCCACGATGGGCTTGGGCGTGCCAGCGGGCGCAAACAAGGCTTGCCAAGACACCACCTCAAAACCCTGCAAGCCGGGCCAGCCCGACTCGGCCACGGTGGGCACATCGGGCATGGAGTCGGTCAGACGCTTGACCGAAGTCACCGCCAAAGCTCGCAGCTTGCCGCTTTGGATGTGCGCGCCTGCCACCACGGTGGTGTCGAACATGAAGTCCACTTGCCCACTCATCACGTCTTGAATCGCAGGGGCACTGCCTTTGTAGGGCACGTGGGTGAATTTGACACCGCCTTTAAAGGCCAACAACTCTTGCGCCAGGTGTTGCGAGGTGCCGTTGCCGGCCGATGCGCCGGAAAGCTTTTCGGGTTTGGCCTTGGCTGCCGTCAACAAGTCCTTCAAGGTTTTGTAAGGACTGTTGGCCGCCACCACCAAGACCACCGGATTGGTGCCGTACAAGAACACGGGCGTAAACGATTTGAGCGGGTCGTAGCCGAGCTTGGGGTACAGGCTCACATTGATCGCATGCGAGCTGATGGTGCCGCCGAGCAGGTTATAGCCGTCGGCCGGTGCACGAGCCGCGATTTCGGAGCCGACACTGCCGCCAGCGCCGCCCCTGTTTTCAATGACCAGGGTGGTGCCCAAAGCCAGGCCCAATTTCTGGGACACCACGCGGGCCAAAATATCGGTGGTGCCGCCAGCGGGAAAAGCGACCAGGTAATTGATCGGCTTGGACGGCCAAGCCGCGCTCTGGCTGAAGGCGGGTTGCACGGCCAGACCTGCGGCGCTGGCCAATACGGTGTGCATGAAGTGGCGGCGTGAGGTCATGTTCGTCTTATATGGATGCCTCCCGGGTAGCAAGAGAAATTTGTGTTGTGTTGCGAAGAAGTCGGCTGCTCTCTTATATCCGGCCTTGATTGCGTGGTCCGTCTGATTTCCCAGACTCGCCCGCTGGCCCCG
>CANGDZ010000063.1 GCA_947452785.1 Comamonadaceae bacterium | reverse complement strand
CCGTTGGCAAAGCGCATCAGCATGATGTTTTGCACCGTCTCTTTGCCCAAGAAATGGTCCATGCGGTAGATCTGTTTTTCAGACAGGCTGTGGCGCAATTGCGTGTTGAGCGCTTGTGCCGAGGCCAGGTCGTTGCCAAAGGGCTTTTCCACCACCACGCGGCGCCAGTAGTCGTTGGTCTCGGTGACCAAACCGGCATGACCGAGCTGGTCGACGATGCCGCCAAAAAAGCGCGCGCCGACGGCCAAATAAAACATCACGTTGTCGTTGACGTGGTGCGTGGTTTGCAAACCCTTGAGTTTGGCGCCCAGTTGTTGGTAAGACACGGGGTTGGAAAAATCAGCCGACAAATACGTCAGGCTTTGGACCAGGCGCTGCAGGTTGGCTTCGTCCAGTGTTTGCGCGTAATGCTTGTCGGCGGCAAAGGCGCGGATCGATTGTTCCACATGGTCTTGAAAGGACTGATCGCTCATCTCCAGCAAGTCCACGCCCACCAGCGCAAAGTTGTCGGGCAGCAAATTGGTGCGCGCCAGGTTGTACAGCGCAGGCATGACCAGGCGCTTGGTCAGATCGCCGCCAGCGCCAAAAATGACGATGGTGCAAGACGGCGCTCGCTCGCCATGGGCGGTGGTTTCGTGTTCGATGTCGTGTGCCATGGTGTGTCTTATTTCTTGCCGGGTTCTTTGTGGCCGCCAAACTGTTTGCGCATGGCAGACAGGAGTTTTTCGGCAAACGTGTGTTCTTTGCGTGAGCGAAAGCGGGTGTACAGCGCAGCGGTCAGCACGTCGGCAGGCACGGCTTCTTCGATCGCGGCTTGGATGGTCCAGCGGCCCTCGCCCGAGTCTTCAACGTAACCCGAATACGACTTGAGCTCAGGGTCTTCCGCCAGCGAAATCGCGCTCAGGTCCAGCAACCACGATGAGACCACGCTGCCCCGACGCCACAGCTCGGTGATGTCGGCCAGATTCAGGTCGTAGCGGCGTTCGGCCGGAATGCTGTCTTGGTTCACGCCTTTGAGAATATCCAGGCCTTCGGCATAGGCTTGCATCAGGCCGTATTCAATGCCGTTGTGCACCATCTTCACAAAGTGGCCAGAGCCTGCTGGGCCGGTGTAGAGGTAACCGTCTTCGGCCGTGGACTTCATGTGCTCGCGGCCGGGCGTTTTGTCGATGGTGCCCACGCCGGGCGCCAACGTTTTGAATATCGGGTCGAGGTGATTGAAGGCTGTTGCATCGCCACCAATCATCATGCAGTAACCCCGGTCCAGGCCCCACACGCCGCCGCTGGTGCCCACATCGATGTAACGAATGCCTTTGCCCTTGAGCGCTTGGGCGCGGCGCACATCGTCTTGGTAATTGGAGTTGCCGCCATCGATGATGATGTCGCCGCTTTCCAGCACTTCGCCCAAAGCATTGACCGTGGCTTCGGTGATGGGCCCAGCGGGCAACATGACCCACACCGCGCGAGGCGCCTTGAGCTGCTTCACAAATGAGGCTAAATCTTGACTGGGGCTCGCCCCTTCTTTGGCCAATTGGGCCACGCTGGCGGCGTTGGTGTCGAACACCACACAATCGTGTCCATGGCGCATAAGTCTGCGCACAATGTTGCCGCCCATCCGGCCGAGGCCAATCATTCCAAGTTGCATGATTTCTCCAATGAATAATTCACAATGAATGCAGAATCAATGTAACTTATTTATCAAAATTATCAAAATCAACAAGAACTAATTGACAAGTCTATTTCGGCCGCAGGCAACAAAAAAGCCGTCTTGCGACGGCTCTTTGCTTTTTCTTTGCTGCAGCGCACCCGTTTCAAACGGCGGCGGGTGGTGCTTTCGCGCTACCTGCCGGGCTGGTGATCAGATGATCAGGCGAGCGCCAAGGCTTTGACCTTGGTCGACAGGCGGCTCTTATCGCGAGCAGCTTTGTTTTTGTGGAAGATGCCTTTGTCGGCAATCGTGTCCACTACGGCTTGCATTTTGGCAAACAGTTCGGTTGCTTTGGTTTTGTCACCGGCCACAACAGCTTTTTCAACGTTCTTCACCGCGGTGCGGTACTTGGAACGCAACGAAGTGTTGGCGGCGTTGATTTTTACGTCTTGACGGACGCGTTTACGGCCCGACGCCAGGCGCGGGTTCTTTTTCTTGGGTTTAGCTGATGCCATTTTATGTATTTCCTAGTGTCTGAGGATGATGCAGCAAAGCCGACGATTGTAACAGGAAATGAAACCCGCAGCCTCAAGCGCGGCCGCCACAAGCCCGGCTGACCTCTGCGCCCGCAAGGCTTGGCCGCTACACTCAGCAGCGTGAGCCTCCTTCAATCTGCCTCTGTCGTTTCTTTGTTGACTTTAGCCTCTCGCGTGACCGGTTTGGTGCGCGAGTTGTTGATCGCCTCTTTGTTTGGTGCCAGCGCCTTGACGGACGCCTTTAATGTAGCGTTTCGCATCCCCAATTTGTTTCGACGCCTGTTTGCCGAGGGCGCTTTCAGCCAGGCCTTTGTACCGGTGCTGGCCGCCAGCAAAGCCCAACATGGCGAGCAAGCCACCCGACAGGTGATCGACCATGTGGCCACGGTGCTGGCCTGGGCGCTGCTGTGCGTCAGCATTTTGGGCGTGTTGCTGGCCCCGGCGTTGGTCTGGGCTATGGCCAGCGGCTTGCAGCAAGACCCACGCGGTTACGACGCCGCGGTGCACATGACGCGCTGGATGTTCCCCTACATCGCCTTCATGTCGATGGTGGCCTTATCGGCCGGTATTTTGAATACCTGGAAGCATTTTGTGGTGCCTGCGGCCACGCCGGTGCTGCTCAATGTGTGCGTGATCTCGGCTGCTTGGTGGGGCGCGCCCTGGTTGCAAGCCCAAGGCGTGGAGCCGGTCTATGCCTTGCCTGTGGGTGTGATGCTGGGCGGGGCCTTGCAGCTGGCTTTGCAGGTTCCGGCGCTCAAGCGCTTGGGGGTGCTGCCGTCGATTGGCTTGAGCCTGAAAAAAATACGCCACTCCGCAGCCGACCCGGCCACGCGACGCATCGCGCAGCTCATGGGCCCGGCCTTGTTTGGTGTGGGCGTGGCGCAAATTTCACTCTTGATCAATACCCAAATTGCCTCGCATTTGACCCCAGGCAGCGTCAGTTGGCTCACCTATGCCGACCGCTTGATGGAGTTCCCCACCGCCATGCTGGGCGTGGCGCTGGGCGTGGTGCTGATGCCGCAACTGGCCGCCGCCCGCGCTACCGGTGACACGCAGCGCTATTCGGCCATGCTCGACTGGGGCCTGCGCTTGGTGGTGCTGTTCACCTTGCCTTGTGCGGTGGCGCTGCTCCTGTTTTCGCAACCCTTGGTGGCGGTGCTGTATCACTACGGCGCGTTCACCGACCGCGATGTGCAGCAAACCACCTTGGCGTTGATGGGTTACGGCTGCGGTTTGCTGGGCTTGGTGGCCATCAAGGTGCTTGCACCGGGTTTTTATGCCAACCAAGACATCAAAACCCCGGTGCGCATTGCGGTGGTGGTTCTGTGCCTGACGCAACTGCTCAATGTTGTGTTGGTGCCCGTGTTGGCGCATGCGGGGCTGGCCTTGTCGATTGGCCTGGGCGCCATGGTCAATGCGGCATGGTTGTTGTGGGGCTTGCGCAAGCGCGGCAGCTACCGTCCCGCGCCGGGCTGGGGCAAGTTCTCGCTGCAAGTGGGGCTGGGTTGCGCGCTGCTGGCCGGCTTTTTGGTTTGGGCCAATCAGGTAGTGCCCTGGGTGGCCTTGCGCAGCCAAAGCGGCTTGCGCATCGGTTACTTGGCCTTGGTCCTGCTCGGCTCGGCCTTGTTGTACTTGGGCTCTTTGTGGGCCAGTGGCCTGCAATGGCGACAGTTTTTAAAGCGATAAAGCGCGACCGTCATGAATTTTCAATTTCAAGCGATCACGCCCCTGGCCTATTTCGAAAGTCTGGTGCAAAGCGATACTGATTTGCCGCTCTTGGAAGCGGCTGCAAGTTTGGCGCAAGATGAAGATGAGGGACTGGATGTGCAGCAGGTGTTGGCCGATGTGGACCGTTTGCTGGCCCGCGTGCAGCAGCGCATCCCTGAGGCCGCCGACGGCTTGACCCGGTTGGCTTTGTTGAACCAGTTTTTTTATGCCGATCTGGGCTTTGGGGGCAACGTCAACAATTACTACGCGCACGAAAACAGCTACCTGTCTGAGGTGCTGCGAACCCGCAAAGGCATCCCGATTTCATTGGCCGTGATTTGGCTGGAGTTGGCCAGAGGCCTGGACTTGAGTGCGCAAGGGGTGTCGTTTCCGGGGCACTTTTTGGTCAAGGTCACTTTGGATGAAGGCTTGGTGGTGCTGGACCCGATGAGCGGCGAGTCCTTGGGGCTCGATACCCTGGGCGAACGGCTGGCCCCGTTTCGCCGATTTGACGATGTGCTGGAAGACGGAGATGCACCGCTGGAGTTGCATTTGCAAGCTTGCCCGCCGCGTGATCTCTTGGCTCGGATGCTGCACAACCTGAAAGAAATTTTTCGCAGCCAAGACGACGATGAACGCTTGTTGGCCGTCATGGACCGCTTGGTGGTGTTGCTGCCCGAGGCTTGGCCTGAATGGCGCGACCGTGGCTTGCTCCATGCGCAAAGGGGCCGGCACGCGCAAGCCATTGACGACTTGGCGCATTACCTCTCGCACGCCCCTACGGCGGCCGATGCGGATTACCTCTCGGACCGGCTGGCCGAATTGAAAGCGCTGTAAGCAGGCCTTTAGGCCACGACCACTTGCTCGCCACTGCCTTGCGGCGCGATGGTGCCAATGACGTACACCTGCTCACCGCTGGTGCGCAGCGTGTCCGCGCAGGCCTGTGCGTCAGCGGCTTCCACCACCACCACCATGCCAATGCCGTTGTTGAAGGTGCGGTTCATTTCGATGTCGTCAATGCCGGCGGTGTTTTGCAGCCAAGCAAAGAGTTCGGTCTGCGGCCAGCTGCCTTTGACCAAATGCGCTGCCAGGCCGCCTGGCAAGACGCGGGGGATGTTCTCGAGCAAGCCACCACCGGTGATGTGCGCCAAAGCTTTGATGCCGCTCGGGGCTTCGGGTGAGGTGGGGAAAGCGGCCAAGGCCGCCAGCACGTTCTTCACATACAAGCGGGTGGGCTCCATCAGCGCCTGTTTGAAAGGCTTGCCGTCCAGCATGGCGGGCGCGTTGGCGCCGGCCCGCTCAATGCACTTGCGCACCAGGCTGAACCCGTTGGAGTGCACGCCGTTCGATGCCAGGCCCAGCACCACATCACCGGCCTTGACGTTTTGACCGGCCAGGATTTTCGATTTCTCTACGGCGCCGACGGCAAAGCCTGCCAAATCGTATTCGCCGGCCGGGTACATGCCGGGCATTTCAGCGGTTTCGCCGCCAATCAGCGCGCAGCCTGACAGCTCGCAACCTTTGGCAATGCCGCCCACCACGGCGGCGGCGGTATCGATGTCCAATTTGCCGCAGGCAAAGTAGTCCAAGAAAAACAGCGGTTCAGCGCCTTGCACCAGTACGTCGTTCACACTCATGGCCACCAGGTCGATGCCCACGGTGTCGTGCATGTCCCATTCAAAAGCCAGCTTGAGCTTGGTGCCTACACCATCGGTGCCACTTACCAGAACGGGTTCTTTGTAGCGCTTGGGTACTTCAAACAAGGCGCCAAAGCCACCAATCCCGGCCAACACACCCTCGCGCATGGTTTTCTTGGCCAGAGGCTTGATGCGTTCAACCAGCGCGTCGCCGGCAACAATGTCGACACCAGCGTCTTTGTAGGAGAGGGGAGTTTGCGTCATGAAGGTGGCCCCAAAGGGCATACAGAAAGTAAATCGGGGGCTCGCGCAGGCGAGCAGACTAAAATCAAGCGCTGATTTTACGGGTTCACCCAGACCCTGTTCCCGGATCCCTCATATTTAAGGAAGAAATGGCTCTGCGCCTGTCCGCAACTTTCACTGTGCAACGCCTGGCCGCTTGGGCTGGCGTGGCCTTGGCACTGGTCCTTGTGCTGTGGCTCCTCGCGCCCGTGCTGGCCCCGTTTGTGGTGGCTGCGGTGCTGGCCTATGCCTTGCAACCGCTGGTGCGGCGTTTGCAAACGCTGTTGGGCCCGCGCGTGCCCGTTATTCTTTCTGTGGTGTTGGTGGAATTGCTGGCCTTGGTGGCCGTGCTCGGCCTGGCTTTGCTGTTGGTGCCGGTGTTGGTGCGTGAGTGGCCGCTGATACAGCAGCAATTGCCTTTGCTGATGGACCGCTTGCAAAACAGCATCAACCCTTTGTTTACACAGTGGGGGCTGAACTTCTCGCTCGATATGGGCAGCTTGAAAGCGCAGTTGATGAAATACCTCAGCGCCAACCGGGACGACTTGATGGACTCGGTCTTGTCCTCGCTCAAGCTGGGCGGCAGCGTGGCCATGGCGGTGCTGGGCAACGCGGTGCTGATTCCGGTGGCCTTGTTTTACCTGCTCAGTGATTGGGATCGTCTGGTCTCCTCGCTGGTGGAGCTGGTGCCGCCAGCATGGCGCCCGCGCTATGACGCCTTCATGCATGAGTGCGACCAGGTGCTGGGCCAGTACCTGCGTGGGCAGTTGTTGGTGATGCTGGCTTTGGCCGTTTTTTACACCGTGGGCTTGGGCCTTTTTGGTTTGGAGTTGGCGTTGCCGATTGGTGTCTTCACCGGTTTGGCGGTGTTTGTGCCTTACCTGGGTTTTGGTTTGGGCTTGTTGCTGGCCTTGCTGGCCGGTTTGCTGCAGTTCGCTTCGCTCAAAGCCCTGGTCATGGTGGGCGTGGTGTTTGGCATCGGCCAGTTGGTGGAGAGTTTTGCCCTCACCCCTCGCTTGGTCGGTGAGCGCATTGGCTTGCACCCTTTGTCGGTGATCTTTGCGTTGCTGGCCTTTGGCCAGACCTTAGGCTTTATTGGCGTGTTGATCGCTTTGCCCGCCAGTGCGGTCTTGCTGGTGGCTTTGCGCCGGGTGCGCCAAGGTTATATGGACAGCGATTTGTACCGACCCGATGCGCGCCAGACTGAAGGCTCAGAAGCTGCATGAAGCAACTGGCGTTGGACATCGGACTGGCGACGGTACCCTCATTGACCAGTTTTTTTGCGGGCCCGAACGCGGCGGCTCTGGAACACTTGCGTTTGTGGGCCACCAGCCCCACGCGCTCGCCGGTGCCCACCTACCTGTGGGGCGAGAGTGGCTCGGGTAAAACCCATTTGCTGTCGGCCGTGCACGAAGCCTTGCGCGAACAAGGCCTGCAGGTGGGCTGCTTGGATGCGAACACGCACAACCCGCCCGAATTCGACTGCGCCTGGACAGCGGTCTTGATGGACGATGTGCACCTGTACGACTTGTCACAGCAGCACACCGCGTTCAACTGGTTTGTCAACGCGCTCACCCCCACCTCGGGCTCGCCGCGCTGGGTGCTGGCGGCGGGCGCTTTGCCCCCAGCCGATTTAAAGCTACGCGACGATTTGCGCACCCGCCTGGGTTGGGGCCATGTCTACGCTTTGCAGGTGCTGAGCGAATCGGAGCGCCGCGCGGTGCTGCGCCAAGAGGCCGATGCGCGCGGGATTTTCTTGAGCGACGAGGTGATGGCGTTCATGCTCAACCGCTTCTCACGCGACTTGGGCAGTTTGATGCAGTTGCTCGACAACCTGGATCAGTACGCCTTGCAAACCCAGCGCGCCATCACCATACCGCTGATTAAATTGATGTTGGAGAGTGAATGAAACTGGCCCTGTTTGACCTGGACCACACCCTGCTGCCGATCGACTCGGATTACTCCTGGGGCGTCTACACCACCGACATCGGCTGGACGGACAACGACCACTTTCGCCAGCGCAACGACGAGTTCTATGCCCATTACCAAGCGGGCACGTTGGACATCCACGATTACGTGCGCTTTTCAACCCAGGCCACGCGCTTGAAAGGTGCGGCCGAAGCCGCACGTGCCCATGCGCAGTTCATGCAAACCGTGGTCTTGCCGGTGATTCAGCCCCAGGCTTTGGCTTTGATCGGTGCGCACGCCCAGGCGGGTGAGCAGATCATCATTGTGACGGCCACCAACGAGTTCATCACCCGCCCAATTGCCACCGCTTTAGGCGTGAGCGAATTGATTGCGGTCGAACTCGAACGCGACGCGTCCGGCTGGATCAATGGTGAAATCAAAGGCACGCCGTCTTTTCGCGAGGGTAAAGTCACCCGTGTGAACCAATGGCTGGCCGAACACCAATTGACTTGGGATGAAGCCGAAATCACTTTTTATTCAGACTCTATCAACGACCTGGCTTTGCTGGAAAAAGCCACCCATCCGGTGGCCACCAACCCCGACCCCCGTTTGCGCACTTTGGCCACTGAGCGTGGTTGGCGCATACTCGACCTCTTCCCATGATCAAAAAATTCATTTCAAAACTACTGGGCCAATCCCCAGACACGGCCGGCAAACCCCATTTTGGTAAACGCGTGGAAGTCAGCGCCAAGGTGCACGGCATTGACCCGACGCTGGTCGACGAACGCGCCATTCATGTGGTGCGCACGCTGCAGCAAGCCGGCTTTGAGGCCTATGTGGTCGGCGGCGCGGTGCGCGACTTGCTGGTCGGCCTGCGCCCCAAAGATTTTGATGTGGCCACCGACGCCACGCCCGAACAGGTCAAAGGCCTGTTTCGCCGGGCCTTTATCATTGGCCGGCGCTTTCGCATCGTGCACGTGGTCTATGGCCGGGGCCGCGAACATGAAGTGATCGAAGTCTCGACCTTCCGCGCCCATCTGGACAACGCGGCGGCCGAACAGGTCAAAGGCAACGAGCGCACCAGCAAGAGCGAATTGGCGGGCATGAAGCACGCCGTCGACTCGACCGGTCGGGTGCTGCGCGATAACGTGTGGGGCCCGCAAGACGAGGACGCCACGCGCCGCGATTTCACTGTCAACGCCATGTACTACGACCCCGAGTCGCAAATCGTGGTCGACTACCACAGCGGTATGCAGGACGTGAAAAAGCGCGTGCTGCGCATGATTGGCGACCCGGCCACGCGTTACCGCGAAGACCCGGTGCGCATCATCCGCGCCATTCGCTTTGCGGCCAAGCTCAGCCCTTTGGGCTTCAAACTGGAGAGCAAAACGGCCAAGCCCCTGGTGGCATGCAAAGCCTTGCTGGCCGATGTGCCGCAAAGCCGCTTGTTTGACGAAATGCTCAAGCTGCTGCAAACCGGCCATGCACTGGCATCGATTGAGCAGCTCATCGGCTTGGGTTTGGCCAAAGGCATCTACCCCTTGCTGGACGTGGTGGTTGAGCGCGCGCAAACGCCGTTCGTCAAAGCCGCTTTGGCCGACACCGACCGCCGCGTGGGCGAGAGCAAACCCGTGGCGCCCAGCTTTTTGCTGGCCTGCGTGCTGTGGGCCGATGTGCGCGAAGGCTGGGACAAGCGCCTGGCGCGCCGTGAGCATTCCTTCCCTGCGCTGCAAGACGCGATCGACGAGGTGTTCGATGCCCGTATTGGCGATGTGTCGGGTCGCGGCAAACTGGCCGCCGACATGCGCGAGATTTGGATTATGCAGCCCCGCTTTGAAAAGCGCGTGGGCAGCACGCCTTTTGGCTTGGTCGAGCATGCGCGTTTCCGCGCCGCCTTCGATTTTTTACGCCTGCGCGCCGATGTGGCCGAGGTTGACATCACGCTGGCCGATTGGTGGCAAGAGTTCAGCATGGCCGATGATGCGGCCCGCGAAGATCTGGTGATGCAAGCCAAGGCCGAGCGCCCCAAACCCGTGGCACGCCGTGCACCCAGGCCTGACGGCGAGGTCGCCCTAAAGACCCAATCGCCCGTACGTGGTGCCGCTGACGAAGCCTCAGAACATCGCCAAGGACATTCACAGAATGGCGTCGAAGATAGCGTCCCAGATGCCGTGCCTTCAGATGCCGCGAAAAAGCGCCGCCGCCGCCGCCGCAAGCCCGGTGGTGCTGAAGGCAGTGCCCCTCCCGCTTCTGGCGGACAAGACTGAACTGAAGGTCAGGGGTGCGGGAGTCCGTGACCGCCTGCATCGCTCTGGGTGCAAACTTGGGCGATGCGCGCCACACCGTGTTGCAGGCCATACAGGCCATCGGCCAGCTCGCTGGCTGCAAGCTTGTGTCTGCTTCACGCCTTTACCGCACGGCACCCTGGCAAGCGCAGGGTCCGGACTTTGTGAACGCGGTGGTCAATGTTGCGACCACTTTGACCGCCCCCGCGCTGCTGCAGGCGCTACAAGCGCTTGAACAGGCTGCGGGCCGTGAGCGCCCGTATCTGAACGCCCCGCGCACCCTCGATCTGGATATTTTGTTGTATGGGGCAGGGCGCATCGATAGCTCTGAACTGACCGTGCCGCATCCGCGCATGATGCAGCGCGCTTTTGTGCTCTACCCTTTGGCCGATGTGCTGCCTGACTTTGTACAGCCTGCCGTTTGGCTGGCGGTACAAGATCAGGCGATTGAGGTGATTAAGGGCATCAGCTGCGAATCAGGTGGTCAAACGCGCTGAGCGCTGCCTTGGCGCCGTCGCCCGCGGCGATCACGATCTGCTTGAACGGCACTGTGGTGCAGTCACCCGCAGCAAACACGCCGGGGAGGTTTGTGTGACCCTTGGCGTCGACCACGATCTCGCCGAACTTAGAGAGCTCAACCGTGCCCTTTAAAAACTCGGTGTTGGGCACCAGGCCGATTTGCACAAACACGCCGGCCAACTCGACATGGTGCTCGGTGCCGGTGGCGCGGTCTTTGTAGCGCAGGCCGTTGACCTTGCTGCCATCGCCCGTGATCTCGGTGGTCTGCGCGTTGGTGTGCACTGTCACGTTGGCCAAACTGTTGAGTTTGTTCACCAGCACGGCATCGGCCTTGAGTTGCTCGGCAAATTCGACCACTGTCACGTGTTCCACAAGGCCGGCCAAATCAATCGCCGCTTCGATGCCGGAGTTACCCCCGCCGATCACCGCCGTGCGCTTGCCTTTGAACAGTGGACCGTCACAGTGCGGGCAGTAGGCCACGCCCTTGTTTTTGTATTCCTGCTCTCCGGGTACGTTCACGTTGCGCCAACGCGCGCCGGTAGACAAGATCACCGTTTTGGCCTGCAGCGTGCCGCCGTTTTCCATGTGCACCTGCACCAAACCGCCCGCTTCTGCGGCCGCAGTGATTTTGTCAGCGCGTTGCAGGTTCATGATGTCCACGTTGTACTGGCGCACCTGGGCTTCCAGCGCGGCGGCGAATTTGGGGCCGTCGGTCTCCAGCACAGAGATGTAGTTTTCAATCGCCATGGTGTCGTTGGTCTGGCCACCAAAGCGCTCAGCGGCCACGCCTACGCGGATGCCTTTGCGCGCCGCATACACGGCAGCGGCTGCGCCGGCAGGGCCACCGCCGACGATCAACACGTCGTAAGGCGCTTTGGCGTTGAGCTTGGCCGCTTCGCGCTCGGCGGTGCCGGTATCGAGCTTGGCCACAATTTCTTCCACACTCATGCGGCCCGAGCCAAACACCTTGCCGTTCAAAAACACCATGGGCACGGCCATGATCTGGCGCTCTTCGACTTCCTTCTGGAACGCACCGCCTTCGATCACCACGGTCTTGACCTTGGGATTCATGATGGCCATCAGCGACAGGGCCTGCACCACGTCTGGGCAGTTGTGGCAGGACAGTGACATATAGACCTCGAAGCTGAAGTCGCCGTCAAGGGATTTGATGCTGTCGATCACATCTTGCTCGACCTTAGGCGGATGCCCACCCGTCCACAAAAGGGCCAGCACCAATGAAGTGAACTCGTGGCCCAGGGGTAAACCGGCAAAGCGCACGCCTTCGGTTTCACCGCCGCGTGCCACCACAAAAGAGGGGGTGCGGCTGTCCGAGCCCGAGGTGTCCAGCGTGACCTTGTCGGACAGGCTGACGATAGTCTCCAGCAGGCTCTTCATGTCTGTGCCGGTTTCGCTGTCGTCCAGCGAGGCGATCAGGCTGATAGGCTGGCGCAGCAAGGCCAGGTATTGCTGCAATTGGGCTTTGAGGGTGTCGTCGAGCATGGGGTTCTCCAGTTTCAGGGTGCGAAGGACCAGACCCTCGCTTGTGGCGGGGCCGGTTTCAAAAGGGTTGGGGGAAACGTTGAGGGCAGCGCACGCTCGGTTTGTGACCGGACTGCGCTGTGCTCAACGCCCTGCACAGCAGGGGGGTGATTCAATACCGCCCTGCACAGCAGGAGGGGGGTGATTCAATACCGCCCTGCACAGCAGGAGGTTGATTCAATACTGCCCTGCTTTACAGGGCAGGGGCAGCCCTGAACAAACAGGGCAAGAGGGCAACAGATTTAGATCTTGCCGACCAGGTCGATGGAAGGGGCCAAAGTCTTAGCGCCTTCTTTCCACTTGGCTGGGCACACTTGGCCTGGGTTGGCGGCGGTGTACTGGGCAGCGGTCAGCTTGCGCAGAGTTTCCGACACGTCACGGGCGATTTCGTTGGAATGGATTTCCATGGTCTTGATCATCAACTCAGGGTTGATGATGAAGGTGCCGCGCAAGGCCAGGCCTTCTTCTTCAATGTGCACGCCAAAAGCGCGTGTCAGTGCGTGGGTAGGGTCACCCACCAATGGGAATTTGGCCTTGCCGACAGCAGGCGAAGTCTCGTGCCAAACTTTGTGCGAGAAATGCGTGTCAGTGGTCACGATGTACACCTCTGCGCCGGCTTTTTGGAAAGCTGCGTAGTTGTCAGCAGCGTCTTCGATTTCGGTCGGGCAGTTGAAGGTGAAGGCCGCAGGCATGAAAATCAGCACGTTCCACTTGCCTTTGAGGCTTTGCTCGGTGACTTCAATGAATTTGCCGTTGTGGAAAGCTTGGGTTTTGAAAGGCTGAACTTGCGTGTTGATCAGAGACATGGTGGTTCCTTGGGTTGGTTTAAAAAAACTATCGAATGAGTGATCTCATTAGCCGCAATCATAATATCGATCGCGGCGTTGCGTGATTGAAACTTTCAATCGACCTGATTAGAAACCTTGAGTGTGAGCCCCATGGCCAAAGCACCCCAAGCTGCAATCCAGGCACCACCGCCCCAGGGCACCAGACCCCGTAAAGCGTCCCAGCCCAGCAGGTGTCGGGCGTAAATGTTCAAGCTAAATAGCGCCATGCCGGTCAGCATCAACCCGCCTGCGGCCAGCAGCCAGCGCGAAGAATGACCTTGCCAGATGGCCAATGCCACCACCAGTAAGCCCAGGGCATGAAATTGCTGCTGAGTCAAAGCCGTCTGGACCGTGCTGGGCACACCCGCGGCAAACTGCGGCAGGTGCGCAAAAGCGGCGCTGAAGATCACACTCAAGCCCGCAAACAGCGCGCCAGACAGGCCGAATAATCTGAACAACATAAATAAATCCCAGAATAAAAGGAGGGCGAGGGCGAGCATTGGATTGTGCCCCGAGCGGTTACACTCGCCTGCGTCACACAAACGTCACGCAGGTGTCATTTTTATGACATTTAGAAAATTCAGGAGCTCCCATGCTGTTTGGTAAGTTGTTGCCCAAAGAAGGCAATTTTTTTGAATTGTTCAATCAGCATGCCGACCGCATTGTGGATGCGGCCCGTGCATTCTCGAATTTGGTGGCCAATTACAACGACGTGCATTTGCGCGACAAGTACAACCAAGATGTGGACAACGCCGAGCGCGCAGCCGATCGGGTCACGCAAGAAGTCAACCGCCTGATTCACACCACCTTCATCACGCCCATCGACCGTGAGCAAATTCACACCCTGATCAACCTGATGGACGATGTGGCTGACTTGGTCCAAGACTCTGCCGAAACCATGGCCTTGTACGACGTGCGTGCCATGACCCCAGAAATCACGCGTTTGACGGACCTGTCGGTCAAATGCTGTGAGCGCGTGAGAGAGGCCGTCAAAATGCTGGCCAAAGTGGCTGACCCGGCCGTGGCCGAAGCGGCTTTGAAAACTTGCGAAGAGATCGACCGCCTTGAGTCCGACGCCGACCGTGTCATGCGCAGCGCCATGAGCAAATTGTTCCGCGAAGAACCCGATGTGCGCGAGGTCATCAAGCTCAAGGCCATTTACGAATTGCTCGAAACTATCACCGACAAATGCGAAGACGTGGCCAATCAGATCGAGGGCATCGTCCTCGAAAACTCCTGATCCCGGCGGAGCTTTAACATGCAAAACATGCAAGCCGCGTTGTGGGTGGTGGTCCTGCTGGTGGTGTTGGCTTTGGCTTTTGACTTCATGAACGGGTTTCATGATGCGGCCAACTCCATTGCCACCGTGGTCTCGACCGGTGTGCTCAAGCCGGCGCAAGCCGTGTTGTTTGCGGCTTTCTTCAATGTGGTTGCCATCTTTATCTTCCACCTCAGCGTGGCAGCCACGGTGGGCAAAGGCATTGTGCAGCCCGGCATCGTGGACACGCATGTGGTGTTCGGTGCCTTGCTGGGTGCCGTGTCTTGGAACGTGATCACCTGGTACTACGGCATTCCCAGCAGTTCCTCGCATGCGCTGATTGGCGGCATTGTGGGCGCGGTGATGGCCAAGGCGGGAGCCGGCGCCTTGATCTCGGCTGGCATCATGAAGACGGTGCTGTTTATTTTTGTGTCACCGGTGCTGGGCTTTTTACTCGGCTCTTTGATGATGGTGCTGGTGGCCAATCTGTTCAAACGCTCGCGTCCTTCCAAGGTGGACAAGTGGTTTAGGCGCTTGCAACTGGTGTCCGCTGGCGCTTACAGCCTGGGCCACGGCGGAAATGACGCGCAAAAAACCATCGGCATCATTTGGATGCTGTTGGTCGCCACTGGTTATGTGGCCGCCAGCGACACCTCGCCCCCGACCTGGACCATCGTGTCTTGCTACATGGCCATTGGCATGGGCACCATGTTTGGCGGCTGGCGCATTGTGAAAACCATGGGCCAAAGAATCACCAAGCTCAAACCCGTGGGCGGGTTCTGTGCAGAAACCGGCGGCGCATTGACTTTGTTCTTGGCGACTGGCTTGGGCATTCCGGTGTCCACCACGCACACCATCACCGGCGCCATCGTGGGTGTGGGCTCCACGCAGCGCGCCAGCGCCGTGCGCTGGGGGGTGGCTGGCAACATCGTCTGGGCCTGGGTGCTGACCATTCCGGCAAGTGCTTTTGTCGCCTCGATCGCTTACTGGATTAGCCTACAGATCTTTTAAGGCCCCCGGATTTAAGCGTGTTTACTCACAAATAATTTCGGCCTAGAGGTTTATCCAGCCTGTATATGCCAGCCATGGACAGAGCTGACCTGTTCCGCGAAGCGATCAAGACCTTCGTGCGCGTGCAAAGCGCGAAGCGGCTCGCATCGCTTGGTGCCAGCGTGCCGGAAATTCGCGACATTCCCCGCCGTAGGCAAGTCGTCAAAAAATGAAGGGCGTCCTTGTCGATACTTCGGTGTGGGTCGATCATTTCCGACAGCATAACGAGGCACTGGTAAGCCTGCTTGAGCTCGACTTGGTAATAGCGCATCCCCTGGTCATCGGTGAAATAGCGTGCGGAACACCTCCATATCGGACTCAAACACTTTCTGATCTTCAAGGTTTACAACAGACCCAGCAGGCCAGTATTCGTGAGGTTGTGGACTTTATTGATCACGAACGCCTGTTGGGCTTGGGCTGCGGTCTTGTAGATCTGCTGCTGCTCGCATCTACCTTGATGTCGCCCGGGGTCGAATTATGGACGTTGGACAAGAGACTGTCAGCGTTGGCACAGCGGTTTAGTGTGTTGCACAGACCAACCCTACACTAAATCCAACGTGTGGTGGCTTACAGCCAAATCCGGATATCCATCTTTTAATGATCACTGGCTGATCAGCCGGGCCTCTTCGATCTGGTATTCGAAGTACCGCTGAAAGCTGAAGACAATACTCGACATCAACACCGTCGTGCCAAGTAACAACGACAGGGCCACGGCTCCAATGGTCAGCCATTGGGTCTGGCCTGCGGCCGCATTTTCATCGGCCGTGGGGTTGAATTGCGCATTCCATTGCTCAGTGCTTTTTAGACCATAAACGATGGCGTTCAGCGCGCAGCCGGCCACGGTGAAGCCGACGAACGGAATCAACACCCAACTGAGCGTGTCATCCTGACCGTAAGTGAGTGCGCGATTCATGCCGTAGACCCCCAGCGCCGTGGGCAGGGGCAGCAACCAGCCCAAGACATCTTTGAAGCCGAACAAATAAAAGCGGTGCAAGCCCAAAGGCCCGCCCAGAAAGCTCAGCCACGCGGCCAGTGTTTTGTTTTTCATAGGTCCCGATTATTCAGGACTTTAAGGCCGCTCAAAGTGACGGCGCTTGGGTATGCGCCAAACCCAAAGGCTTTTCCATCAGCACAATGTCCAGCCATCGCTCAAACTTCCAGCCACAGGCGGCAATGGTGCCCACTGGCGTAAAGCCCTGCGCCTGGTGCAGACCCACCGAGGCCGTATTGGCCGAGTCACCGATCACCGCAATCAGTTTGCGCACGCCTGCGCGCTCAGCTTGGGCGCACAATTCGGCCAGTAAGGCCCGCCCCAGGCCCTGACGGTGAGCTGTGCTGTCCATGTAAATCGAGTCCTCCGCCGAGAAGCGAAAGGCCGGTCGTGGTTTGAACCAAGTGCAGTAAGCGAAACCGAGCACACGCCCGGCTTCTTCCACCACCAAATAGGGCAAACCTTTGGCCAGTACGTCGGCGCGGCGGGCCGCCATCTCGGCGCTGGTGGGGGGCTCGATCTCAAAAGTGCCGGTGCCATGAAGCACGTGTTCGCGGTAAATCTGGGTGATGGCATCGATGTCTTGCTCGGTGCTGGGGCGAATCAGTGGCATGCGTGGCAATCTGGAGGTTATAATCAAGGGCTTTTCAGTGTGTCACTGGCCGGGTGGCCAGTTGCGTGTCTCAAACGCTGAGAGAATTTTATAGATGCTTGAGTTTCAAGTGTCTGTTCCACCCTAGGATAAATCATGGTTGTCATTCGTCTTTCCCGCGGCGGCTCTAAAGCTCGTCCATTTTTCAATATCGTTGTGGCTGACAAGCGCGTTCGCCGCGATGGTCGTTTCCTCGAGCGTATCGGTTTCTACAACCCAACCGCTTCGGGTCAAGAAGAAGGTCTGCGTATTGTGCAAGACCGTTTGACTTACTGGCGCAGCGTCGGCGCACAAGCATCGCCTACCGTGGAGCGTTTGGTTCGCCAAGCCGCTGCCAAGGCCGCTTAATCGCCTGCAGCTCGGCCATGCTCCCTTCGCTTGATCCTGCCGAATTGCCGGCAGACGCTATCGAAGTTGGGCGCATCGCTGATGCCTGGGGCATCAAAGGCTGGTTCAAAGTCTTGCCCCACAGCGCCTCCCCCGAGGCGCTTTTTTCTTCCAAACGCTGGTACCTTTTGACGCCCGACCGGCCTATGAAGGGCGTCACGCCTTGGACTGGCGCTTTGATGCTCAAAATCAAAGAAGCCAAAGACCACTCCGACACCGTCGTTGCCACCAGTGTGGATGTGCCAGACCGCAATGCGGCCGAGGCCTTGCGCGGTGCGCGTGTGTTTGTGCCGCGCTCGAGCTTTCCGACCGCCGCAGACAATGAATATTACTGGGTCGATTTGATCGGCCTGGACGTCGTCAACCGCGAAGGCGAGGCGATGGGTCAAGTCAAAGATCTGCTGTCCACCGGCCCGCAAACCGTGTTGGTGCTGGGATACTTGGATGCCGAGGCCAAAGAAGCCGAACGCATGATTCCTTTTGTGGCAGCCTTTGTCGATGCCGTGGATCTGCCAGGGCGCCGTATCACGGTCGACTGGCAAGCCGATTACTGAACTCGTTGAACGCTTGTTCACCGATCGCTGTGAGTGAACTTCCGGCACCATCCCATGCGTTTTGACGTCATCACTTTATTTCCCGAACTGTTTGCGCCGCTGCTGACCAGCGGTATCACTCGCCGTGCCTATGAGGGCGGCTTGGTCGAGGTTCAATTGTGGAACCCCCGTGACTACGCGCTGGGCAATTACCGCCGTGTCGACGACCGCCCGTTTGGCGGGGGACCCGGCATGGTCATGTTGGCAGAACCTTTGCAGCATTGCCTTGACGCCATTCGCACCAGCCGCAACGAAGCGGCCGAAGTTCAAGCTCCGCTGGTGATGTTCACGCCCACTGGCACCTTGCTGAACCACGCCGCCGTGAGCGACTGGTCGGCCAGCAGCGGGGCAATTATGCTCTGCGGTCGTTACGAAGGGGTGGATCAGCGCTTCATCGATCGCTATGTGGATCGCCAAATCAGCTTGGGTGACTTTATCTTGTCCGGCGGCGAAATCGCCGCCATGGCCCTGCTGGACGCGGTCGCCCGGTTGCAACCCGGCGTGCTGAACGACGAGGGCAGCCACCAGTTCGACAGCTTCAATCCCGCGCTCGACGGCCTGCTCGACTGCCCGCACTACACCCGTCCCGAAATTTGGCAGGGGCAAGCCGTACCCGAAGCCCTGCTGTCTGGCCACCATGCCCACATTGCGCAGTGGCGCCGCCAACAAAGTCTTCGGTTGAGCGCCCAATTGCGACCGGAGTTGATTGCACAGGCCCGAAGCCAAGGCCTGCTGTCGCCGCAGGACGAGGCCTTCTTGAAAGCCGAAGTCAAAGCTGCTGCCGTCACGGGTGCAGAGCCTGCTGCATAAAAAGCTATAATGGGAGGCTTTTCGATCCTCTGTCCGCCGCGGCAACCTGCGCTTTGAACTTGATTCAAATCAGTAGCCGCCCCTAGCGTAGCGAGAATATGATCGATGGAGAGTGAATATGAATCTGATTCAAACCTTAGAGCAAGAAGAAATTGCTCGTCTGAACAAGACACTTCCTGAATTCTCACCTGGCGACACGGTCATCGTGAGCGTCAACGTGGTTGAAGGTACACGCAAGCGTGTGCAGGCCTACGAAGGCGTGGTGATTGCCAAGCGTAACCGTGGCCTCAACAGTGGCTTCACCGTGCGCAAGATCTCGAACGGCGAAGGCGTGGAACGTACATTCCAAACCTACAGCCCGCTGATCGCCGCCATTGAAGTCAAACGCCGTGGCGATGTGCGCCGCGCCAAGTTGTACTATTTGCGCGAACGCAGCGGCAAGTCGGCACGTATCAAAGAAAAACTGCCACAGCGCGCAGTCAAAGTGGCCAAAGTGGTCGCAGCAGCTTAAAGTCTGCAGGCGCAGGCCTCAAAAAGCCGCTTGGGTTGCACCGGGCGGTTTTTTTTCGCCTGCACGAGTCTTGCAAATCGATCGAAAGGTCTTTGTTGGGGTTTTGTGGATGTCCTGATCCAATGCCTGATCTGGTAACACAACATCATTTGTGGCATTTGGTTGTTACAGTTTTTCAAGGCTGACTAGGCCAGCAAAGTCAATCTCTTCGTGCAAATTCTGAGGAGTGATACCCTTTAATAACTCCTCCAATACGAATTCAAATGTGTCCGCTGCTTCAATGACAATGCGCCCTTTGGTCGCCGTGATCGTGACGCGTTGCTCAAGTTCAAAAGCAGCGGTTTTCATTGAAGCTGCGTTGAGCCTCACTGCAGGGCTGTTGCCCCATTTTTTAATCATGGTGTCCAAGTTACTCTCCCGCCTGTTTTCCCCATTGTCGATACTGTTCAACGGGAGTCAATGCTTATGACTGTCAAGCCCCATGAAAAAAGCTCCGGACACTGGCGTGTACGGAGCTTTGGGATCGAGCCGTCAGCCACTAAGGCTGACTTGCTGATTTAGCTGCGCGTGATCTTCAAGACCTTGGCGCCGGGGTTGCGCTTAGGGGCGCCGTGACCGCCGGGGGCGTGGGGTTTGAAGCTGCCAGCGCCCACGGGCTTAGGACCACGGGCAAACTTGTCGCCAGGGCCGCTGCGGGCAGGGCGGCTGTCACCGCGAGGCTCGAAACGACCTTCAGGACGGCTGTCGCCCCGGCCTTCAAATCGGCCTTCTGGACGGCCTTCTGAGCGACCACCTTCAAAGCGGCCACCTTCTTGTCGTGGAGCGCCACCGAAGCGGTTTTCACCACGGTTTTCAAAACGACCGGCTTCAGGGCGCTGCTCGAAGCGCGCATCGCTGCGGCCATCTTTGCGTGCATCAAAACGAGGTTGCTCAGAGCGTTGTTCAAAGCGAGGCTGTTCGCTGCGTTGTTCAAAACGGGGTGCTGGACGACCTTCGAATCGGTCACCGCCGCCGCCAAAACCACCACCACCAAAGCCGCCGCCACCGCCGCCGCCGAAGCTGCGGTTGCCCTGTGGGCGACCACGAGGCGCGCCACGGTCATTGCGGTCGTAACTGCGTTCTTGACCACCGCGACCGGCGCCGCCAGCCATGCGAGTGTCAGGGAAACGCTGTTTCGGCTCCAAGCCTTCAATCACTTCAGCCTTGAGTGGCTGGCGGGTGTAGGACTCGATGTCCATGATCTTGCGGCGATCACGCACTTCGGCAAAAGTGATGGCCAAGCCATCGCGACCGGCACGGCCCGTACGGCCAATGCGGTGGGTGTAGTCTTCCGATTTCATCGGCAGACCGAAGTTGAACACGTGGGTGATGGTGGGCACGTCGATACCGCGGGCCGCCACATCGGTAGCCACCAAAATCTGCACCTGGCCATTGCGCAAAGCCATCAAACGGCGGTTACGCAAGCCTTGGCTCAAAGCGCCATGCAATGCCACAGCCGAGAAGCCGTCTTGTTGCAAGTCGGTAGCCAAGCCATCGCACTCGATTTGGGTGCTGGCAAACACAATCGCTTGATTGATCGATGCGTCACGCAACCAATGGTCGAGCAGCTTGCGTTTGTGCTGTGCGTTGTCGGCCCAGTACAAGCTTTGCTTGATGTTGTTGTGCTTTTCAGAAGGCGAGTCGATCTGGATCTTCTGCACCGATGAGCCGCCGTCATGCATCACGCGCATGGCCAACTG
>CANGDZ010000062.1 GCA_947452785.1 Comamonadaceae bacterium | reverse complement strand
CCTTCATCGCACAACCGCCGCATTTACACCACCTCGCCTTGGTCACAAGAGCTTCGTGGTTCATCGCCCACTCGCCCTGCTTGGCAGCGCCTTCTATGCGGTTCTTGTCCATCGGCTCGCGATTTACGCTCCACGCTTCCTTCCCACGCTCGGTCACCCTCACGCAGTTGCGCTTCACTTTGCTCACTGTGACCAGCTCGCAGCGGGACTTGCACCCGCAGGTGTGCGCCCATGCTGGGCGCACGATGAAAAAAACCCCGCAGTGCGGGGTTTCAGTTCAGGGGCACGGTTCAGTGCTTAACTGGTCAAGGCACTCATGGCGCGAGTCGTGATCTCTTCAACGCTGCCGGTGCCGCTGATGGCCCGGTATTTGGGCGCTGCTGCGGTTTCATTTTTCGCCCATTCAGAGTAGTAATCCACGAGAGGGCGGGTTTGGGCGCTGTACACGTCCAAGCGTTTTTTCACAGTCTCTTCTTGGTCGTCGGCACGTTGCACCAGCGGTTCACCCGTCACGTCGTCCACGCCCGCCACTTTAGGGGGGTTGAAGCTCACGTGGTAGGTGCGGCCCGAAGCGGGATGCGAGCGGCGACCGCTCATGCGTTCAATGATGGCTTCAAACGGCACGTCGATTTCCAGCACATAGTCCAGCTTCACGCCGGCAGCCTTCATCGCGTCTGCTTGTGGAATGGTGCGCGGGAAACCGTCAAACAAGAAACCATTGGCACAGTCGGCTTGGGCAATGCGTTCTTTGACCAAGTTGATGATCAGATCGTCACTCACCAAACCGCCAGACTCCATGACGGCTTTGGCTTCCAGGCCCAAAGGGGTGCCGGCTTTGACGGCAGCGCGTAACATGTCGCCCGTCGAAATTTGGGGAATGCCGTATTTTTGGCAAATGAAAGTGGCTTGTGTGCCTTTGCCGGCGCCGGGTGCGCCCAACAGGATCAGTCTCATGAGGGTCCTTGGGAGTTGTTATAGGTCAATAGCCTGTGGGCGCCTTATCGATTCGGGCGATCTCACATCGAAGTGCTTGAGAATATCATGCGTTTCTCTCAAAGAACTTACGCTGAGAAAAGCCAAGAAGCGCCCGAATCAGGTCTCGGGGGTTGACGTCCATAAAGCGCGTGCGCGTTGCAAATCGTCAGGCGTGTCAACGCCGGGGCCTGGGGCCTGGAGCGTGACATGCACCGCAATTTTGTAACCATGCCACATGGCGCGCATTTGCTCCAGCGCTTCGACGGTTTCAACCGGCGCCTGGGACAGGGTGGGGAAGAGTTTCAAAAAACCGGCTCGGTAACCGTAGATGCCAATGTGGCGCAGAGGGCGCGGGTCGGGCAGGGCGGTGATGCCTTGCGCATTGCCGTCACGCCACCACGGAATCGGCGCACGGCTGAAAAGCATTGCCAACTGGCGTGCGTCCAATACGACTTTGACCACATTCGGATTGAGAAACTCGCTCACCGCGTCAATCGCATGCGCGGCGGTGCTCATGCTGGCTTCGGGGCGGGCGGCGAGCAAGTGGGCCACTTGATTGATTAAAGCCGGGTCCATCAAGGGTTCGTCGCCTTGCACGTTCACCACCAGGGCGTCGTCAGCCAAACCCAGCAGTTGACAGGCCTCGGCCAAGCGGTCACTGCCGCTGGGGTGGTCTTCACGCGTCAGAATGGCTTGCACGCCATGCGCTTGGCAGGCTTGCACGATGCTGGGGTGATCAGCCGCCACCACCACTAGGGCCGCAGCGGACTGCAGCGCGCGCTGCGCCACGCGCACCACCATGGGCGCACCTCCGATGTCGGCCAGGGGTTTGTTGGGCAGACGGCTGGAGGCCAGCCGCGCCGGAATGACCACGGTGAACACCGGCGAGGCTTCAAACTGGGGCAACATGAACCGGCACTCTCAAACTAAAGGTGTGCGAGGGGGCAGGGCTTCCAATTCCTCGTCGCTCATGGCGCGGGCTTCGTTTTCCAACAAAATGGGAATCCCATTGCGCACCGGATACGCCAATCGGGCGCTGCGCGAAACCAATTCTTGGCGTTCTTTGTCCCAGTCCAAATGTCCTTTGGTGACGGGGCAAACCAGCAGTTCTAATAATTTGGAGTCCATGGGGTGATGATAGTCCAGCCACATTCTGGCATTGTGAATTTCAGTTTTTTCCCAACCCTTGAATCAGGGCCTCTAGCCCAGTCCAAAAAGCTGCTTCGGGTGTGAACTTCAGGGGGACCGCCCAAACGTGGGGGTGGCGTGGCCACAGTTTGACCGCGTCTTTCTCGGTGCACAACAAAGGGGTGTTACCTTCTGGCGGCGTCCAATCTTCAAAGTTGGCGTGGTCTGGCAATGCAAACCTCTGGCCTAGCCTAAGGCCTTGCGCTTGGAGCATGTCAAAAAAGAGGTGCGGCTGTGCAATGGCCGCCACCGCGTTGACGGCGTGGGACTGGAATGCCTGCAGTGGCTTAACTGAGCCCGATGCGTCAATGGCTTCGTTGGCCAAATCACGACTGGAGCTGTAACCCATGGCCATGGACCGCTGGCTGGTGTGAATCAGAAAATCCACCGCACGCGGCCAAGGTTCGCGCAAAGGGCCCGCGGGCAGTAAACGGCCGTTGCCCACACCGCGAGCGTCCATAGCGCAGATCTCGATGTCGCGGGCCAGCGCGTAGTGTTGTAAGCCATCGTCGCAAACCACGATTTGCGTGGCCGGGTAAGCTGCCAGCAGCGCTTTGGCCGCTTCGGCTCTTCGCCGCGCGACAAATACAGGCACTTGGCAGCGGCGTTTCATCATCAGCGGCTCATCGCCCACTTCTTGGGCTGATGATTGGGGCTCCACCTCGCGCACATCTTGGTGGCTGCGACCGTGGCCGCGCGAGACGATGCCTACGCGGTAACCGGACTGTTTGAGGTGCGCCACGATGGCCATGGTCAGGGGGGTTTTGCCTCCACCGCCCGCCACCATGTTGCCCACCACAATCACAGTGGCGTTGACGGATTCAGACCGAAGCCAGCCGATGCGGTACAGCATTCGCCGACACTGAACCATGGCTGTGTAGATCCAGGACAGCGGCAAGAGAGCCGAGGAGCGCCAACCTTTGGAGAGCCAGATTTGGAGAAGCCAAGTATCAATGCCAGGGGTCATGCCAATTTACAGTTCATGGAACCAAGGTGAGGAGAGGGTGTCAAAGCAACTTGTATGATGATTGCGCAAGCTTGGATTTGGCAAAATGGGTCAACAAAACCCTGAGATTGAACCCGTTGTATGTGTTTTTGATTATGGCTGAAGCCCAATGTCAGTGACCGCACAGAGCGCGGTGAGGACTTGCAATTTCTGTGGATAACTTTGTGCAGAACCTCGGTTATTTCCGAGAAATTAGCACTTTGTTATTTGAATTTGGTTTTGACTGTGACGATTTAAAAATAAAATAAACTAATGAAATCAATAAGTTATGGCTTTCAAGGGTCGGCCCACGGTCGGTACAGGAGGCTTTGCGGCCCGGCGGTTCATTTTGTGGATGACCTTGACTTGCAGCGCCCATGGATTCAGGCATGAGCGCTGAGAACCCCTTGATTTCAAGCCGTATTTGGGCAGTTGGCGCGCTGTGCCGCGCCGTGGCTGACGCTTTGGATGCGCGGTTCAACCCTGTTGAGGTTCGCGGTGAGATTTCGGGTTTTTCCCGCGCCGGCAGTGGCCATTGTTATTTCTCTATCAAAGACGCGACCGGCCAAATTCGCTGTGCCATGTTCAAGCGCGCGGCCAGCATGCTCGACTTCTCACCCAAAGACGGCGAGTTGGTCGAGCTGCGCGGGCGGTTGGGGGTGTACGAAGCCCGTGGTGACCTGCAGCTGGTGGTTGAGTCCATGCGCCGTGCCGGCCAGGGCGCCTTATTTGAGCAGTTTTTAAGGCTCAAAGCCCAGTTGGAGGGCGAGGGCTTGTTTGATCCTGCCCATAAACGCAGTCTGCCCCTCATGCCCCGTGCGATTGGCGTGGTGACATCATTGGGCGCCGCCGCTTGGCACGATGTGGTCACCGCCTTGCAACGGCGGGTGCCGCACATTCCGGTGCGTCTGGCCCCTGCTGCGGTGCAGGGCGCGGGGGCAGCTTCGGCCTTGGTTCAGGCCTTGCAGCAGTTGTATGCCCAAACGGCGCTGCACAACCCGCAAGCCACCCAGCCTGTGGATGTGATTTTGCTGGTGCGCGGTGGAGGTTCCATGGAGGACTTGTGGTCCTTCAACGACGAGCAGCTGGCGCGCACGATGGCGGCCAGTCCTGTGCCCATCATTTGTGGCGTGGGCCATGAGACCGACTTCACCATTGCCGATTTTGTAGCCGATGTGCGGGCCCCCACCCCCACGGCCGCGGCTGAGATGGCTTGTCAACCTTTGCAAGTCTGGCGAGATGCCCTTGACTTGCTGCGCGACCGACTGGACAGCGCGGTGCATCGGCATCTGGACCGCCAGGCGCAGCGCGTGGACACCTTGGCCTCACGCTTGGGCAGACCTTCTACACGCATGGCAGGTCACCGGTTGGTGCTGGAGCGTTTGGCCCAGCAGCTGGAATTTGGCCGCACGCATGCGGTGCGCGAGCACCGTCAAACCCTGCTGCGCTTGGCCGAACGCTTGCCGCAAGCCGCACAGCGAGAACTGCAACAACGCCTTGAGCGCTTGGCCCGTGCCAAGTTGCGCCTGGAGTTGCTCGACCCGCGTTTGGTGCTGGAGCGCGGTTACGCGTGGTTGACCGGTGAAGATGGTCAAGCCATCACCACGGTGCAACACTTACACCCCGGCCAGGTCTTGGTGGCGACGCTGGCCGATGGTGATGCAACGGTGACTGTTTCGGGACAACCCCGCAGGCATTAAGACCATTCTGGGCAGGATCCGACTGTGCCTTAGGCTCGACCTACAATGCACAGGTCTTTTTTCACATTTCAAGAGGAATCTCGATGGAACACACACTGCCCGCATTGCCTTACGCCATTGACGCTCTGGCCCCCCATTACAGCCAGGAAACCTTGGAGTTCCACCATGGCAAGCACCACAACGCGTATGTGGTGAACCTGAACAACCTGCAAAAAGGCACTGAATTCGAGGCCATGTCGCTCGAAGAGATCATCAAAAAATCCAGCGGCGGTGTTTACAACAACTCTGCGCAAATCTGGAACCATACCTTCTTCTGGAACTGCATGAAGCCCCAAGGCGGCGGTGAGCCCACAGGTGCTTTGGCTGCAGCCATCAACGCCAAGTTTGGCAGCTACGCCGCTTTCAAAGAAGCGTTTGTCAAAAGCGCGGTCGGCAACTTTGGTTCCGGCTGGACTTGGTTGGTCAAAAAAGCCGACGGCTCGGTGGACCTCGTCAACATGGGCGCTGCCGGCACCCCGCTGACTACGGGCGACAAAGCCTTGCTGACCGTGGACGTGTGGGAACATGCTTACTACATCGACTACCGCAATATGCGTCCCAAGTTTGTCGAGACTTTCCTCGATAAATTGGTCAACTGGTCGTTCGCCGAAGCTAACTTCGCTTAATTTCAAGCGAAATTGGTTTGGTATTGAAAACCCGGCTTGGCCGGGTTTTTTCATACGCGAACACTGTTCGCAAACACTGTTCGCAAACACTGATCGGAGAGGCTATGGATACGGTGGATGCCGTCGTGATTGGCGCCGGTGTGGTGGGCTTGGCGGTGGCGCGCGCCTTGGCTTTGGCCGGGCAAGAAGTGATGCTGCTGGAGGCTGAAAACGCCATCGGCACCGGCACCAGTTCGCGCAACAGCGAAGTTATTCACGCCGGCATTTACTACCCTGCGGGTTCCCTGAAGGCCCAGCTGTGTGTGCAAGGCAAAGCCTTGTTGTACGCCTATTGCACCGAGCGCGGCGTGGGCCACCAGCGCTGCGGCAAACTGATTGTGGCCAACGCCCCTGAGCAGGTGGCGCATCTGAGCCAAATCCAAGCCAAAGCTCGCGCCAATGGCGTGAACGACCTGACCCTGCTCCGACGGGCGCAGGCCGTGGCCATGGAGCCGGCGCTGCAGTGTGAAGCGGCGCTGCATTCCCCCAGCACCGGTATTGTGGACAGCCACGCCCTGATGCTGTCTTACCTGGGTGACATGGAAAACGCCGGTGGTCTGCTGGCGCTGAATGCACCGGTGCAAGCCGTGCAATTGCGCCAGGGTCCGGCGTCTCATCCGCATGTGCTCATGATGCAAGACGGCACCGAGCTGGCATGTCGAACCTTGGTCAACTCGGCCGGTTTGACGGCGCCGGATCTGGCCCAGCGCATGACCGGTTTGGCCGCGCAACACCAGCCTACCGCCTATTACGCCAAGGGTAACTATTTCACCCTGTCTGGCCGTTCACCCTTTCAACATTTGATTTACCCGGTGCCCGAGGCTGCGGGGCTGGGTGTGCACTTGACGCTGGACCTGGGCGGGCAAGCCAAGTTCGGGCCCGATGTGCAATGGGTGGAATCAAAAGACGATTTGCAGGTGGACCCCACACGCGGTGATGCTTTTTATGCCGAAGTGCGCAAATACTGGCCTGCATTGCCCGACGGTGCTTTGAAAGCCGGTTATGCCGGCATTCGGCCCAAAATCAGCGGCCCGCACGAAGCGGCAGCCGACTTTGTGATCCAAGGCCCCCGCACTCATGGCGTGCCTGGCTTGGTCAATTTACTGGGCATCGAGTCTCCCGGCTTGACGAGCTCACTGGCGATCGCTCAGTGGGTGAATACCGCATTGACGCAGGCCGGTGAAAGCGCATGAGCACACTCAATTTAGCCGTCTTGTCGTTCATTGAAGCCACCCTGTGTCAAACGCGAACGCTGGGTTGGGTGCTAGGCTTGTTCTTTAGCCTGTGGACATCGGCGCAAGCCTCGCCCCAGTTGAGCTGTGACGTCACCTACGCCGGCAAAACCCATGTCCTGAAGGCCCTGCCGGTGAGCGATCCCTACAGTGTCGAAGCGGTGGATATTGGCGGCCGTTTTTTCTTCAAAATGGTCATGGTGGGCCGCGCTGCCAAAGTCGATCACATCCTCGTCTATGCTTATCTGGACCAAGAGCCCAGGCCAGTGATCATGCAAGAGAGCAAGTTCTTGCCGCCGTTTCGGGTCACCGCGCAACCCTATTTACTCACCGGTGAGCAGCATCTGTATGCCGGCCCTATCGAGCGGGAATTGATTTACCGCTGCTGGCTGGGCGGGGTAGAGCCATGAAACTGATTTTCATGAAAGCCGTGATGGCAGGCCTCAGCCTGAGTTGCTTGTGTCTGCCTGCCGTAGCCGTTGCTGCTCCAGTTCCAGTTCCAGCTCAAAGCGTGCGTTTGGTCTTTGCGGGTGACAGCGTGCTCGACGATGCGGCGGGTGAACTCATTGCCCAAGGCGGCGACCCGTATGCGCATTTCGCTTCGACGTTTGCCGCAGCCGATATCCGCATCACCAATCTGGAGTGTGTGATTGCCACGGCGGGCAGCGCGAGCGAGAAGATGTACACCTTTCGCGCGCACCCCCGCGTGATCCCGGTTTTGCAGCGCCATTTTGATGCCGTGGCCTTGGCCAACAACCATTCAGGTGACTTTGGCCCCAAGGCCTTTGCACAGATGCTGACCTTGCTAAATGAAGCTGGTTTGACGCAGGTCGGCGGTGGCCTGAACCTGAAACAAGCCCACGCGCCTTTGATCTTCCAGCGCAAAGGGCTGCGCATTGCGGTATTGAGTTACAACGAGTTTCACCCGCGCAGTTTCGAGGCCGGGCCCAACTTGCCTGGTGTGGCCTGGAGCGAGGATGAGCAGGTGGTGGCCGACATCGTGGCGGCGCGCCGCGTGCACCGAGCCGACTTGGTGTTTCCCATCATGCACTGGGGTTGGGAAAATGAACTCAAAGCCAACCCACGGCAACGGCAACTGGCGCGCCGCATGATCGATGCCGGCGCCGACGCCGTGATTGGCGGGCACCCGCATGTGACGCAGGATATCGACCTGTACCGCGGCAAACCGATTGTCTACAGCGTAGGTAATTTTGTGATGAAAGAGACCGACAACGACAACCAGCGCAAAGCCTGGGTGCTCAAGCTGGATATCGACCGCCAAGGCGTGAAGGGCTTGGACACCGAAGGGGTGCAGATCGATGGCGATGGCATTCCCAGCCCCGCATCGCAAATGACCACCCCGTGCTGGCGACGGGGCGATGCCCGCATCAGCATCGCAGGCGGCTGTTCCAGGCAAGCCCGCGAAGTCAGCGCAAAGCCTGCAGCGCCCTCGCGGCTTCGGTGACCAGGGCCGGGCCTTCGTAGATCAGACCGGTGTAGAGCTGAACCACATCGGCGCCGGCTTTGATTTTGGCGACTGCATCTTGCCCACTCAATATCCCGCCCACGCCCACGATGGGGAACGCGCTGCCCAGTGCGGCGCGCAATTGGCCGATCACCCGGTTGCTGGCCTCAAAGGCCGGGCTGCCTGAAAGACCACCGGTTTCTTGCGCATGAGGCATTCCCTGAACAGCATCGCGGGCCAGCGTGGTGTTGGTGGCGATCACGCCGTCCATGCCGTGTTTGAGCAAGGTGGCGGCAATCACGCCCACCTGGGTTTCGTCCAGATCGGGGGCGATTTTCAAAAACATCGGCACACGGCGGCCATGCTGTGCGCTCAGCTGCGCGCGGCGCTCGACCAAGGCGCCGAGCAAGCCGTCCAGAGCCTCATCGCTTTGCAGTGCGCGCAGGTTTTTGGTGTTGGGGCTGGAGATGTTCACCGTCACATAGTCGGCGTGCGGATATACCCCGGCCAGTGCGATCAGGTAATCGTCAGTTGCGTTCTCGATTGGGGTGACTGCATTTTTACCGATGTTCAAGCCCAGCAAACGGCCCTGCTGGCGAAATCGGGCTTGCTGCACATGGGCCACAAAGGCGTCCAAGCCCTCGTTGTTGAAACCCAGGCGGTTGATCAAGGCCTGAGCCTTCGGCAGTCGGAACATGCGCGGCTTGTCATTGCCCGGCTGGGCTTTGGGCGTGACGGTGCCGACTTCAACAAAGCCAAAGCCCATGGCACCCAGGCCGTCAATACAACGCGCGTTTTTGTCCAAGCCTGCCGCCAAACCCACGCGGTTAGGAAACTGCAAACCGGCCAAGTTGATGGGGTCGCGCACAAAGGGCTGGCGGTACAGCGCGTCCAAAACCGTGTTTTGGGTTTTGGCCAGAGCGTTCAAGGTCAAGTCGTGCGCAGCTTCGGGGTCCATGCCAAATAAAAAAGGGCGGGCCAGGGGATACAGGTTAATCATTGGATAATTTGGGCTTGCAGGTTGTGCGATGCCTAGGATTGTCGCAAACCTCAGCTACTGACCCCAACTCTTTCATTTCAGCCTCTTTTCTAGCACCCTTGAATTTCAAATGACACAAGACGAACTCAAAGCTTTGGTGGGCCAAGCGGCCCTGCATTACGTGGTCCCCGGCGAGATTGTGGGCGTGGGCACGGGCTCCACGGTCAACAAATTCATCGAGGCGCTGGCCAGCATGAAAGATCAGATTAAAGGCGCGGTCTCCAGTTCCGAAGCCTCCACCCAGCGTTTGAAAGCTCTGGGCATCCCAGTGTTTGACTGCAATGAGGTGGCCGAGTTGTCGGTCTACATCGACGGCGCGGACGAAATTGACGGCCAAGGCCATATGGTCAAAGGCGGCGGGGCGGCGCTCACGCGCGAGAAAATTGTGGCCGCGCAGTCGCGCCAGTTTGTGTGCATTGCCGACGAAAGCAAGTTGGTGAAAACCTTGGGGGCGTTTCCGCTACCGGTCGAAGTCATCCCCATGGCCACGGCGCGCGTGATGCGGCAATTTGCGGCCATGGGAGGCGTAGCCCAGATTCGCCAAAAAGACGGCCAACCGTTGGTGACCGACAACGGCCAACACATCGTGGACGTGACCGGCTTGCACATCACCGACCCCGTGGCGTTTGAAACCCAGGTCAGCCAATGGCCGGGCGTGGTGACCGTGGGCGTATTTGCCCACCAAAAAGCGCATGTCTGTTTGCTGGGGACGGCCAGCGGCGTGAAGACGCTGACTTTTTAAGTTCAAGAAACCCTTAGTTAGGCACTCATCCCCTGATGCCTTAATAAAGCATCAAGGTTGGGTTCGCGCCCTCTGAAGGCTTTGAACGATTCAAGTGCGGTGCGGCTGCCGCCGGCTTCCAAAATCGCTTCTCTGTAGCGGCGGCCAGTCTCGATGTCGTGGCTGCCATCGCTGCGCATGGTTTCTTCAAACGCGGCGTAGGCGTCAGCGCTGAGCACTTCGGCCCATTTGTAGCTGTAATAACCGGCAGCGTAGCCACCGGCAAAGATGTGGCTGAAGGTGTGCGCCGAGCGGTTGAACGCAGGCGAGGGCAAGACAGCCACTTCAGCGCGCACCGTTTGCAGCAAAGGCATGAAGTCTTGCGCCGGGTCATGGGTTGAATGCAGCAGCATGTCGAACAGCGAAAACTCGATCTGGCGCAGGGTTTGCAAACCGCTTTGGTAGTTTTTAGCGGCCACCATTTTGTCAAACAGGGCGCGTGGTAGCGGCTGGCCGGTGTCCACATGGGAGGTCATGTGGCGCAGTACTTCCCATTCCCAGCAAAAGTTTTCCATGAACTGGCTGGGCAGCTCCACCGCATCCCATTCCACGCCGCTGATGCCAGAGACATCGTGTTCGTTAACCTGGGTCAGCATGTGGTGCAAGCCGTGGCCAAACTCATGGAATAAGGTGGTCACATCGTCGTGCGTGAGCAGGGCGGGTTTACCATCCACGCCTTCGGCAAAGTTGCACACCAAATGCGCCACGGGGGTTTGCAGTTTCCCGTTGTCCGGGCGCAGCCAGCGGGCGCGTACATCGTCCATCCAAGCGCCGCCGCGTTTGCCGTTGCGAGCGGGCTGGTCCAGGTAAAACTGGCCGACCAAGGCGCCTTGGCGCTCGATGCGGTAAAACTGCACCGCCGGGTGCCACATGGGCGCGGTGTCGGGCAGGATGCTGACCTCAAACAAGGTCTCGATGATCTTGAACAAACCGGCCAGCACCTTGGGCGCAGTGAAATACTGTTTGACCTCTTGCTCGCTGAAGCTGTAGCGGGCTTCTTTGAGCTTCTCGCCAATGTAGGGCCAGTCCCAAGCCTGCGGATCCGTTAGGCTGAGGTGCTCGGCGGCGAAGGCCTTCAGGTCGGCCACATCTTTTTGCGCAAAGGGCTTGGCACGCGCGGCCAGGTCGCGCAAAAAGTCGATCACCTTGGCGGGCGACTCGGCCATTTTGGGCACCAGCGACACTTCGGCGAAATTGGCGTAACCCAGCAGCTGCGCTTCTTCGCGGCGCAGGGCCAGGATCTCTTGAATCAAGGCCGTGTTGTCAAAGCGCTGCGCGTCACCGACAGACTGATCAGAGGCGCGGGTCACGTAGGCGCGGTAGAGCTTTTCGCGCAGGGCGCTGCTTTGTGCAAACTGCATCACCGGCAAGTAGCACGGCATTTTCAGGGTCAGTTTGTAGCCGACTTGGCCGTCTTTTTCGGCGGCAGTGCGGGCGGTTTGCTGCACGTCCTCGGGCACGCCCACCAGATCTTCGGCACCCACAAACAGTGCGTAGCTGTCGGTGGCGTCCAGGGTGTTTTCGCTGAATTTTTGGCCGACTTCGGCTTGGCGCTCTTGAATCTGCGCAAAGCGCTCCTTGGCCGTACCGTTCAACTCCGCGCCACCCAGGACAAAGTTGCGAATGGCGTTGAGATGCGCTTTTTGCTGCGCGGGGCTCAAGCTCGCGGTGGCTATGGCCTTGTACTTGGCATAAAGGCGCTCGTCGGCGCCCAGGCGGGTCCAGAACTCGGTGACCTTGGGCAGGGCGGCGTTGTAGGCGGCGCGCAGCTCGGGGCTGTCGGCCACGCTATTCAAATGACTCACAGCGCCCCAGGAGCGGCCCAGGCGTTCGGTGGCCACGTCCAGCACCTTCGCAATGGCTTGCCATTCAGCCGGAAAACTGTCTTGAGTGACCTCGTCCAACGCGGTTTCGGCTTGCACCAGCAAGGCGTCAACGGCCGCCTCGACATGGTCGGGCGCAACGGCATCAAACAAGGGCAAATCGGCAAAGTCGAGCAAAGGATTGGTCATGGTGTTCATGGGGTAGGCCGCACAGGCGTAAATGGAAGTCGTTCCCAAAGGGGAATTAAGGAGCTTCAGTTGGCGGCGCTTTCGGCGGCTTCAAGGGTGTTGACCAACAACATGGTGATGGTCATCGGGCCGACGCCGCCGGGCACGGGCGTGATGTAGCTGGCGACTTCTTTCACGCCGTCAAAGTCCACATCGCCGCAGAGCTTGCCCTCGTCGTTGCGGTTCATGCCCACGTCCAGCACCACGGCGCCGGGTTTGACCATGTCGGCGGTCAGCACATTGCGCTTGCCCACGGCGGCTACGATCACGTCGGCTTGCAAGGTCATGGCTTTCAGGTCGGGCGTGGCGCTGTGGCAGATCGTCACCGTGGCGTTCTTTTGCAAGAGCATCAGCGCCATGGGCTTGCCCACGATGTTGCTGCGGCCTATCACCACGGCGTGTTTGCCCTTGAGGTCATAGCCAATGCTCTCCAGCATCTTCATGCAGCCATAAGGCGTGCAAGGCCAAAAGCCGGGCATGCCGGTCATCAAGGCGCCGGCGCTGGCGATGTGAAAACCGTCCACATCTTTGGCTGGGCTGATGGCTTCAATCACCTTTTGCGCGTCAATGTGCTCAGGCAGGGGCAGTTGCACCAAGATGCCGTGGATGTCGGGGTCGTTGTTCAGTCCTTCAACCCGGGCCAGCAGCTCGGCCTCGGTCATGCTGGCATCGTACTTTTCCAGCACCGAGTGCAGGCCCGCGTCTTCACAGGCTTTGACTTTGTTGCGCACATAGACCTGGCTGGCCGGGTTCTCGCCCACCAATACCACCGCCAGACCGGGCGTGACGCCTTTGGCCTTGAGGGCCTGCGCGCGCGCGGCGACTTGGGTGCGCAGTTGTTTTGAGAGAGCGTTGCCGTCGATGAGTTGAGCGGTCATGGTGGATGTCTGAATGGTGGGGTGTGAAGGGTAAAAAGCAAAACGCCCGGCACAGGCTCGGGCGTTTCAAAGACGGGCAGGGCGCTCAAGCCTTGGGTGGGTTTTGCCCCAAGGCAATTTTGAGCAGATCGGCCACCGTGTTGGCGTTGAGCTTTTCCATGATGTTGGCGCGGTGCGCTTCCACGGTTTTAATGCTGATGCCCAGATCGTCAGCGATCTGTTTGTTCAGGCGACCGGCGACGATGCGCTCCAGCACCTGGGCTTCACGACCGGTCAACTTGGACATCAAGGCATCGCGGCTGGCCGCTTGCTGGTGGTCAGCAAACGATTCGCGGGCGTTGTCCAGCATGCGCTCGACCAAGTTCACCAAGTCGTCTTCTTTGAAAGGCTTTTGGATGAAATCCATGGCGCCTTTTTTCATGGTGTTCACGGCCATGGGCACGTCGCCGTGACCGGTGATGAAAACAATGGGCAAAGGCGATTTGCGTTCGATCAAGCGGTCTTGCAATTCCAAGCCGGTCATGCCGCCCATGCGGATGTCGGCGATCAGGCAGGCCACTTCCCGCGGGTCGTAGCGGCTGATGAAGGTTTCGGCGGAATCGAAACAGCGTACGCGGTAGTCTTTTCCTTCAAGCAACCATTGCAAAGAATCGCGCACCGCTTCGTCATCATCAACGACATAGACAGTGCCTTTTTTCGGAATCAAACTCATGCGGTTACCCCGGGTGATTTTTCAATGTGTGTAATTGGCGCACCGGACACTGGAATCCAGAACGAGAAGCAACAACCTTCTACCTCGCCGGCATTGTAGAGGTTCTCTGCAGCGATTCGGCCTTGGTGCGATTCAACGATGCTGCGGCACAAATTCAAGCCAATGCCCATGCCTTCTACTTTGGTAGAGAAAAAGGCCTCATAAAGGTGCTCGAGCACTTCAGGCGGCAGGCCTTTGCCGGAGTCTGTGACCGAGAAATGCACCACGTTTTGGCCTTCAATTTCTTTGGGCGAGACCTGCAATTCAACCTGTCTTTTGCCCGTGGGTCGCTGCGCGTTGTCGATCGATTCAGCGGCGTTTTTCATCAAATTAACCAAGACCTGTTCGATCAAGATCGGGTCCACCCAAAGAGCAGGCAGTCGTGCCGCGACATAGTGTGTTAACCGTACATTGCGGCGGCGCAGTTCGATCTCTGCCAGCTCCACGGCTTCGTTCACCATGGACAGCACTTCGGACGATGTGCGGTTAGGCTCGCTGCGCTTTACGAAGGAGCGAATGCGTTGAATGATTTGTCCGGCGCGTTGGGCTTGGTGTGCGGTTTTCTCCAAGGCCCAGAGCATGTCTTTTTCTTCAATGTTCTTGTTGCGAATGCGCGTGACCAGGCCATTGCAGTAGTTGCTGATGGCGGTCAGCGGTTGGTTCAATTCGTGTGCCACGCTGGACGCCATCTCGCCCATGGTGATCAAGCGACTGGCGGTATGGGCGCGTTCGGCTTGCTGGGAGGCGAGTTCTTCGGCTTGGCGGCGGGCGGTGATGTCGGTGGCAATCACCATTTGAGCCAGTCGGCCATCGGCCCAGTTGATGTAGCGTGAACGCACTTCCAACCATTTGCCCAGCAGCGGGATAAACAACTCGGCTCGCTCTGAAGGTGCCACAGTCAAGCTCTCGGTGGGCAAGCCGGCGAAGGCGTCCACATCTTCCTCGTTGGTCGAGACTTGATTCATCTGGATCACACCGGCTTCGGCCACCAAGCTCAAATGGCCCACGGTGTCTGCGCCAAACCATTGGCGGTACAGCTTGTTGGCAAACAGGAGTTCAGAGCGACCCAGCGGTGCGACGGATACGGCCGCGTCCAAGGCTTCGAGCACGATGGTGAAGCGCTCGTGCGAGGCGGCCAATTGTTCGCGTATCCGGTTGGGTTCGGTGATGTCGGTCATCGACGTCATCCAGCCGGTTTGCAGGCCCACCGCATCGATCAAGGGGCTGACGTACAAGCGTGCATCAAAAATACTGTTGTCTTTGCGTTTCACGCGCACCTGGAAACCACCAGGAATACTGTGACCGCTGATCTCTTCGTTCAAACGAGACATGAGCTGGTCGCGATCATCTTCGGGCCAGTATGCAAATGGCGCGGTGGTGCCCACCAATTCTTCCTCGCTCCACCCGGTCATTTGGCAAAAAGCCGCATTCACGTAACTGATTCGGCCATGCATGTCCAAAGCGCGCATGCCGGTGAGCATGGAGTTTTCCATGGCCCGGCGAAAATTGGTTTCAGCCACCAAGGCTTGCTGGGTTTGCATGCGGCGGCGGGTATGACGCCAGTTGCCAATCAGCATCCAGGCGGTCATCACGCTCAGGGTACAAACCAGCCAAAACAAGCCGCTGCCCACCACCCCTTGGGAGGTACGCCAAGCTTGTGCGCGCAAGATCAAACCGTTGCCCACGGGTGAAACCGGCACTTCGTACTCGTTTTCTTCGCGCCCAGTCCAGGTTTGCAGGTTCCAAATTTGTGTGCGTTTGGGCACCGACTGGCCGGCGATCATCTGCCCCTCGCTGTCGAGCAACGCGACGGCGTACTTGGCCAATATTTCGGTGGGTACGCCGTAGCGCAGCAAACTCTCAATGCTGTACTCCCCCATCAGTACGCCACCAAAGCGGCCGTTGTCATCGGTCAATGGGGTGTGCAGTTGCAGCACCGGCTGGCTGGATGGCGCATCCTTGTTTTTGTTCAGATCGGTTTGAGCATAGACCGGTTGCATTAAATCGCGTGCCAAACCGTAGGTGGTCTCGGTTTCGCCAATGGGCAAGGTCTCGCCCACTGTCCAGTGGTGGCCAATCAGCAGGCTGGGGGCGGTTTGACTCGCCATGATGCGTCGCTTGCTGTCGATCCAGGTCAACGCTTGCAGTTCTGGGTTTTGCATGACCAGTGACTCAGCCCGCGACGTGAACTGCTCCCGGTCCAATTCTTTGTTCGACATGTCACGCGCCAGGCGCATGATTTGTTCTTGCCGCTCAAGTAAGCGCAGGCGCAATCGCTGCTGGCCGTATTCGACGTCGCGCTTGACGGCTTCTTGCTCGCGGTCGATTTCTTCAACCCGCAAATACCAAAATGACGAAACGATGGCCGCCAAAAAAAGAAGCACTGCAGCGACCGGGGCCAGCGTGGCGAAGCGGTCTTGTCTGTGCGGTGCTTGGCGCTTCCACCACCGGTGCCATAAAACTACAGGTTTGAACTGAATTTTTTTGCCTGAAGGCAAGCTTGAAGTCATGATGCTGAGTGTAGGCGAGAGCAAATCGGCCTGACAGATTGAGGTGAGATTAGTTTTCTTATCGTCCTTATATTTCACTATATAAAATCGCAAGGCATAATTTGAAATTATTTGGAATTTGTGAGAAACTTCGGGCACAAAAATTTTTTCATCGGCTAAAAGCATAAGGAGACAACCATGTCCGCCGTACCCTCAAATCAACCGGGATTGGATCTAGACGTTCAAGAAACCCGTGAATGGATGGACGCTCTGTCCGCTGTGATCGAAAAGGAGGGCGGCGAACGTGCGCACTTCTTGTTAGAGCAATTGCTCGAACATGCCCGTGAGAGCAGCATCGACATGCCGTTCTCGGCCAACACCGGCTACGTCAACACGATCGAGCCGAGCCAAGAGGCCCATTGCCCTGGCAACATTGAAATTGAAGAGCGCCTGCGCGCCTACATGCGCTGGAACGCGATGGCGATGGTGGTCAAAGCCAACCGCCATAACCCCGAAGACGGCGGCGACTTGGGTGGTCACATCGGCTCCTTTGCGTCATTGGCGCACATGTTCGGTGCGGGCTTTAACCACTTTTGGCACGCTGAGAACGAAAACCACGGCGGTGATTGTCTATATATTCAAGGTCACGTGTCCCCCGGCGTTTACGCCCGGGCTTACTTGGAAGGCCGCTTGACAGAAGAGCAGTTGCTCAACTTCCGCCAAGAAGTGGACGGCAAAGGCCTGTCCAGCTACCCCCACCCCAAACTCATGCCCGAGTTCTGGCAGTTCCCCACTGTGTCCATGGGCTTGGGCCCGTTGATGGCGATTTACCAAGCGCGCTTTTTGAAGTACCTGCACGCCCGTGGCATTGCCAACACCGAAAACCGCAAGGTCTGGGTGTTCTGCGGTGACGGCGAGATGGACGAAGTGGAATCCTTGGGCGCCATCGGTTTGGCCGCGCGTGAAAACCTGGACAACCTGATCTTTGTCGTCAACTGCAATTTGCAACGCCTGGATGGCCCGGTGCGCGGCAACGGCAAGATCGTGCAAGAGCTCGAAGGTGAGTTCCGCGGCTCTGGATGGAACGTCATCAAGCTCTTGTGGGGCAGCGAATGGGACGGCTTGCTGGCCCGTGACAAAGACGGCGCGCTGCGCAAGCTGATGATGGATACCCTGGACGGCGACTACCAAGCCTTCAAAGCGAACGACGGCGCTTACGTGCGTAAACACTTCTTCGGCCGCGATCCGCGCACACTGGAGATGGTGGCGCACATGAGCGATGACGACATCTGGAACTTGAAGCGGGGTGGTCATGACCCGCAAAAGGTCTACGCCGCTTACCACCAAGCCGTTAACCACAAAGGCCAACCCACTGTGCTGTTGATCAAAACCGTGAAGGGTTTTGGCATGGGCAAATCGGGTGAAGGCAAAAACACGGTTCACCAAACCAAGAAGCTGACAGACGAAGACATCAAGACCTTCCGCGACCGCTTCAATTTGCCGATTCCTGACAGTGAACTGGCGAAAATTCCTTTCTACAAGCCGGCAGACGACACGCCAGAAATGCGTTACCTGCACGAGCGCCGCAAAGCGCTGGGTGGCTACTTGCCACATCGCCGTACCAAGGCCGAAGAACACTTTACGGTGCCTTCTTTGGAAACCTTCAAGGCCGTGATAGAGCCTACGGCCGAAGGCCGCGAAATCTCGACCACCCAAGCTTATGTGCGTTTCTTGACCCAGTTGCTGCGCGACCAGGCCCTGGGCCCGCGCGTGGTACCGATTTTGGTGGACGAGGCCCGTACCTTCGGTATGGAAGGTCTGTTCCGTCAGATCGGTATTTACAACCCTGCAGGTCAGCAGTACACCCCGGTCGACAAAGACCAGGTCATGTACTACAAAGAAGACAAAGCCGGTCAAATCCTGCAAGAAGGCATCAACGAAGCCGGCGGTATGTCCAGCTGGATCGCCGCAGCCACCAGCTACAGCACCAGCAACCGCATCATGGTGCCGTTCTATGTGTACTACTCGATGTTCGGCTTCCAGCGCATTGGCGACTTGGCTTGGGCCGCAGGCGACATGCAAGCGCGGGGGTTTTTGCTCGGCGGCACATCGGGTCGCACCACGTTGAACGGCGAAGGCCTTCAGCACGAAGACGGTCACAGCCACATCATGGCCAACACCATCCCCAACTGCGTGTCGTATGACCCAACCTTCGCGCATGAAGTGGGTGTCATCTTGCACCACGGTTTGAAGCGTATGGTGGAAAAGCAAGACAATGTCTACTACTACATCACTTTGTTGAATGAAAACTACCCCATGCCTGGCCTCACGCCTGGCACGGAAGAGCAGATCATCAAAGGCATGTATCTTTGCAAGCCCGGTGCGGCCGGAGAAAAGCGCGTTCAACTGTTGGGCTCTGGCACCATCTTGCGCGAATCCATTGCAGCGCAAACCTTGCTGGCCACCGACTGGGGCATTCAGGCGGATGTCTGGAGCTGCCCAAGTTTCAACGAACTGACCCGCGACGGTCAAGACGCCGAACGCTTTAATTTGCTGCATCCTTTGGAAAAACCACGCGTCTCCTTCGTGGGCCAACAACTAGACAAGCACAGTGGTCCCGTGGTGGCTTCCACCGACTACATGAAAGCGTACGCCGAGCAGATTCGTCCGTTCATTCCCAAAGGTCGTACCTACAAAGTGTTGGGCACTGACGGCTTCGGTCGTTCGGACTTCCGCAGCAAGCTGCGTGAACACTTTGAGGTCAACCGCCACTACATCGTGGTGGCCGCGCTCAAGGCGCTGAGTGAAGACGGTATGTTGCCTGCAACGAAGGTGGCTGAGGCCATCAAGAAGTACGGCATCAAAGTCGACAAGATCAACCCGCTGTACGCATAAATCCGGGAGACACCTATGGCATTGGTAGAAGTACAAGTCCCGGACATCGGGGATTTCGATGAAGTGACCGTCATTGAGTTGATGGTCAAAGTGGGCGACACCGTGAAAGCTGAGCAATCGCTGATCACGGTGGAGTCCGATAAAGCCTCGATGGAAATCCCGTCGAGCACAGCGGGCGTGGTCAAAGAAATGCGCGTGGTGCTGGGCGACAAGGTCAAGCAAGGAACGATCGTGCTGGTGGTGGAAGCCGCAGGTGCAACCACTGCGCCTGCTGCGGCAAAGGCCACGGCAGCCGTGGCTGCGCCAGCCGCTGTGGCTGCGGCCCCTGTAACTGCGGTTGCGGCAGGCCCGGTCGAAGTGCATGTGCCTGACATTGGCGACTTCAAAGACGTGGCTGTCATTGAAGTTTTCGTCAAGCCTGGCGACACCATCAAGGTCGAACAATCGCTGATCACGGTGGAGTCAGACAAAGCATCGATGGAAATTCCATCTTCACACGCCGGCGTGCTCAAAGAACTGAAAGTCAAAGTGGGCGACACAGTCAACATCGGTGACTTGTTGGCGATTTTGGAAGGTTCTGTGGTGACTGCCGCGTCACCCCTTGTCGCAACCGTAAGCACGCCCGCTGCGGCTTCTTCCGTCGCTGTGGCCGCTCCCGCGGCAATCGCGACGACTGCTGTCGCTGCTGTAGCTGCACCTGCACATGCACCGGGTGCGCCCACATTGGGCTTGCCGCATGCTTCACCTTCGGTGCGCAAGTTCGCGCGTGAACTCGGCGTGCCGCTGGAAGAAGTCAAAGGTCAGGGCCCCAAAGGCCGGATCACCCAAGGCGATGTGCAAACCTTCACCAAGGCCGTCATGGCCGGAGCCACCCAAACCAAGGCGCAAGCAGCCAAAGCCCCTGCAGCTTCGGGCGGTGATGGCGCAGCTTTGGGCCTGATCCCATGGCCCAAAGTCGACTTCGCCAAGTTCGGCCCCATCGAGCGCAAGGAGATGGGCCGTATCAAGAAAATCAGTGGCGCTAACTTGCTGCGCAATGCGATCATGATTCCGGCCGTCACCAACCATGACGACGCCGACATCACGGACCTCGAAGCCTTCCGCGTATCGACCAACAAAGAGAACGAAAAGTCAGGCATCAAAGTCACCATGCTGGCGTTCTTGATCAAGGCCTGCGTGGCCGCGCTCAAGAAATACCCCGAGTTCAATAGCTCCCTCGACGGCGATGCACTGGTCTACAAAAACTACTGGCACATCGGCTTTGCCGCTGACACGCCCAATGGGTTGATGGTGCCGGTGATTCGCGATTGCGACAAAAAAGGCGTGCTGCAAATCAGCCAAGAAATGGGCGAATTGGCCAAGAAAGCCCGTGATGGCAAGTTGGGCCCGGCAGAAATGTCTGGTGCCACCTTCACCATCTCCAGCCTCGGCGGTATTGGTGGCAAGTACTTCACGCCCATCATCAACGCGCCCGAAGTGGCCATCCTCGGTGTTTGCAAGAGCACCATGGAGCCGGTGTGGGACGGCAAGCAATTTGTGCCGCGCCTGATGTTGCCGTTGAGTTTGACGTGGGACCACCGCGTCATCGACGGCGCTGCAGCGGCACGCTTCAATGCGTTCCTGGGTCAAATCCTCAGCGACTTCCGTCGTGTATTGCTCTAAGACGAAGGAACAGATATGGCATTGATTGATATCCAAGTTCCAGACATCGGCGACTTCGACGAAGTGGCTGTGATTGAGTTGCTGGTTAAACCCGGCGACACCGTCAAAGCTGAGCAATCGCTCATCACCGTGGAGTCTGACAAAGCGTCGATGGAAATTCCGTCGTCACATGTCGGCGTGGTGAAAGAATTGAAAGTCAAGCTGGGTGACAAGGTCAAGCAAGGTTCGGTGGTTTTGGTGTTGGAAGGCGAGGTCGCTGAGGCGGCCTCGGCGCCCGCCGCCGCACCTGCTTCTGCAACGCCCGCACCTGCGGCAAACGTAAGCGCGGCCCCCGCGCCCACAGCCTCGTCTTTCGGCGGCTCGGCCGATATCGAGTGCGATGTGCTCGTTCTCGGCGGCGGGCCCGGTGGCTACTCGGCAGCGTTTCGTGCGGCCGATCTGGGCCTGAAGGTCGTCATCGTTGAGCGCTACGCCACTTTGGGCGGCGTGTGCTTGAACGTGGGTTGTATTCCTTCAAAAGCCTTGCTGCACGTGGCGTCGGTGATGGACGAAGTGGCCCACATGGCCGATCTGGGCGTGGACTTTGGCGCACCGGTGGTCAACATCGACAAGCTGCGCGGCCACAAAGAAAAAGTCATCGGTAAGTTGACAGGAGGCTTGGCCGCGATGGCCAAGATGCGCAAGGTCACCACCGTGCGCGGCTTGGGCCAGTTCGTCGGGGCTAACCACCTCGAAGTTTCTGAGACCAGCGGCACTGCGCAAGAGCAAACCGGCAGCAAAAAAGTGATCGCGTTCAAGAACGCCATCATCGCCGCCGGCTCACAAGCCGTGCGTTTGCCGTTCATGCCCAATGACCCCCGCGTGGTGGACAGCACCGGTGCCTTGGAACTCAAAGAAGTGCCCAAGCGCATGCTGATTTTGGGCGGCGGCATCATCGGCCTGGAAATGGGCACTGTTTACAGCACGCTGGGCGCACGCTTGGACGTGGTTGAAATGATGGACGGCCTCATGCAAGGCGCTGACCGCGACTTGGTCAAAGTTTGGCAAAAGATGAACGCCAAGCGCTTTGACAACATCATGCTCAAAACCAAGACGGTAGGCGCACGCGCCTTGCCCGAAGGCATTGAAGTTACCTTTGCATCCGCAGAAGAGGGTGGCACCGCCCCCGCACCGCAAGTTTATGACTTGGTGTTGCAAGCCGTGGGTCGCACGCCCAATGGCAATAAGCTGGCTGCTGAAAAAGCGGGCGTGGCTGTGACGGACCGCGGCTTCATTAACGTTGACATCCAGATGCGCACCAACGTGCCGCACATCTTCGCCATAGGCGACATCGTGGGCCAGCCCATGTTGGCGCACAAGGCGGTGCACGAAGCGCATGTGGCAGCCGAAGTGATTGCGGGCGAACAACAAGGCAACAAAGAACTGGCAGCCGCGGCATTCAATGCCCGCGTCATCCCAAGCGTGGCCTATACCGACCCCGAAGTGGCATGGGTGGGCCTGACCGAAGACCAAGCCAAAGCGCAAGGCATCAAGGTCAAAAAAGGCCTTTTCCCTTGGACCGCATCAGGCCGCGCCATCGCCAACGGCCGCGACGAAGGCGTGACCAAGCTGCTGTTTGATGATTCCCCCGAGGCCCACGGCCACGGCAAAATTCTGGGCGGCGGCATGGTCGGTACGCACGCGGGCGACATGATTGGCGAGATTGCCTTGGCGATCGAAATGGGCGCAGACGCGGTGGACATCGGCAAAACCATCCACCCCCACCCCACGCTGGGCGAAAGCATTGGCATGGCGGCAGAAGTGGCGCATGGAAGCTGTACGGACTTGCCGCCTGCCAAGAAATAAGCGCCGTTAGCGACCCCAAAAAAGCCCGGACTGGCAACGGTTCGGGCTTTTATTTTCGGTCAATATGGCGTTGCTGCCGAATTTGTCACCGGCTGCTTGTGGAACTTGCGTAAGCGGCCGCCTTGTACCGTTCTTGACTTGATGGTGCCTTGCCGTCAAATGTCCATCACGTGGCTCAACATTGCAAACGGGACACGCCAACCTGAGCCGCCGTCGCATTCAACAGAAGCTGTTCGCTGATTGATGCGTGTAATCGTGCCGACTTG
>CANGDZ010000061.1 GCA_947452785.1 Comamonadaceae bacterium | reverse complement strand
GTAAAAATGTGCTTCAACCAAGGGCAAACGCTAACCCACGTAAGACGCTGGCTGCGAAAGCAGTCAATGCTACGGGTTGTTTGTCAAAAAAGAAGGTGACTACCAAACAGTCATTGGAAGCTCGGTGCTTTAGCTCCGAGTAGTTCACCAAAACCGCAATCCCGATGCCAACGCTTATGTGTACGACGTGAGTCGCAACCAGTGGCAAGCTGTCGCCCCTATGCCCCGACCCCGTGGGGCGGCCGCTGCCGTGGCCTTGGGAGGCAAGGTGCATTTGATCGGCGGGGCGGCCTCCGCACCCACCGAAGAGCGCGCCAGCGTGGGTTGGCATGAGGTGTACGACCCGCAAAGCGACAGCTGGAGCAGACGCAAAGCACTGCCCGGGGCGCGCGACCATGTGGGTTGCGTGGCCTATCAAAACCGGATCCATGTGGTGGGCGGGCGCTTCAATACCTTTGAATACAACACGGCTTTGCACCATGTGTACTTGCCTGAGCGAGATACCTGGGAGCTGCGTGCGCCCATGCCCACGGCCCGCTCGGGCCACGGTATGGTGATTTACCGCGAGCGCTTTTTTGCCATGGGCGGCGAGGGCGGCATCATCAACAAACCGGGGCAGCAAACTGTGTTTGGCCAGATGGAAAGTTACGATCCCAGCCAAGACACTTGGCAGTCGCATGCGGCCATGCCCACACCACGCCATGCGGTGGGTGCGGTGACCATTGGCGATTGGGTTTATGTGGCCGGTGGTGGCGCGGTGTTGGGCGGCGGCGTGCAGTCGGCGGTCCACGAGGCATTTACGCTTCAAGTCTGAAGCAGCGGCTGAATCGGCTCCAATTGCCACGCTGGGTGGTGCGTTGAACCCAGGGTTTGACGTGTATCAATGCCATACCCGTTAAGGTCTGGCACATTCCCCCCATGACGCTTGCTTCTTACACCGACGTGGCTACTTTGGCGACCCACACCGCACCGGGAACTGTCCTCGTTCGTCGCGGGCAACTGGCAACGCATGCCCTGCATGTGCTCAGTGGGCGCATCACCTTAGGCGTGGTTGAGCAGGGGCTGATGCGGCATCAATTGGGTGTGGTCGAAGGGCCTTGCTGGCTAGAGGCAGCAGCCTCCTTGCTCAATCTGCCGCATGTGGTGGACGCGATCTGCGAAACCGAGGCCCAGTTGCAATGGGTGGCCGCGCCCGAGTTTCGCGCCAGTGCCCAAGGGGTGAGCGAGCCTGCCGAGTCTTTGTTGTTTGATTTGGCCCGTTCACAGCGCCAACAAACCGAAGTGGCGGTCAGCCGCTTGGCCAAGGACGCCGATGCCCGCTGTGCCGAATGGCTGCTGCGTCACGCCGAACCCGTTGATAACGTGGGCGCCTTGGCCGTCACTCTACATGAGCGCAAGCGCTTGATCGCCGCGCAATTGGGCATTGCCCCTGAAACCTTCTCGCGTGTGCTGCGCCATTTGCGTGAGTTGAACTTGATCAGCGGCGGTGGGCGGGTGCTGTCGTTGCTCAATCCCCAAGCCTTGCGGGACTTGGCCGAAGCTTGAGTCTGGTGAGCGGCACTGGCCTGCTTTAACTGGCCCGGGCTGTTGAACTACCATGTGATGATGCGAACCCGCTATCCTCCCGCACATGCCCACATCAACTTCCTACCTCAGTGAAATCGAAGCCCCTTTGCGGGCCGAAGTGGACGCCTTGCCGGGCCTGACTTTGTTGGAGTTTGGCACCGGCTGGTGTGGTCACTGCCGCGCGGCCCAATCGGTCGTAGCCGAAGTTTTGGCACTGTACCCCCAGTGGCGGCATCTGAAAATTGAAGATGGCAGTGGACGGGCGCTCGGCCGTTCGTTCCGCGTCAAGATCTGGCCGACCTTGGTGTTGTTGCAAGACGGCCAAGAACTGGCGCGTTGGGTGCGGCCCGCAGCTGCCGCGCAAATCAAGGCGGCCTTGTCTATTGCCTGAGTTCTGTATGACCTCAAACACCAAGGTGCTGGCCTGATGGGGCAAGCGATGGGACAAACATTTGACAGTCCGGTTAAACACTGTCAGACTAGTCAAATGACTAGTTAGGATTGAAATGAATATGTGGCCAGTACAAGATGCGAAAGCACGTTTTAGCGAATTTTTAGATGCCTGCCTTCTGGAGGGGCCACAGATGGTTACCCGGCGCGGCGCGGAAGCTGCCGTCTTGGTGCCGGCGATGGAGTGGCGGAGATTACAGTCTGCTGCACGCCCGTCTTTGAAGCAACTACTGCTTTCTGATCAAGCCCGTGCCGACTTGGTCCTGCCAGCGCGCGGGGGCGCCAAGCGCCGTAAAGTGGAGCCGATGCTTTGACAAGCCGATACTTGCTTGACACGAATGTGGTTTCTGAATTGCGCAAACCGCGACCCCACGGCGCGGTCGTCGCTTGGTTGGATTCAATTGACGACGCACAACTTTTTTTGTCGGCGCTGACGCTGGCCGAGATTCAGGCCGGCATTGAATTGACCCGAGAACAAGATGTATCAAAAGCCGCTGAAATTGAAGCGTGGCTGGATTTGGTGGCCGGGTCTTACAACGTTTTGCCCATGGATGCTGCAACCTTCAGGGCATGGGCGCGGCTGATGCATAAAAAGTCGGATACGCTTTACGAGGACGCAATGATCGCCGCGACTGCAAAAGTGCATGGACTGACTGTCGTCAGCAGAAACGTCGCTGACTTTGAGGCGCTGGGATTCAAGGTCTTCAATCCTTTTGCTACGGTGTAGGCCTGTCAGACGCCGCATCGTCAGCCGCCCTTGATGGGATTGGCGCTTACAGCTTGGCTTCGACGTGCCCTGCAAAGCGATTCAAGATGGCTTGCCAGCCATCACGCTGCTGCTCTTTCGGGTGTTCAGTTTCGGCATCGAATGTGATCTGAACGGTGACACCATCGGCGACCGATTTGAAAAGGACCACCGCTGCACGCTCGCCAAAAGCGTATTCCAAGCATTCATGCGGAACGATCTTGGTGTAAGTGCCTGAAAACTCAAAGCCAAAGCTGCCGTCCTTGGCTTCCATGCGTGAAGAAAACGTGCCCCCTTCGCGCAATTCGACGGATGCTTGGGTGGTGTGCCAGTCGTCTGAGGCCGCGTTCCATTGCACGATGTCTTCGGGCCGGGTGTAGGCATCCCAGACGGCGGCGATGGGTGCGTGGACGGTGGTTTCAACAGTGATTTTCATGGCGCAAGTCCCAAGTGCAGTGGAGGCGAACAAGGTGGCTTGAACTATACCTCGCAACCCCTCCGCCTTCGCCTGTACCTCTTCAAACCACCAGTCCAGCGCTGCTTCGTAGCCTTCCCACACGCAGCCATTGCAGCCGCGGCCACAGCAGGTGGTGGGTTCAGGGGGTGGGGCGCGAAAACCCAGACTGGCACTGTGCATGCTTTGTTGCATCTGTGCGATGCGCGCCCGCACGTCGTGACGTTGTTCGGCTCCGGGGTCGATACCTGACAGCGAGTTCATGAAATTGCAGGGGCCTGTCTTGGCACGATCTCGCCTTGAACGAGTGTGTGCTCAATTAATCGATCATCGCCCAGCACGATCAGGGCGAACAGCCATTCGGCCAGCGTTTCGGTTTGTGCGGTGCGCCGCGCCAGCAAGGGCGTCGTCTTCGGGTTGAGCACCACAAAGTCGGCTTCGCAACCGGGCAAGAGGTTGCCGACTTTCCCGGCCAGGTCCAGTGCTTGTGCTGCGCCTGCGGTGTGTTGCCACCACAGGTGTTCAGGCGCCAGGCTGAGGCCTGCACTGCCGACCGATTGGCGGGCCACGGTGTAGGCCGCGTGCATGGTGTGAAAGGGGCTAAAGCTGGTGCCCCCGCCCACGTCGCTGGCCAGCCCGTAGCGCAGGCCAGCCGCATCTGATGCTGTGAAGTCAAAAAAACCACTGCCCAAGAACAGGTTACTGGTGGGGCTGACGGCGGCCGTGGCGCCGACCTCGGCCATGCGTTTGCGGTCGGTATCGTCCAGGTAAATGCAGTGTGCGTACACGGCGCGTTGACGCAGCAGGCCGGCGCGGTCGTACACGTCGAGGTAGCTGCGCGCTTGGGGAAACAGTTCATGCACCCAGCGGATTTCATCCAAGTTCTCGGCCACGTGGGACTGAATCCACACATCGGGAAACTGCTGCGCGATCTCGCCCGCACCATGCAGTTGCGCTGGCGTGCTGGTGGGCGCAAAGCGGGGGGTGATGGCGTATCCCAAGCGGTCCACGCCGTGCCAGCGCCGAATCAAGTCTTCGGTCTGGCGCAGGCTCAAAGCCGTGTCGGTGTCGCGCAGACCGTCAGGGCTGTGGCGGTCTTGCAGCACTTTGCCGGTGATCATGCGCAGGCGGCGTTTTTGCGCTTCAATCATGAACACGTCGACCGATTCAGGGTGCGCAGTGGCAAAGCACAGCGCGGTGGTCACACCGTGGCGCATCAACTCGTCCAGAAAAAACGCAGTTACTTCGTGCGCGTAGGCGGGCTGTGAAAAATGCTTTTCGTGCGGAAAGGTGTAATGCTCCAGCCAGGGCAGCAAGCCATCGGCCGGTGAACCAATCACGTCGGTTTGCGGGTAGTGGATGTGCAAATCGACAAAGCCGGGTGCGATGCACAGGCCGGGCCAGTGCGTAGTGGGCAGATCGGGGTATTGGGCGCTGAGCGTGGCAAAGGGGCCTGTCGCCACAATGCGTACCACTCCGTCGGCGCTACGACCGGTGACCAGCAGGCCATCTTGCTCATGCTGGGCCAGGGCGTGCTCGGATTGGGGGAACCACAGCAGGCCAGCGCGCCAGCCTTTCAGATCAGTCCATTCGGGAAGACGAGAAAAATTCATGGTGCAAGGATAGCGCCAAGCACGCGTTCGGGCGTGGCGGGGGTGTTCAGTTGAATCGGTGTCTTACCCGGTCGGGTTGCAGCGATGGCATCGCGCAGCGCTTCATACACACTGATGGCCAGCATGAAGGGCGGTTCACCCACGGCTTTGCTGCCGCCCACGTTGTCTTCGCGGTTGGGCTCGTCCCAGAGTTTGATCTTCAATTGAGGTGGCATGTCTGCCGCGGTGGGGATCTTGTAGGTGCTGGCGCCCTTGGTGAGCAGTTCACCCTTGGCATTCCAAACCAGCTCTTCGGTGGTGAGCCAGCCCAGACCTTGCGCAAAGCCGCCTTCGATCTGGCCTATGTCAATTTCGGTGTGCAGCGAATGCCCCACGTCATGCAGAATGTCCGTGCGCAGCAGGCGGTATTCCCCTGTGAGCGTGTCGATGGCCACTTCGCTGCACGCTGCGCCATAGGCGAAGTAATGAAAGGGTCGACCGGTGAGCGTAGTGCGGTCATAGTGGATTTTGGGTGTGGCATAAAAACCATCACTCCACAGTTGTACGCGCTGGCCATAGGCGTATTGCACGGCTTCGGTAAAGCTGCGCTGGCGCACTGGACTGGTAACTTGGCCTTGGCGGAAAACCACCGCATCGGCGTTGCAGCCGTCGGCTTGAGCGATGCAAGTGGCGATGTTGCGCCGCACTTGCAGTGCTGCAATTTCTGCGGCTCGGCCATTCAGGTCGGTGCCGCTGGAGGCCGCTGTGGCGCTGGCATTGGCCACCTGATCCGTGTCGCTGGCGCTGGCATGCACTTGGGCTGCGGGCAGGCCCAGCACCTGGGCCACCAGGCTGCAGACCTTGGTGTGCAGGCCCTGGCCCATTTCAGTGCCGCCGTGGTTCACGCGCACGCTGCCATCGGTATAAACCGAGACCACCGCACCGGCCTGGTTAAATTGTGTCGCGGTGAAACTGATACCGAACTTGACTGGCGTGAGGGCCAGGCCTTTTTTCAAAACACTGTGCGTCTTGTTCCATTCGCGCAGGCTTTGGCGGCGGGCACGGTAGTCACAGTCGTTGGCCAGTTGCTGCAACAGCGGTTGCAAGATGTTGTCTTCCACCTTCATGCCGTAGGGCGTGGAATCGCGCTCGCCCACGCCATACAGATTGGCGAGGCGCACATCGAGCGCGTCCAAGTCCAGGTGCCTGGCGATGTCGCCCATGATGGTTTCGATCAGCAGCACACCCTGCGGCCCGCCAAAGCCGCGAAAAGCCGTATGGCTCTGGGTATGGGTTTTGCAGCGGTGCGAGGTGATGCTCAGGTCGTTCAGGTAATAGGCGTTGTCGGTATGGAAGATGGCCCGATCGGCCACCGGGCCGCTCAGGTCGGCGCTGTGGCCGCAGTGGACCAGTTGCACGGAAGCGAAGCCCTGCACGCGGCCTTGTGCGTCAAAGCCCAACTGCCAATCGTGACTGAAAGGGTGGCGCTTGCCCGTGATCAAAATGTCGTCGCCACGGTCGAGTCGCATTTTGACGGGACGCCCGAACTTGTGCGCCGCCAGCGCCGCCCAAACGGCCAGGTGCCCGGCCTGGGTTTCTTTGCCGCCAAAGCCCCCGCCCATGCGGCGGCACACCACGCGTACTTGCGACAGGGGGATGTGCAGCGCATGCGCCACCCAGTGCTGCACCTCGCCGGGATGCTGGGTGCCACTGTGGATCAGCCAGTGATTGTTTTCTTGCGGGATGGCATAAGCGATCTGACTTTCCAGGTAAAAGTGTTCCTGCCCACCAACTTCCAGCGAGCCTTGCAGACGGTGCGCTGCGCTGGCCATGGCCCGTGGGGCGTCGCCGCGCTGCACGTTGACTTTGGGCAGTACAAAGCTGCCCGCTTGAAGGGCCTCACGGGCATGCAGCAAGGGCGTTTCGCTGCGGGCTTGCAGTTGCATCTGGCTTGCCGCTTGCCGGGCCTGTGTGTGGCTATGGCCCACCACCAGGCCCATGACCTGGCCTACATGCATGAGTTGCGGGCCCGCAAAAATCAGTTCATCGTGCACAAAGGTGGCCAGCAGGGAGTCGCCGGGAATGTCAGTCGCTGTCACCACCCCGATGACCCCGGGGGCCGCCAGTACAGACGCTAAATCAAGACTCAGCAATTGGGCGTTGGCCTTGGGGCTCATCAAGGGGGCGGCGTGCAGCGTGCCTTCGATCAATGGCATGTCATCGATGTAGGTGGCGCGACCTTGTACTTGAGCATGTGCGCTTTCGTGAAAGCGGGGACGGCTGTCATCGGTGGTGTGGGCGGTGGTTTTCATGCGAGGTCCTCCAGCCGCACGCCGCTGTGGCCCGTGCTCTCCAGCCATGCGCGTTGCAGCAATTGGCCCAGCAGTTGGCGGCGATAGTGGGCGCTGGCGCGCAAATCGTTGAGCGGTGAAAATTCTTGTGCCACAGCGGCTTGGGCACGCAGCAAGGTGACTTCGTTCCACGGTTGGCCGACCAAAGCGGCTTCGGTCTGCACCGCGCGTGCAGGCGTGGCGGCCACACCGCCTGCGCCGATGCGTGCGAAGGTGATGCGTCCTTTATCCACGTGCAACTGCACCGCCAGACACACAGCAGAGATGTCGTCTTCCATGCGCTTGGAGACTTTGTAAGCGCCCAGCCACTCGCCTGACTTGGGGCGAGGCACCACGATCCAGCACAGCACTTCGTCTGCCGCCAACAGGCTTTGTCGATAGCCGGTGTAGAACCGGTCTAGCGGCACATGGCGGTGCACGATGTGGGCAACGCCTCGGCTTTTTCGCCAAGCCATCAGCACTACCTGTGCACCCAGCGCGATCAGCAGCGGCATGCTGTCGCCGATGGGCGAGCCATTGGCGACATTGCCGCCCATCGTGCCCGATTGGCGCACGGGCCAGCCTGCAAAGCGTTCGCCAAAAGGGGAGATCACGGGGCGGTCACGGGCCAGGGCTTCAAAGGCGTCTTGCAGATTCACCGCCGCGCCGATGGCGATGTGGTGTGGGTAGTGCTCGACACGCCGCAGCTCGGCCACGCGTGACAGGTCGATGATCTTCGGCATGCGGCGCAGACCCTGAGTGAGCCACAGCCCGGCATCGGTGGCGCCGGCGATCAATTGGGCCTGGGGGTGCTGGGCACGCGCTTGCAGCAAGGCCGCTAAGTTGGTGGGCAACAGGTAGTCTGGGTTGGTGCGCGTTGTGGCCGCAAGTGCTTGCAGGGCCGACACAATGGGCGCTTCATTTACCGCGTGTGCTGGCTGGCGCTGCATCTGGCAGGCGGCTTGCACGATGGGACGGTAACCGGTGCAACGGCACAAGTTGCCTGACACGGCTTGTTGTGCGGCGTGGGTGTCAACTTTGAGGCCCTGGGCCACGCTGCGCTGGTACAGGGCAAAAAGGCTCATGACAAAACCGGGGGTGCAAAACCCGCATTGCGAGCCGTGGTGTTCTAACAGGCTGGCTTGCACCGGGTGCAGTTCGCCATTGGGCCGTGTCAGGTCGGCGGCAGTCCACAGCGCCATGCCGTCGATCGCATGCGCTGGTTTGATGCAGCTGTTGACTGCGCGGTAGCGCAACGCCCCGCCGATCGTCTCGGCCAGTACCACCGTGCAGGCACCGCAGTCGCCTGCCGCACAACCTTCTTTGGTGGCCGTGAGGCGCAGGTCTTCGCGCAGCAGGTCCAGCAGAGTTCGGTCTGGTGGTACATTGCTCAGATTCATCACATGACCGCCGTGCCAGAAGCGCAAAGCACTGGTCGCAAGCGGAACAGATTTCAGAGGGGAGACGAGCGTTTTTGACATGGCTAATGTGTTCTCAGGGTCGAATGATCCTAGGGCAAACCCGGAGTTTTCTCATGGGCCGGATGCCATAACGCTTATCTGAAAATGAATATGAAGCAGCCGCATCTTTTCGACAAGATCGACCTTCAACTTATTCGGACCCTTCATACCTTGTTGATCGAACGCAGTGTTTCCAAAACCGCCTTGCGACTGGGCCAACAGCAGCCCGCCGTGTCTGTGGCGCTCAAACGCCTGCGCGAGTTGACAGGCGATCCGATTTTGGTGCGCGCAGGCACCGGCATGGTGCCCACCGATGTGGGTCTGCAGATGTTGGGGCCGGTCACGCAAATCTTGCAAGCGGCTGAAGGCCTGTTTTCTCCAACCCGTGATTTTGAACCCGCGCTGGCATGCGAAACCTTTCGCATCGCGGCCAGTGACACCCTGGATCCTTTGTTCCTGCCCAGCGTCATGGCGCGAGTCAAGTCCTTGGCACCGGGTTGTCGGGTCGAGGTTCATGCCTTGTCAGGCCATGTGCAATATGCGGCCGATCTGGGGCAGGGCCTCATTGATGTGGTAATTGGCAACTGGGCCCAGCCCAGCCAAGAGCTGCACCGTGCACAATTGTTTGAGGACGAGATCATGTGCCTGGTGAGTCAAAAACACCCGGCGGTGCGTCGCGGCTGGACGCAAGAAGACTGGCTTGCCTGCGAGCACATTGCCCCCACCCCCGCCTACCCCGGTTGGCGCGGAGTGATCGACGAGCATCTGGATCGGTTATCGCTGGTACGTAACATCACTGCGCGTTGTGCCCACTTTGGCTTGATGCCACGCATGGTGGCATCGAGCTTGCTTGTTTTGACCACGGGCCGCCAGTATTGCCAAAGGTTTTTGCAAGGCACTGAATCGCACCATGGCCTGGTCCTTCTGCCTTGTCCGGTTGATTTTCCGAAGATGGTTTATTACCAGCTTTGGCATGAGCGCAGCCATGCTTCTGCCGCTGCCAAATGGCTGCGCGAACAGGTCAAAATCAGTGCTTCACAATTGCCTCATCCCCAGAGTTTGAATTTGACATGACCACACCCCTTTTGTCTTTGCAAGGCATCACCAAGCGTTATCCGGGCGTGGTGGCGAATCAGGACATCTCGCTGACGTTGATGCCCGGTCAGGCCCATGCCGTCTTGGGTGAGAACGGCGCGGGTAAATCCACGCTGATGAAAATCATCTATGGCGCAGTCAAGCCCGACGAGGGTGTGGTGCAATACAAAGGCCAGCCGGTTCACATCCGTAATCCTCAGCAGGCGCGGGCTTTGGGCATCAGCATGGTGTTCCAGCATTTCAGTCTGTTTGACACTTTGACCGTGGCCGAAAACGTCTGGCTGGGTTTGGACAAAAGCCTGCAACTGGCCGAGGTGACGCAGCGCATCACAGCCAAGGCGGCTGAATATGGTTTGGACATCGACCCGGCCCGCCCGGTGCACACCCTCAGCGTGGGCGAAATGCAGCGGGTGGAAATCATCCGCGCTTTGCTGACCCAGCCGCAACTGCTGATTTTGGACGAGCCGACCTCGGTGCTGACGCCGCAGGCGGTGGAGAAATTGTTTGTGGTGTTGAAAAAGCTGGTGAGCGAAGGCTGCAGCTTGCTCTACATCAGCCATAAGCTGCACGAAATTCGCGAGCTGTGTACCGCCTGCACCGTGCTGCGCGGTGGAAGGGTGACCGGTGTGTGTGATCCGCGCGAAGAATCCAACGCCTCGCTCAGTCGCTTGATGATTGGGGCCGAGCCCCCTGCGCTGGAGTACCGTGCAAGCCAACCGGGCGCTGTGGTGCTGGCGGTGAACGACCTGAGCTTGGCCAGTGATGATCCGTTTGGCATGGATTTGTCGCATCTCAATATGCAGGTTCGTGCCGGCGAAGTGGTGGGCATTGCCGGCGTATCGGGCAACGGACAGCGTGAGTTGATGTACGCGCTGTCCGGCGAAGACACGCGAGCCGATGCGGCGGCGATTCACATTCAAGGCCAATCGGCCGCGCAACTGGGCCCGCAAGCGCGGCGCAGCTTGGGTCTGCATTTTGTGCCTGAAGAACGCTTGGGCCGTGGCGCTGTGCCCAGCCTGAGCCTGGCGCACAACATGCTGCTCACGCGCCAAGAGTCGGTGCATGGTAGTGGCTGGATCGACATGCCGCAGTTGCAGCGCCAAGCGCAGGGCGTGATCGAGCGCTTCAAGGTCAAAGCTGCAGGGCCGCAGGCCACGGCCAAATCGCTGTCGGGCGGCAATTTGCAAAAATTCATAGTTGGGCGCGAGATCGAAGCGCGGCCCCGTTTGTTTATCGTCTCCCAGCCGACTTGGGGTGTGGACGTGGGTGCGGCGGCGCAAATTCGGGGAGAGATTTTGGCGCTGCGCGACGCCGGTTGCGCGGTCCTGGTGGTCAGCGAGGAGTTGGAAGAGTTGTTTGAAATTTCAGATCGCTTGCACGTCATGGCCAAAGGTGAACTCTCACCGTCCATTGACCGCGCCCAAGCCACCGTGGCGCAAATTGGCGAATGGATGAGTGGCCTGTGGCCCACCTCTGCCAAGGAAGGCCGTCATGCTCAAGCTTGAAGCGCGGCCCGAAGCCTCGAAATTTTGGAGCACCGCTTCGCCCTTGCTGGCTTTGTTCTTGACCGTGCTGGTCGGCGTGGCGTTGTTCATGGCGCTGGGTAAAGACCCGGTGCGCGGTTTGCAGATGTTCTTTTGGGAGCCGGTCAAGTCGGCTTATGCCCTGGGCGAGTTGATGGTCAAAGCCACGCCGCTGCTGGTGATCGCATTGGGCTTGGGCGTGTGCTATCGCTCCAATGTGTGGAATATCGGCGCCGAAGGTCAGTTCGTGATGGGCGCGGTGGCCGCGGGTGGTGTGGCGCTGTTGGCTGATGCCACGACCGGGCGCTGGATCGTGGTGGCGATTGTGCTGGCCGGAGTGCTAGGTGGCATGGCTTGGGCGGGTTTGGTGGCGTTGCTGCGCGACCGCTTCAATGCCAATGAAATTTTGGTCAGCTTGATGTTGGTGTATGTGGCCGACATGGTGCTCAGCTACTTGGTCTACGGCCCTTGGAAAGATCCAGCGGGCTATAACTTTCCGCAGAGCAAAACCTTTGCGGCCGTGACCCAAATTCCACGCCTCATGTCTGGCTCGCGCGTCAGCGTGGGCTTGCTGCTCGCGCTGGCCGGTGTGGCTGTGATGTGGGTGTTTTTGTTTCGCACCCGTGCCGGCTTTGCGCAGCAAGTCGGTGGCTTGGCGCCCGCTGCGGCGCGCTATGCCGGTTTTTCTTCGCGCAAAGCTTTGTGGGTGGCGCTGCTGGTGTCAGGCGGTGCGGCCGGGCTGGCCGGTGCGCTGGAGGTGGCCGGTCCGATTGGCCAACTCACCCCCTATGTGCCTGCCGGCTATGGCTTTGCGGCCATCATCGTGGCTTATGTGGGGCGCTTGCATCCAGTGGGCATGGTGTTTTCGGCCGTGCTGATGAGCATGTTCTACATCGGCGGTGAGTTGGCGCAGTCGCGTCTGGGGCTGCCCAAGTCCATCACCGGCGTGTTCCAGGGATTGTTGTTGTTCAGCTTGCTGGCGTGTGACACGTTGGTGGCGTATCGCCTGCGTTGGCTGGCCAAGGGGGCGTAATGGAGTCTTATGCACTGTTGATTGCCGCCACGCTCAATGCGGGTACCGTTTTGGCGCTGGCGGCATTGGGTTTGCTCATCAATGAAAAAGCGGGCATTGTGAATCTGGGGGCCGAGGGCATGATGCTGTGCGCCGCCATCGCGGGCTTTGCCACGGTGGTTCACACCGGCAGCGATGTGCTCGGTTTTGCAGCGGGTATGGGTGTGGGGGCAGTGATGGCGGGGCTGTTTGGTCTGCTGGTCATTTGGCTGGGCACCAACCAATACGCCACCGGCTTAGCGCTGAGTTTGTTTGGCGTGGGGTTTTCTGCCTTTGTTGGCATTGGCTATGTGCAAGAAAAATTACCGGCTCGTGCGCAATTTGAAGTGCCCTGGTTGGGCGACATTGCGCTGATCGGGCCGGCCTTGTTTCGTCAGCATCCGCTTGTTTATGGTGCCATGGCTTTCGCGTTGGCACTGATTTGGTTTTTGTACCGTACACGCACCGGTCTGGTGCTGCGCTCTGTGGGTGAATCGCCTGAGTCTGCCCATGCTTTAGGTTACAACGTGCGCCGCATTCGCTTGGCCGCCGTGGTGCTGGGCGGCGCGCTGTGCGGCCTGGCGGGGGCTTACATCTCGGTCATTTACACGCCGCTGTGGGTCGAAGGCATGGTGGCTGGCAAAGGCTGGATCGCCCTGGCCTTGACCACTTTTGCCACCTGGCGTCCGGCACGGGTTTTGCTGGGTGCTTACTTGTTTGGTGGCGTCACCATGCTGCAGTTCCATTTGCAAGGCGCGGGGGTCGATGTGCCCAGCCAGTTGCTCACGGCCCTGCCGTATGTCGCTACCATCGTGGTGTTGGCATTGATTTCACGTAATCCGACTTGGATTCGCATCAATATGCCGGCGTCATTAGGTAAACCCTTTCATCCGGGTTCATAATATTTGTTTTTGCGATTTTCTTGTTTTTTCGTGTGCCACCCTGTTCATTCTTAAAGGAATTTTCATGACAGACTTGACCAAGCGTTCGATTTTCAAAACTGTGGCTTTGTCCGCTGTGGCTGCTGCTGCTGCGCTGACTTTGCTGGGCTGCGGTAAAAAAGAAGAGGCGCCTAAAGCCGAAGCTCCTGCTGCCAAAGTGGAGCCTTTGAAAGTGGCGTTTGCCTATGTCGGCCCTGTGGGCGATGGCGGTTGGACCTTCGCACACGACAACGCTCGCAAGGCGGTAGAAAAAGAATTCGGCGACAAGATCGTCACCAGCTTTGTCGAGAAAGTGCCAGAAAGCGCTGACGCTGAGCGTGTCTTTCGTGACATGGCCGGCCAAGGCAACAAGCTGATCTTTGGCACCACCTTCGGTTACATGGAGCCGATGCTCAAAGTGGCCGCCGACATCAAGGACGTGAAGTTTGAACATGCCACCGGTTACAAAACCGCTGACAACCTGCGCACGTACGACAGCCGCACCTACGAAGGCGCTTACATGGCTGGCGTGATCGCTGGCAAGATGACCAAATCCAACACCTTGGGTGTGGTGGCTTCTGTGCCAATTCCTGAAGTGATCCGCAACATCAACAGCTTCACCATGGGCGCGCAATCGGTGAATCCGAAAGTTAAGACCAAAGTGGTGTGGGTCAATGAGTGGTTTAACCCACCGAAAGAAACAGAAGCGGCAACCGCTTTGATCAACGGCGGCGCTGACGTCTTGATGCAAAACACCGACTCGCCTGCCGTGTTGCAGACCGCCGAAAAAATGGGCAAGCGTGCCTTCGGTTGGGACTCGGACATGACCGCTTACGGCCCCAAGGCGCACTTGGGTTCGGCTGTGATCAACTGGGCGCCTTACTACATCAAAGCCGTGGGTGAAGCCCTTGCCGGCAAGTGGGCTACCAGCGTGAGCTGGTGGGGCGTGAAAGAAGGCGCGATCGACATGGTTTCGGTGGCCGCTGACGTGCCCGAAGATGCCAAGAAGAAACTGGACGAAGTCAAAGCCGGTTTGAAAGACGGCAGCTTCAGCATTTGGAAAGGCCCGATCTTGGGTCAAGATGGCAAAGAAGTGCTGGCCAAGGACGCTGTGGCGGATGACAAGTTCCTGGGCGGCATCATGTTCTACGTTAAAGGCGTGGAAGGCAAGATCCCGGGTGGCAAATAAGCCACTGATTTGACGGCTTCACCGCTGTCGAATGTCTCCAAAAGGCTGCCTTCGGGCGGCCTTTTTGCTTCCTGCCGGGCGTAATATAGAGATTCTTAAAGGGAGAATGACATGTTCAAAGTTCACGCGGTCGCACCTGATCGACTCAATGCGTTGCTCAAAGCCATGCCCAAGGCCGAGTTGCACATTCACATCGAGGGCTCCCTCGAGCCGGAGCTGATCTTTGCCCTGGCCCAGCGCAATGGCGTGCATTTGCCTTATGCCGATGTGGCTGCGATGCGGGCAGCTTATGCCTTCACCGATTTGCAAAGCTTTTTGGACTTGTACTACGCCGGCGCCAGCGTGTTGCTGCATGAGCAAGACTTCTACGACATGGCTTGGGCTTATTTTCAAAAAGCTGCAGCTGATCATGTGGTGCGGGCCGAATTGTTTTTTGACCCGCAAACGCATACCGCGCGTGGCGTCCCGATGGCCGCCGTGATGGAAGGTCTGAGCCGCGCCTGCCGCGACGCGCAGAAGCGATTGAACATCAGCGCCGATTTGATTTTGTGCTTTTTGCGCCATCTGCCCGAAGCCGATGCGCTGGCCACCCTGGAGGCTGCAATGCCTTGGCGCGCGCACTTCATTGGCGTGGGGCTGGACTCGAGCGAGGTGGGCAACCCACCCGAAAATTTCAGTCGTGTGTTTGCCAAGGCCCGAGCGTTGGATCTGCATGTGGTGGCCCATGCGGGCGAGGAGGGGCCACCGGCCTATATCTGGAGCGCGCTCAAGGACTTGCAAGTCGAGCGCATCGACCATGGTGTGCAGGCGATTCACGATGCTGAATTGATGGCTTATTTGGCCCAACACCAAACGCCTTTGACGGTGTGCCCTTTGTCGAATCTCAAGCTGTGTGTCTTTGACAAACTGAGCGATCACACGCTGGGCCAGATGTTGGACGCTGGGCTGTGTGTGACGATCAACTCCGACGATCCGGCTTACTTTGGCGGCTACCTCAATGACAACTACGTGCAGACTTTCGCCGCCTTGCATCTGGGTGCGCAGAGCGCCTACAAACTGGCGGCCAATAGCATCGAGGCGAGCTTTGCCAAGCTAGAACAAAAACACCACTGGATGCATGAACTCAAGCAATGCTTTCAGGGATTTTCAGAGCAGGACTGAGCGCTGGAATTTATACGTTTTTGGCAGAATGACCTGCCAGTAATGGAGAGGGAAATTCATGGATTTTTTGCAATTCGTGCAGGGTCAAATCATGTCCTCGGATCATCATGAACAAGTGCGTCTTGCTTCAGAAGCTCTGGATGCTTTTACCGATGCATTCAATGCGTGTGATCTCAACCGAATGGATCAGGCCTTGCATTTTCCACATCTGATGCTTTCAGGTGGGGAAACGTTGATTTGGGATCAGGCAGGGCAGCACCCTCTTGATTTTTTCTCCCATTTGTTGGCCACAGGGTGGCGACAGACCCGATATGAGTCACGAACAGCGGTTTGTGTGACACCAAACAAAGTGCACTTTGTGGTGGAGTACACCCGTAGGAATCAGCGTGACCAAGAATTGTCTCGCCATATCAATCTATGGGTTGTGACGCTCAAGCAGGACCGATGGGGCATAGCGCTTCGATCCTACTGAAAATACTGTCTCGTTTCGGCTTTATGTGACCAATTTTTTAAAATATGCCAGAATGTGGTCACATTTTGGAGTGTTTATGCAAGTCTCGATTCGCGAACTCAAAGCCAATCCATCGCACGCTATCGCGTTGATGCTGCGAGGTGAGCGGGTTGAAATTACTTCACACCGTAAAGTCGTTGCTGAGTTGGTGCGTCCCGTCAAAGGGAACGGGGAGATTGAAAAATTGTCTGATGATCAAGCCATGGCCAATTTAGTGAGTGCCGGTTTGGTCGCGCAAGAGGCGGTTTTGCCTTTGAAGCTGGGCAAACCGCTTCGTTTTGAAACCGGTTCCGACCCCCAAAGTATGAGCGACTTGGTCATTGCCGCGCGGGGCCCGAGGTGATTGTGTTTTGCGACACCTCGGCTCTCATGAAGTTGTATGCCGCCGAGACCCACAGCGAGTGGACAAGAGCACAGGTGATGCGTGCCAGTCATTGTGTGGTCAGTCAAATTACTTGGGTTGAAATGTGCGCTGCATTCGGCTTGAAAGAGCGAACGAATCAAGTCTCGGCCACAGAGTGCAAATTGGCTTTAAAGCGTTTACATGCCGAATGGCCTGCGTTGACGCGCATGGGTTTGGATGCGCCACTGCTGACACAAGCGGGTGAACTGGCATTGCAATGGGGCTTGCGCGCCTATGACAGTTTGCAGTTGGCTACCGCCGGACTGGCCCATGCGCAGTTAGGTAAACAGATGGTGTTTCTTTGCTTTGACAAAAAGCTCCAATTGGCAGCGCAGGCGATGGGGTTAACCATCGCCGATCCATCCACCGGCAATCCCGCATCCGAATCTATTTAACGGACTGTTGTTCAGCCGTCTTTTTGCCCGCACCGGCGTAGTCGCCCGCATACACATGCAAGAACAGAGCGGGGTCAATGTACTTGCGCACTGCGGCGTTGACCTCGGTCAGCGTGGTTTTTTCGATGCGTGCATCCATCTGTTCGGTGAACGCCATGGTGCGACCCGTGGCCAGTTGCCCCACCAGACCGGCGGCCAGCGCCGGGTCTTGGGCGCGGGCAATTTTGCGTTCTTCTTGCAATGATTTTTTGGCGTCCAGCAGCTCTTGCTCAGTCACGCCGTCTTGCACAAAACGCGTCAATTCTTCACGCACGCCGGTTTTGAGCTTGTCTAGATTTTGTGGTGCGTAAATCGCATACAGCTTGAGCATGCCCACCGCTTCGAATGAACTGGCGGACAAGGCGCTGCCTGCGCCATAGCTGATGCCTTCTTTCTGACGCAGACGGTCAAATAAGCGCGATTTCACGCCGCCGCCCAGCACGGCGTTGGCCAGCACCATGGGCACGTAGTCGGGCATGTCGTCTTTCAAGGCCAGAGGCAAGGCCGCCAGGTAAAAGGCGTTGGCTTTGTCGGGTGCTTGCAGCGTGGTCTCGCCTGGTTTGGCGCTGCGCGGCAAGCTGACCAGACGCTGGTAGGCGGCCTTGCTTTTCCAGTTGCCAAACAAGTTCTGCATTTGGGTTTGCACGGCTGCAGCGTCAAAGTCGCCGATCAGCGCAAACTCGCCATGGTCTGCGCCGTAGAACTGCGCATGAAAGCGTTTGAGCTCGTCCAGCTTGGCTGCTTTCAAGCGTGCGGTCAGCTCGTCAAAACTCAGGGCCGCACGCACATCGCCTGCGCGGTACACATCCATGGCTTTGCCCAGCGCTTGTGAGCCCATGCCTTGCGGTTCGTTGCGCTGGTTGTCGATTTGCGCCAGGTTTTCTTTGATCACCATGTCGAATTCGCTGGCCGCAAAGGCCGGGCTGCGCAGCGCATCGCGCACCAGCTGCAAGACCTCGGGCAGGTGCTTGCGCAGCGTATCAAAGCGCACCGTCACGGTTTGCCCGGCGGCGGACATGCTCAGCTGGGTTTTGAGTTCGTCCAGTTTAGCGCTCAGGTCCGAGCGGTTCAGGTTCGTGGTGCCACGCAGCAGCATGTCACCCACCAAGTCGGCTGTCACAGCTTGGCCGAACAGGTTTTTCTCGTCACCCAGGTTCAGGCGCAGCGTGCCGCTGACGGTTTCGCCGCGGGTCTTTTTCGAGATCAAGGCCAGCTTCATGCCAAGGGGCAAGGTGGCGCGCAGTGTGCGCTTTTCGATGGCCGCAGGCGTGACGTCAAAGTTCTCGCCCGCACTCACGGCCACGCGGCCGCTGTAGCCTTGCACCAATTCGGCAACGTTCACTGGCTTGGGTGCGGTGATGCGGTCTGGCGAGGCAGTGGGTACAAACTGCCCATAGGTGCGGTTGCTTTCTTTGAAATAGTTTTGCGCCACGCGCTGCACGTCTTGGATCGTCAGCGCTTCGATGCGGTCGCGGTTCAAAAAGAACAAACGCCAGTCGCCATTGGCCATGGACTCCGAAAGTTGTACCGCCAGCTTTTCCGGGTCGTTCAAGGTCTTGTCGATCTCGCTCAGCAGCGCGGCTTTGGCGCGGCGCAACTCGGTTTCGGTGATCGGGGCGTTGGCCGTGTGTTCCAAAACGTCGAGCAGGCCTTTGCGCGCATCGGCCAGTTTTTGTGTGAGGTTCAGCTCGGCCATGAACAGCACATAGCTGGTCTCGGCCAGTTCAAAATTCCAGGGGCTGATGGACACGGCTTTTTTGCCCTGCACCAAACTCTTGTGCAGGCGGCCGTTGGGCGTTCCGGCCAAGATTTCGCTCAACGCCGCCATGGCCGCCGCATCCGGGTGGCTACCTGCTGCGGTGTGGTACAGCACGCCGGCCAGCTGGGTGTCGCCGACTCGGCGCACGGACACTTCACGCGGGCCGTCTTGCACCGGGTCTTGGGTGTAGGTCACCGGCAAGGTGCGCGCTGGTCGTGGGATGGCGCCGTACACCCTCTCAATCAGGGCCAATGTGGCGGCTTCGTCCAATTTTCCGGCCACCAACAGCACGGCGTTATCGGGCTGGTAATACAGGCGGTAGAAGGCTTGCAGGTTGGCGATCTGTACGTTCTCCACGTCGGTGCGCGCACCGATGGTGCTCTTGCCGTAGTTGTGCCAATCGAAGGCGGTGGACGCCATGCGCTGCCACAGAGATTGCGCCGGATTGTTTTCGCCAGACTCCATTTCGTTGCGCACCACCGAAAACTCGGTGTCCAGGTCTTTGCGCGCAATCAGGCTGTTCACCATGCGGTCGGCCTCCATTTCCAACGCCCACTTCAGGTTGTCGTCGTTGGCCGGAAAGGTCTCAAAGTAATTGGTGCGGTCGTAAAACGTGGTGCCATTGAAGTGCATGCCGCGCTTGCCCAGCTCTTGCATCAGGTTGCCGCGCGTGGGTGTACCCTTGAACAACATGTGTTCCAGTAAATGCGCCATGCCGGTTTCGCCATAGTTTTCGTGGCGACTGCCCACCAGATAGGTGATGTTGACGGTGGTGGTCGGTTTGGAGGCGTCGGGCGCCAGCAACACGCGAAGGCCGTTGGACAGGCGGTATTCGGTGATGCCTTCGACCTGGGTGATGCGCTGCGCGGCACTGGGCGCTGCGGCCACCGTGGCGGCCGGACCTGGACCTATAGCACTGTCCTGTGCCCAGACCACACCTAGCAGGCTCCAAGCCGTGACCGCGCTCAACACAGCGATGGCAGACAAACGCATACTCACACTCCCTGAAATTCAATCGGATTCAATGTGTCGCAGTTATACACCGGCCCAATGGCGTTTCAGGGCATGGCCGCACAATGCCAGGGCGGTGTGGGCTTCATCGATCACACGGCCCATGGTGATGAAGCCATGGATTTGCCGCTCAAAGCAGACGTATTGCGTGCGTACGCCGGCTTGCGACAAGGCGTCTGCATACTGCAGGCCTTCATCACGCAACGGATCGAACCCTGCGGTCATCACCAAGGCGGCAGGCAAGTCGGCATGGGATGCGGCCAGCAAAGGAGAAGCGCGCCAGTCGTCGGCATGGCTGTCTTGGCTAAGGTAGTTGGCGGTGTACCAGCGCATGGAATCTTGCGTGAGCATGTAGCCTTGGCCGTTGCGGTGGTACGAATCCGTATTGGGCCGCATGTTGACGGCCGGGTAAATCAGCAGTTGAAACGCCGGTTGCGCACTTTGGCCGCGCAGGCCCAGGCACAGGGCCGCGGCAATGTTGCCGCCAGCGCTGTCACCGCCCACGGCAATGCGCGCAGGGTCGATGTGCCGGGTGGCGGCTTGGGCCGTCAGCCATTCAAAGGCGGCCAGGGCGTCTTCATAAGCGGCCGGAAACGGCGCTTCAGGCCCAAGACGGTAGTCGACCGAAAAGACCGCACTGCCAGAGGCATTGCACAGGCTGCGGCAGACCGCATCGTGGGTGTCCACGTCTCCCACCGTCCAGCCGCCGCCGTGAAAGAACAACAGGGCGGGGAGGGCAGCTTCTACCTTAGACCCGAAGGGCCGGTATTCGCGCACCCCAATCGACACGCCGCTGTGGTTCAGCAGGTGATTGTGGGTACTGGCCACGGCTTCGCCCTCGGGTTGGCTTAAGGCGCGGCGCTGCAAATAGGCCGCGCGGGCTTGCGGTGCGGTCAGGGTGTGCGCAGGTTGCACGCCGTTGTCGGCCATGAGTTGCATGAATTGACGGGCTTGAGGGTCGAGCATGAGTGGTCTCCACGGGGTGTTGATTTTTCACTTTAATACACGCTTTGGGTCCAGCCTGTCATGTCTGTAAAATACGCCCCAAGGCTCGCGCTCCGGCGGGCCTTGCTTTTGATTCACCCGGAGCCATGTAGAGGACTACCATGTACAAAAACCTCGCAGCCGCAATCGCGGCCGCCTGCTTTTTTTCGCTTTCTCCCTTTGTTTCTTTCACGGCCCATGCCGAGCCCCTTAAAGCGGGCTTTGTGTATGTCTCGCCCATAACCGAAGCCGGGTGGACGAGGCAACACGAACAAGGGCGCAAAGCCGTAGAAAAGGCCTTGGGCACCACGGTCAAAACCACCTTTGTCGAGAACGTGGCCGAGGGCGCAGATGCCGAGCGTGTGATTCGCGACCTGGCTCGCGAGGGTCACAAAATCATCTTCACGCCCAGCTTTGGCTACATGGAACCCACGCTTAAAGTGGCGCAAGAGTTCCCTGACGTGAAGTTCGAATCCATCACCGGTTACAAAACCGCGCCGAACGTGGCTGCGGCCAATGCGCGTTACTACGAAGGCCGCTACCTCGCGGGCGTGGCCGCTGGCCGCATGACGCGCACCGATGTGGCTGGTTATGTGGCGGGCTTTCCGATCCCTGAAGTCTTGCAAGGCATCAACGCTTTTGCTTTGGGCATGCGCTCGGTAAATCCGCGCGCGCAGGTCAAAGTGGTGTGGCTGAACCTGTGGTTTGACCCGAGCAAAGAGCGCGAAGCGGCCATGACGCTGTTCAACCAAAACGTGGACGTGATCGCCTTTCACACCGGCTCCACAGCGGTGATGGCTGCTGCGCAAGAGCGCGGCAAGATGGCTGTGGCCTACCACTCCGACATGCGAAAAGTTGCGCCCGATGCACAAATCATTGCCGTGACCCACGAGTGGGGCGCGTATTACACGGCTCGCGTCAAGGCTGTGCAAAGCGGCCAATGGGAAACCGGCAATGTGTGGGGGGGCGTGAAAGAGGGCATGGTGCGGGTGGGCGATTTCGGCCTCAAGGTGCCCAAGACCGTTCAAGCCGAGGTGCTGGCCAAACAAAAAGACGTGGCCAGCGGCAAGCTACAACCTTTTGCCGGGCCGATCATCGACAACGAAGGCAAGATGGTGGTGCCCGCCGGTCAGACGTTGAGCGATGCGCAAATTTTGTCGATGAACTATTTGGTCGCCGGCGTGCAGGGCAAGGTCAACAAATGAGACTGTGCTGCAACGGCTAGGCCGGCTTTAGCCAACACACCCTTCAAAATTCGAGTTGCATGTTAGAAATAAAGAGTCTAAGAAGTTACATGTAACAATTTGGGGCGATGCGATGGCAACGACAAATGTGAATGCACGAGTTCAAAGACACCGCGATGCCTTGCGCATGGCGGGCCTTCGACCGGTTCAAATTTGGGTACCTGATACGCGACGACCAGACTTTCTGCAGGAATGCCACCGACAGTCTCAACTTGTCATCCAAAGTGACATGGCTGATACCGGTATGCAACACTTTATGGATGGCGTCTTGGCAGAGGTAGACGGCTGGACGGAATGATGCGTGGTGACTTAGTGACCATCGCTGTACAAGGCGACTTTGGCAAATCAAGATCCGCCTTGGTGATTCAAGCAGACCACTTTGCCAATCACGCCACTGTGACGGTGTTACCGGTGACAAGCACGCTTGTTGCTGCTCCGTTGCTGCGTATCACCATTTCGCCCAGCGAAGAAAATGGCCTGCAGATGCCTTCACAAGTGAGGGTCGACAAGGCCGTGACGGTGAAGCACGATAAGGTGGGGCAAGCCTTCGGACGCATCGATGCAGAAACTTTGGTGGAGATTGAACGTTGCTTGGCCGTGTTCTTGGGAATCGCCAAGTGAAGTGTTTTCCACATGTCTTAAGACAAGTTGGCCAGTTCGAAACGGCACTCAACATGCCACTTTTTTTGGGGTTGACTGAAAATGTCCCGCAGCGGCTTTTTGACTTGGTGGGCCCAGTGACTCTAATGTCGCGTTTGCTGTCACCGGATCAGACGTGTTGACGGACTTCAGTCGGCCATAAGCGGACGATGCGGTTGTGGCAACAGAAGCGTCTAAGGCTGGTAAGGCACTTCATAATCTAACCCCTCCCCTCTGCTTTTCGAGATGCCTACCTTTCATCATGGATAAACTCTTGCTACAGCAGCAGGTGCTGGAGCGGCTCGCCGAAGACCTTCTGCAAGCCGAACAGGCAGTGCGTGCGGCCCATGAAACGGCGACTCACGAAGAAAACATTGCCGAAAACAAATACGACACATTGGGACTCGAAGCCGCCTACCTGGCCACCGGCCAGGCT
>CANGDZ010000060.1 GCA_947452785.1 Comamonadaceae bacterium | reverse complement strand
TCCTGCGCTCATTCCTGTATTACGATTCATAGCGGATCCTCTATGGTGTTAGTGAAAACTGCTGTTTATCACGCCATGGGCACTTTGATGCCGTATCCATCAGAGGATCCACCCCGATTACTCGAAGTCTGTCTTCCTGATAGACGCCAGCTCATGCTCTTAGCGTTCAGCAGTCTTGTTTCCGTGCCCGTAGGCAGGGAGGCATCCATAGCATCTCCTGTTTCAATGGGGGGTATCGGCCAGGGTGGGCACAGCCAACTGCTGCGCCACGCTATCGAGTTGGCGGGTCAAGGCGGCAGGAATATCAATGCCATGCTGCAGATGCTTGAGGCGTTTCAGATGGCTTTGCTCACCCGGAATCCAAATTTGGTCCACACCCGGCATGCGTTCACTGGCGTGAATTTCTTGCACCAGTTTGTCCACGCGCAGTTTGAAGGCGTGGACGTCACCAAAAGCGGCGGGGTCAATGACGGCAATGGCCTGGCCGGTGTTGGTCACGCTGGTGTCGTCGTTGTTGAAGTCGATCACCTCGGTGCCCATGGCCGCACCATGGAGCGTGCCGGCCAGCAGGCCCACGACCATGGACAGGCCATAGCCCTTGTAGCCGCCAATCGGCAGTAAAAAACCTTCGTCACTGCGCTTGGGGTCGAGCAGGGGTTGGCCTTGGCGGTCGATCATCCAGCCTTCGGGCATCATCTGGCCCATCATGGCTTTGGCTTTGACTTTGCCGTAAGCGGCCACCGTCGTGGCCATGTCCAGCACCACGGGCGCCTCTTGGTGCGTGGGAAAAGCCGCCGCGATCGGGTTGGTTGAAAGCAACATGTCCAAGCCGCCCCAGGCCGGCAGATGGTTGGCATTGCCGACCGCAAAATACAAACCCACCATGTCATGGGCGAGAGCCATGCGTGCATACAAAGAAGCCGGCCCCGCATGGTTGCTGTAACGACTGCCGACCCAAGCGATGCCGCAGGTGCGGGCTTTCTCAATCGCCAGTTCGGTGGCGCGTTTCATCACCAAGTGGCCCATGCCATTGTCACCGTCGACCAAGGCGGTGGCCGCGCGTTCTTCGACCACGCGGATGTTCGGTTTGACGTTGACCGCACCACCTAAAATTCGTCGGATGTACACCGGCACGCGAATCACGCCATGGCCGTCCGAGCCTTGCAGGTCGGCCTCGGCCATGAGTTCGCCCACAGTGCGGGCATCGTCTTCAGGCAGGCCCACCGCCTGCATGGTGGCGGTGATGAAGCGGCTCAACTGTGCGGGAGACACATTCAAATCAGACATTCATCATCCTTTGGTGCAAGGCCGAAACGGCACAATCGGGGCTGGACAAAACAGGCACTGTGCTTTGGCGTTGCGCCCAAGGCTGGGCGGCTGCCATGGAAAACTGGGCCAATACAATGACGTCGCAAAAGGGTAGTTTTGTCACCGCCTCTGCAATTTTTTGGTGATGCAAATCGGCCTCGCCGCGGTTGAGGTCGTCCATCGCCTCAGGCACATGCGCGGTATGGATTACCAGCGCAATGCCCAGCCGCTCTGCCATGGTTTTCAGCTCCAAGACCATCGAGGCAATAGAGGGTTCAAAGGTCGCCAACAAGCCGACATGCAACACAGCGTTCGGACGGGGTGTGGCCAGTGCCATGTCGAACATGGCTTGGTTGGGTTTGAAGGTGGGCAAAGGGGCGGCCCGCGCAGCAGCCTCAATGGCAGGACCAAAAGCGGAGCAGGTGAACAAGATCGCTTCACAGCCGCAGCGCAGGGCGTATTGCGACAAATCGATAAAGCGCTGCGTCATGGCCTCGGTGAGTAGCCCATCGCGCGCACGGTCGAGCGACAGGCTGTCGTCCAGCAGGTTTTGTAACTGGGCCTGAGGCCATAGCCGTTCAAAAGATGCCGCAATCGGCGCCACCGCCAGCGGCGTGGCGTGGATCAAGCCAATGCGTTTCAAGTGGTTCATTCCACTTAAAGAGGTTTAAACCCCATGCCTTTGACGACCTTGCCCCAGTTTTCAAAATCCTTGTTCATCAGGTCGGTAAAAAATTCGGGCGACTCGGTGTGAATGTCCAGGCCCATTTTTTTCATGCGCTCGCGCACGTCGGGTTGTTGCAAAGCCCAGTTGACCTCTTTGTTGATGAGGTTGGTGATCTCGCGTGGCACTCCGGCTGGACCGATGATGCCAAACCAACCCCCAGAGGTATAGCCCGGCACCGTTTCAGCGATGGTCGGGACATTGGGGTAGTCGGGCGAGCGCGTCGCGCGCGCGATGCCCAGCAAACGCAACTTGCCTGAGTCGGCCAAGGGTTGTACGGAAATAAACGAACCTACCGAGGCGTTGATGTCACCGCCCAACATTTGCGTGAATACCGCGTTCATGTCGCGGTAGGGGATGTGCATGTATTCAAAGCCGCCCATCATGCGCAATTGCTCGGTGGCAAAGTGCAGAAAAGCCCCTTCGCCATTGGTGCCAAAAGTCAATTTTCCGGGGTTGGCTTTGCCGTAGTCAATCAGTTCTTTGACGGTTTTAAACGGCGTTTTGGGACTGACCACCAAGGCCACAAAGTTGGACGCCATCATGGCCATGGGGGTGAAATCTTTGCGCGAATCGTAGGCCACTTTGGCATAGGCCAAGGGCACGATCACCATATTGCCCCCTTGCCCACAGCCCAAGGTGTAACCATCGGCCGGGGCTTGTTTCAGCAGGGTCAAGCCCAACTGGCCGGCAGAGCCTGCGCGGTTGTCAATCACAATGGCTTGTCCCAGGCGCTCCGTTAATTTGGGCGCAATCATGCGCGTCAAAATGTCGCAACTGTCGCCTGCGCCTGCCGGCACGATGATCCGGATCGGTTTGTTGGGATAGCCTTGGGCCATGGCGGGGCCGCCCGTGGCCCCAAGTACAAACACAGCGATCAGTGCAATGAAACTTTTCAACATCGGTCTCGTCCTTCTTGTCAGTACAAATACATTCAGTTCAACGCTTCGCTTGAAATCATTCGGCTTTGATGTTGCCGTCGCGAATCACTTGGCCCCAGCGCTGTAATTCCGACTTGATATAAGCCGAGAATTCATCCGCACCTTCGCCGCCGAGCTCATAGCCCAAGCTTTGAGCGTCTTCTCGGAAAGAGGGGGTGGCCATGACCGCTGACACATCACTTTGCAGGCGTTGAATCACCGCACGGGGCGTGCCGGCGGGAACAAACAGGCCGTTCCAGCCGGAGGCTTCTACGTTGGGCAAGCCGGCTTCAGCCAGGGTTGGGACTTCAGGCAAGATGGGAATGCGCCTTGCCCCGGCCACGCCCAAGGCGATCAATTTGCCCGAGCGAATGTGCTGCGCCACCACCACGGGTGCCAAGTAGGCCGCGCCGACATGCCCAGCCAACAGGTCCGGCAATTCCGCGCCAATAGCTTTGTACGGAATTTCTCGTGCCTGAATGCCGGTCACCAAATTGATTTTGGTGCCCACCAACTGCGTGATGGAACCATTGCCACCGGAAGCAAAAGTCAATGTTTGAGGTTGGCTTTTACCAAGGGCCAAATACTCCTTGAGAGTTTTTACGCCCACGCCCGGAAAGACCACCAATACCAGCGGTGTGCTGGTCAGTTTGGTGATGGGGATCAGGGCCTCGTTGAGTCGGCAGCAAGCGTCGTTGCTCAACAAATCGTTCAGCGAATTGTTGATGTTGGCGTGGAACAAGGTATGGCCGTCAGGTGCGGCACGGGCCGCTTCACGTGCGCCAATGGCACTGTTGGCACCAGGACGGTTTTCTACGATCACGCTTTGACCCAAGCGCTGGGCCAAGCCCGTGGTCAGTTTGCGCGCAAACACATCGACCGCGCTACCCGGGCCCGCCGGCTCGATGATGCGCAGCGATTTGCTGGGGAAGCTTTGTGCCATGGCCGGCAAAACCAGCGCCGCCCATAAGCTGACCCCCATCAGGCAGGCGGCCCCAAAGCGCACAGTGTGTAAAGTCAATCGGTTCATGCGTGCGCGCCCTTGTTCACGTTGTTCATGAAATCGGCAAACACGGTGGCCAAAGTGGCTTCGTGCGGTGCCCAGTCCGAAAACGGCAGCAGTGGCACGTCTTGGTCTTGGATCGGCAGCTCGTACAAAATGCTGTTGGGGATCAAGGCGTGTGCGGCATGGCCATTGACGGAGGCATGCGTTTTGTCATTGCCGGGCACCACGATGGTTGGCACCCGAATCGCGCGCATGACGTCGTCTTCCATGCCCAGCACCGGCTTGCGCGGGCCTTTGAGAAAGATGGACAGCCAGTGCGTCATCACGCGGATGTACTCGTCCGGCTCCATGGCCATCAAGCGTGCCAGGTTGGCCGGATTGGCTTGAATTCGCTCGCGGTATTGTTCGGTTTCGCACACCGCTTTCATGCCGCCTTCTTGCGCTGCGCGAATGAATTGTTGGTAATACATTTCGGGCAATCGACCGGCTGCAAAATCACCGCCGGTGATGCGCATCAACAGCAACCCTTTGACGGCATCAGGGTGGCGCTGGTTGAACAGCATGGACAAACGTGCGCCCGATGAGGTGCCGCCAATGAACGCGGGGGTCGCTTGCAACTTGTCCAGCAATACCGCCAAGTCATCGGCCCAGATCTCTTCTTCGCCATCATCCCCCGCAATCCACACATCGGAGGAGCCAGTATTGCGTCGATCGTGCAGCAAGACCCGAAAGCCTTTGGCGGCAATTTTTTCAGCGAAGGCAATGAACTCATTGAAGCCGCGCCGGCCGCCCGTGATCAGAGTCAACCAAGGGCCGGAATCGCCAAACACACGGTAGTGAATTTGAACCTCTCGAATGTGCAAAAAAGGCATGTCTAACTTCTTTCCAAGGATCAGTTGAAAGGGGCCAGGGTTTGGCCGCCCGCCACCACCGATTGGGCGTGAATCAAAATCACCGCCAAGACGCAGGACTCGGTGCCGCGGTTGATCCAGTTGTGCACGGTGCCGCGCTGCACCATCACTTCACCGGCTTTGAGGTGAACCTCTTCACCCGCTTCCAGCTCCATGTCAATTTCGCCCGACATCACCACGATGTAGTCGATCGTGTCGGTTCGGTGCACGCGTTGCTGCACGCCGGGTTTGAATTCGATGATGCGAAACACGCTGCCGTTTTCAATCATCGTGAATTTGCCCTCGCGCTTGCCTTTGTCCTCTTGGCCCGAGTTGTCGGCTGGCGCGGTGTCGGTGGTCCAGACGTTGCAGACCATGGCGCCTGGCCGACCTTCTCGGAAGTGATCGCAAATCTCGTCAATTTTGACGATGGCTTTTCCAGCGTCATCGTGGCCGGTGATGATGCGGCGAACAATCGGTAAACTCATTTCAATCTCCTTGATTTCAAACGGGGGCAAAGTTTTCGGTGGCCAACATGCTGCCTTTGACAAACAGCAATGGGGCGTGAGCGGCGGTATCAAAACGCAGCACACGGGCCAAGATGATGCTGTGATCGCCACCTTGAAACACGCGATCGGTTTCACAGTAAAAACGGGCGGCACAACCGGCAATGACGGGCGCTTGGAAGTCCTCATTCAGTGCATAGTCGACATCGGCAAACTTATCGACTTTCGGGTTGGAAAATTGATAAGCCAAGTCCTTTTGGGTATCAGCCAATATGTGAATCACATGCTGTGAGCCCAAGTCGAAGGCGGCCAAATTGGGCGACTTGTTCGAGATGGACCACAGTACCAAAGCCGGATCCATCGAGACCGAACTGAAGCTGTTCACGGTCAATCCCACCAGGCCCTCTTGCGCAGACGGCCGGGCGGTGATGACGGTGACCCCCGTGGCGAAATGGCCCAGTGCATTGCGCAAAGCGCGTTGGGTCTTGAGCCGGTCATTCGCGTCTGGCGTGGGTGTGGAGTGTGCTGAATTGGACATGCAAAAGACCTATAGGCCCATGTAGTATTTTTTAACCAAGTCGCTGCCGTAGAGCTCCTCGGTCGTGCCTTGCACCGCGATCTCGCCATGCACAATCAGGTAGCCCCGATCCGCCACGCGCATCGCTTGCGTGAAATTTTGTTCGGCCATCAAGACCGTCAATCCGGCCATCTCTTTGAGGGTTTTGATTTGACTGATGACATGGTGAACCAAAATGGGCGCCAGTCCCACGGAGGGTTCATCGATCAACAGTATTTTGGGGCGTGACATCAGGGCGCGCGCCAAGGCCAACATTTGTTGTTCTCCGCCGCTCATACTGCCTGCCAATTGCTCACGGCGTTCTTTGAGAATGGGAAACACCTCGTACGCTTGTGCTAACGAGGTTTCAAGCGCGGCCCGCGCAGATTGTCTGTAGGCACCCAGCATCAAATTTTGAGCCACCGTCATTTTGGAAAAAAGATGACGCCCCTCTGGGACCAAGGCGATGCCCGCATCCACAATTTGCTCGGTACTCATCTCCCGCAAGTTGTGGGCATGACCGTCGATCGTGGCCCAGATCTCCCCTTGCGTGGCACGGACCAAGCCCATGATGCTTTTCATCAAGGTGCTTTTCCCATTGCCGTTGGTGCCCAGCAAGGCCACCGTTTCTGAGTCGTTCACCGCGATCGTGACGCCGTTCAGCACCGTGACCGCACCGTAGCCCGCGTGCAAATTCTTGATTTGAATCTCAGTCGCCAAGGTAAATCCTTTCTACCAGCGGGTCACGCAACACCTCTTGCGTGGGTCCATCGGCAATCTTTTTACCGGCAGCCAGTACCACCAAGCGTTGTGAAAAAGTAGAAACCGCGCGCATGATGTGCTCAATCATGATCACCGCAATACCTTGCGAATTGAGTTGAAACAAGAGCGCCAAAATTTCATCGGTCTCCGAGGTGGCCAGTCCGGCCATGGACTCATCGGCAATCAATAATTTCGGTTGCGCTGCGATGGCGCGAGCCAATTCCAGTTTGCGCAAATCAATTTGCGTCAGGCTGCCGGCCAACAGATCTGCTTTGGCCAGCAAACCCACTTGTGCCAAGGCTTGGCGCGCTTGGTCCTCTAATTCGGATTCGTTAAAGCGACGGCCACTGCGTTTTTCAGCGGCAAACATCATTGGGATCTTGATGTTTTTCAGCACGCTCAAGCGGGCGAACGGCCGTGGAATTTGAAAGCTGCGGGCCAGGCCGGCATAGGCACGCTGATGGGGTTTGAGGCCATCGAGCACCTGGCCATCAAAAGTGATTTGACCGGTGTCGTGACTCAAGACACCCGACAAACAATTGACGGTGGTGCTCTTGCCCGATCCATTGGGCCCAATCAGGCCCAGACGCTCGCCGGGATAGACCTCGAAATCAATGCCATCGAGCACGACAAAACCGCCAAAGCGCTTGCCCATGCCTTGCACACGCAGCAAAGGAGAAATCATTTCACATCCTTTCCACGCAAGCGTTGCCACAAGCCCAAAATGCCGTTCGGCGCGATCGCGACGAAAACCATCATCAGCACGCCAACAAAGAGAAGACTCAGCTCCGGCGTGACCATGTTTTTAGAACCGAAATACTGCTGCACACCGCCCAACAACACAGCGCCAATCAACGGCCCCGACCAGTGCGTCATCCCGCCGATCAGCGGCATGGCAATGCTGTTGACGGTGTGCACCAAGTTGAAGGCACCGACCGGGTCCACGAAGGTGACAAAGTAGGGAAAGAGCGCCCCTGCCGCCCCCATCAAAGCGCCGCTGAGCGTGGTGGCTTGCAGTTTCAGTTGCAGTGTCGGCACGCCCGAGCATTCGGCCGAATCTTCGTCGTCTCGAATCGCCTCTAAGCCTGCGCCCAATTTCTGGTGCTCGACGCTTCGCGCAATGGCCAGTGCCGCCATGGCAATCAGCAGCATGGCAAAGAAGACAAACTCGCTGGTGCTGGCAAAGCCCGCCACGGAGGGGGGCCGCATCACATAGGCGCCCCGTGCACCACCGACAAAAGACCAGTTCAACACCAAGGTTTGCACCACCACCGTCAGGGCCAGCGTGGAAATCGCAAAGAAGACACCGCGCAAACGCAAAGTGAGGTAACCAGTGGCCAGGCCCATCAAGCCCGAAACCGCAGCACCCATCAGTACCGAGGCGGGAATGATCAGGTACGCCATGTAGGGGGCGGTAATAACGAACCCACCGCAATCGAGCGACTTGAGGGCTTGAAGACCGAGGAGCTTGTAAAAGAAAACGGTGGTGTAACCGCCCACGGCAAAGAAGCAGGCGGAGCCAAAATTCACATAACCACCGTAGCCGCCCAAAATATTCCACGCGGTGGCCAAAACAATGTACTGAAGAATGTAATAGGCCACCAACAGGTAGTAGCCTTCTGCCAGCGCTTTAACGCCAAAGAAAATCGTCGCGCCCGCGATCAACAGGCCGATGAGAAAACGCGTATTCGATGTGAACATCAGTTTCTCCCCATCAGGCCTGCGGGACGCCAAGCCAGGGTGAAAAGCAAAATCCCAAAAGCAACGGCGGGGGACCACGATGGGCCGATAAAGGTCGAGGTCAAACTCTCAGCCACACCCAGCAATATGGCGGCGTACAAAGTGCCAGACATGCTGCCCATGCCACCCAGAACGCAGACCGCAAAGACGCGGCCAATGTACTCGCGGCCCAGGGCGGGTTCAACCGGTTGAATGATGATCAACGCGGCCCCCCCCAATGCCGCCGTGGCGACTGAAAGACCGAAAGCGATTTGTTTGATGCGCACGGGATCCACACCCATCAAACGCAAACCCAAAGGCTCTTGGGAGACGGCGGCCACCGCCAAGCCAAAAAACGTACGCGTCAAAAACAGATGCATGGCCGTCACCACCAGCAGGCCAATGAAGAAGGGAATCAACAGACGCAGTGGAATGCCCACGACGCCCACATTGAGCACCGTGTCGACATAGGGGGTTTCAACGCCGCGCAGATCCGCGCCAAAAACCAGGATCAACGCCACATCGGTCACGAACAACAAGCCAAAGAAAAAGGCCAGGCCCCGGCGCGGATCTTTTTCTCGGCTTTCAAACAACTGGAAATAGACCCTGTAAATGCCCATGCCCAAAAGCCCGAACAAAGGCGCAATCAGCAGCATGATGAGCAAAGGGTCCAGGCCCCAGCGGCTGTTGAGCAGGTAGGCCATGAAAGAGCCCAGCATGATCATGGCGGGATGCGAAATATTGGCAATGTCGAGCATGCCAAACGAGATCGAAATGCCGATCGAGACCGCGGCATAAAACCCGCCCAGCATGATGCCCGCCACCAGGGCATTGGCCAGAAGGTCGAGAATGGTGCTGAGTTCCATGAGTCGTTCAAGAGCTGTGTTGTGCGCTCGGTCTCGCCTTTAGGCAGCCAGGAGATTCGGACGCAGAGGGGATGACGCCCAGCGAATGACTTGCGCCTTCGCTGAGGCCGCGTCTTTCAACCGCCAATCGGGAACGGCGTGATCAAGTTGCCGGATTTGAATTTCTCCGGGTACAGAATCACTTGGGTGCCGGGTTGGTCAAATTGGCCCAACTCTTTGCCATTGACCTTTTGGAATTGCGTCATCAAGATGCGCGGCTCGGCCCACTCTCCGCCTGGGGCGAATTTGATGTCTCCCGAAACGGTTTTGAATGTGGTCTTGTGGATGTATTCAGCCAGCACATCGTCTTTCAATGTTTTGGTGGCAGTGACGGCTTGCTCGAGCACTTGCATTTGCGCATAGGTCGTGGGCGGCACATAAAACCCCAGCGCGTCCAGACCTTGGCCTGCGGTTGCCGTACGGTAGCGGGTAATCATCTCTTTGATGCCAGGGAACTGCATGCTCGGCTCAGGCAAATACAGTTCGTAGTTCACCAGGCCGTTGATCACACCGGAGAGTTGTTGCTTCAGGGCGGCCACTTGCAGGCCCACCATCGCGCCACCAAACATGGTGGCTTTCAGTTTGATTTCAGCGGCTGCGCGGATAAGCCCGGAGCTGTCGGCCACATAAGAGCCAGCGAAAATCAGATCGGGCTTCACCGCCGCGATGGAGCGCACCACGGAAGAAAAGTCGACCTGGTTGGGTGGATAGGATTTGTCGTAAACGATGCGAAAGCCCAGTCGCTTGGCATGGTTGCGCGCACCTTCGAGTGCGTTGTTGGCAAACTCAGAATCTGCGCCCACCAAGGCCACGGTTTGCGGCCTGGGGGTGAGTTTGGCGGCCACCTCAAAGAAGCCGCGTGCCAGCTCATCTTTGCCATTGGGCCCATACGCCATGATTTGAAAGTACTTGTCGTATTTGAACTGGTCATTCACTCCCAAAGCCAGATTGCCCATCAGGAGCTTTTTTCGCTCCATGATCAAGGGCATGGCCGGTGCAATCAAATTGGTCCCCGTGCCGACCAGCAAATCCACCTTGTCAATGTCCAGCAACTTGGTGAACAAACCGGGCGTTAAGGTGGGGTTGGTTTGATCGTCGTAAATCACCAATTCAACTTTGCGACCCAACAGCCCGCCGCGCTTGTTGATGTCTTCTAACCACAGCTGCATTGTCGCTTGTGCGACCTTGCCGATCGAAGCGTTGCCGCCCGTCAAGGGCAAGGTGCCCCCCAATTTAATCGGACCTGTTTGTCCAAAACCAGCACCTGAATAAACTAAGGCTGTCGAGGCAGGCAAGGCCCAAAGGACACGTCTGCGCGAGGGATAAGCGTTGTGGGTCATGGGGTCTCCAATCGATCAAAAAGTTTGGATGGATGACCGTAGCACAAACCAAATGTACGTGCAATTGGTCTGATCATGTGAAAACCCTATGTATACGGTCGATTGATTTCGAACTATTCTTGCCTCCGTAGACAACTTCAAAGAGATGAGTTCACCATGCGTCTTGGTTACTTCACCATGCCCGTTCACCCTGCATCGCGCAGCCCCACAGAAACCTTGCGTGAGGACCGAGACATTATCATCTTGGCGGATCAACTGGGCTACCACGATGCCTTTGTCGGCGAGCATTTAACCGACCTGGTGGAGAACATCACCAGTAGCATGATGTTTCAGGCCACGCTGATTCATTCGACCAAGAACATCCGCTTGGGCACCGGCACTTCTAATTTGGCGCATGTGCATCCGGTCTTGGTGGCGTGCCATGCCGCCATGTTCGATCACTTGTCTGAAGGCCGCTTTATTTTGGGCGTCAGTCCGGGCGCACTCGCCTCGGACGCTGAGGCGCTGGGCATCATCGACGAAGACCGCAACAAGATGTTCGCGGAATCTATCGACGTGATTCTGAAGCTTTGGCAAAGTGAGCCACCGTACAACATTGATTTGCCTGATAACCGATTCAAGGTGACCACGGCCACCACATTGGATGAGTTCTGTCACACCGGCAAGATGTACAAGCCTTACCAAAGCCCACGCCCCGAGATCGTGGGCACCGTGGTGGCGCCCTTTTCAAAAGGCGTCATTGCCATGGGTGAGAAAGACATGCACCCGATCTCTGCAAATTTTCTTTTCGACCAATGGCTGCCGTCTCATTGGAATAACTATGCCTTGGGCAAAGCCAATGTGGGGATTGAAGCGTCACGTGCCGATTGGCGTGTGGCACGAACCATCATGGTGCACGACGACGACAAAGTGGCACGCGAGTATGGCAAAACTTCGGAGCAAAGCCCGTACCGTTTTTATTACCGAAACTTGGGCTATAAACTGCGCAAAGGCAAGCGCGATGCGGTGTTCACCATGGACGGCAAAACGCCTGAGGCCCCGGTGCCCTTGGACGACATTCTCGACCAGTTGGTGATTGCGGGCAGTGTCAGTCATGTGGTGGACGAGATTTTAAAATTGCATGAAAAATTGGGCGGCTTTGGTGAACTGGTGTATGCCGGTTTAGACTGGGCCGACCCTGTGCTGTCGCGCCGATCGATGGTGTTGATGGCCGAGCAAGTCATGCCGCGTGTGCGTCAAGCGCTGGGCCTGCCTTCCTAAATCAAACTGGAGTATTCATGAGTCAAACTCACCTAGGGTCTGCGGCATTGGACCGCATGCCCGCCATTGCCGACGCCGATATGTCGCTCGCCCAAAAAACGGTCATGGACGAAATCGCGGCTGGCCCGCGGGGCCGCATTGGCGGGCCTTTCATTCCTCTCATGCGAAGTCCTGAGTTGATGAATCGTGTGCAAAAAGTCGGCGAGTATCTGCGCTTTCACAACACGGTGGGTTTGCGCAATTCTGAATTCGCGGTCTTGATCGTGGCGCGCCATTGGGGCCAACCGATCGAATGGGCCATCCACCGCACTATCGCGGAGCGTGAAGGCGTTTTGCCTGCCACCTGTGACGCGATTGCGCAGGGACGCCGCCCGGACCAGATGACGGCCGATGAGACCTTGATTTATGACACGCTTGAAGAACTGCGCTCCAACCGCTGCTTGAGCGATGTGACTTACGACCGCGTGCGTCAGCGCTTTGGCGAGCAAGGCGTGATCGATATGGTGGCGCATTACGGCTACTACAGCTTGCTGGCCATGACCATGAATGTGGCACGCACCGCTTTGCCTGAAGGCACCGAAGGCGTCTCGGGCCTCAAGGCTTTCCCGGGCTAACGGGCATTGACGTCACTCCATGAAAAACGCCCCGGTTGATGGCCGGGGCGGTTTCTGAGTGAAGTGGCCTTCAGGCCACGGCGCTGCTTACAGAGCGGCCAAGCGGCTTTCCAGCGCACCTTTGGTCTCGAGCAAGGCTTTGGGCATGTGGTAGGCCAGCTGCTCGAAATGGGTGTCGTGGAGTTTGAGCTCTTCAACCCAGGCGGCTTTGTCGATGCTGGTCACAGTTTTGAATTGCTCTGCACTAAAGCTGATGCCCGTCCAGTTGATTTCAGCGTACTGCGGGGCCACGCCGAACATGGTGTCGTGACCCACGGCTTTGCCTTCCAAGCGGTCAATCATCCACTTGAGCACGCGCATGTTGTCGCCGTAGCCGGGCCAGACGAACTTGCCATCGTCGCCTTTGCGGAACCAGTTCACACAAAACATGCTGGGCAGCTTGTGGCCGCCGGCTTGGGTCTTGGCACCGATATCGAGCCAGTGCTGAAAGTAGTCGCTCATGTTGTAGCCGCAAAACGGCAGCATGGCGAACGGGTCGCGGCGCACCACGCCTTGTGTGCCCACCGCCGCGGCGGTGGTCTCGGAGCCCATGGTGGCGGCCATATATACGCCTTCGGTCCAGTTGCGTGCTTCGGTCACCAAGGGAACGGTGGTCGAGCGGCGGCCGCCGAACATGAAGGCGTCAATTGGCACGCCGGCTGGATCGTCCCATGCAGGGTCCAAAGCGGGGTTATTGATCGCGGCCACGGTGAATCGAGCGTTAGGGTGAGCGGCTTTGGCGCCAGTCTCTTTGGCAATTTGCGGTGTCCAGTCCTTGCCTTGCCAGTCGATCAAATGATCGGGCAGTTTGCCGCTGTCTTTTTCCATGCCTTCCCACCACACGTCGCCGTCATCGGTCAGCGCGACGTTGGTGTAAATCACGTTCTTGTCCAAGCTGGCCATGCAGTTGGGGTTGGTGTGGAAGTTGGTGCCAGGGGCCACGCCAAAGTAGCCGGCTTCAGGGTTGATGGCGTACATCTTGCCGTCGGCGTGGGGCTTGACCCAGGCGATGTCATCACCGATGGTGGTGACCTTCCAGCCGTCAAAGCCTTGTGGCGGCACCAGCATGGAGAAGTTGGTTTTGCCGCAAGCGCTGGGGAAAGCCGCAGCCACGTGGTATTTTTTGCCTTCAGGGTTGGTCACGCCGAGAATCAGCATGTGCTCGGCCAACCAGCCTTGCTCGCGGCCCATGTTGGAGGCGATGCGCAAGGCAAAGCACTTCTTGCCGAGCAAGGCGTTGCCGCCATAGCCCGAGCCGTAAGACCAGATCTCGCGCGTCGCAGGGTAGTGCACGATGTACTTGGTGGTGGGGTTGCAAGGCCAGGGGGTGCTGTCCTTTTGACCCGCGGCCAAAGGCGCGCCCACGGTGTGCATGCAAGGCACGAACTCGCCCTCGGTGCCCAGCACGTCAAACACGGCTTTGCCCATGCGGGTCATCAGTTTTTGGTTCACCGCCACGTAGGCGCTGTCGGTCAGCTCGATGCCGATGTGGCTGATGTGCGAGCCCAATGGGCCCATAGAGAAAGGCACCACATACATGGTGCGGCCAGCCATGCAGCCGTCAAACAAGGGGCGCAGGGTGGCGCGCATTTGCGCGGGTTCCATCCAGTTGTTGGTGGGGCCTGCGTCTTCTTTTTGGGCTGAGCAAATGTAGGTGCGGTCTTCCACACGGGCCACGTCTGACGGGTCAGAGCAGGCCAAAAAGCTGCCTGGGCGCTTGGCGGGGTTGAGCTTTTTGAAGGTACCCGCAGTGACCAGTTCGGCGCACAGGCGGTCGTATTCTTCTTGTGAGCCATCGCACCAGTAGATGCTTTCGGGCTTGCACAGGGCGGCCATTTCGGCGACCCAAGCCACCAGCTTGGCGTTTTTCACATACGTGGGCGTATTCAGGTTCAGGCCCTGCATCACGGGTGAGTTCATGGGAAAGCTCCTAAGTTTAAAAATCGTTTTTTGAAAAACGCCTTTGAAGAGGGCTGCTATTTTTCAGAAATCGACTTCGCTGGGTCACAATGGCTTCGCGCTGTTCGTGTAACCGCTTTGTAACCGGACCTGAATTTTAGGGAGTCGAACCTGTGCGTGCCTTTCAAACTTGGAAATAATTATGCAAAACATGCATAAGGTTATGCGTGCATCGCGAATGGGCTTGTTGTCCTTGGCCTGTGGCTGGGCCATGGCCGGCTTGGCGCAGTCCGTGGCCAGCGCCACGGGCCCAGCGGTCATCAAAGTGGCGGCGGCCAGCAATTTGAAATTCGTGTTGGCCGACTTGCTTCCCATGTACCGCCAGCAATCGGGGCTGGAGGTGCAGCTGAGCTTGGGGGCCTCCGGCGCTTTGGTGCAGCAAATCCGACAAGGACTGCCGGTGATGTTGTTTGTGTCGGCCGATGAGGAGCGGGTCGACGAGCTCGTGAAAGCCGGATGGACGCAAGACGCCGGGCAGCGCTACGCCACAGGCCGTTTGGCTGTGCTGGTGCTCAAAGACAGCCCATTGCCGCTGGAAGGGGGCCTGAAGGCGGTGGTGCAGGCGCTGCACAAGCAAGATAAGTTGGCCATAGCCAACCCCGAAACAGCCCCCTATGGCCTAGCCGCCCAACAGGCCCTGAACCATGAGGGCGCTTGGGCGCTGGTGCAACCCCATTTGGTCAAGGGGGAGAGCATTGCACAGACCACCCAGTTTGTGGTGACCGGGGCCGCTGCAGCGGGCATCACGGCGCTGTCCTTGGTGATGGCGCCTGAGGTGGTGCAGCGCACGCGCTTCAAGGTCATTCCTGCGGGCTTTCATGCACCCTTGCACCAAAAACTGGTGCTGCTTAAGGGCGCCAATCCCGAAACCCGGCAGTTTCGGGATTTCTTGCTCTCACCGGCTGCGCGGGCCGTGTTCCAGCGGCATGGGTACGATACGACTCCATGATGGATTGGCACGCTGCGCAAGTTTCACTGACCTTGGCCGTTTTGACGGCGGGCCTGTTGCTGCCCGTGGGCTTGTGGCTGGCCCGCTGGTTGGCGACCACGCATTGGGCCGGGCGCCCCCTTGTGGAGGCTCTGTTGCTGCTGCCTTTGTTACTGCCGCCGACCGTGATCGGTTTCTATTTTTTACTGTTGCTGGGCCAAGGCAGCGCCTTTGGCGCCTGGCTGGCGCAGCACGATGTGCGGCTGGTGTTCAGCATGCAGGGCTTGCTGCTGGTCAGCTGGGTGGTCAATGTGCCGTTTATGGTCCAGCCCATTCAGCGCGCATTTGCTGCGGTCCCCACCGCCTTGCGCGAGGCGGCGTGGGTCTCTGGCCTAGGGCCATGGGCCACGTTTTGGCGCGTGGAGTTGCCTTTGGCTTGGCCGGGCTTGGTGGCCGGGGTGGCCCTGACCATGGCGCACACCTTGGGTGAATTTGGCGTGGTGTTGATGGTGGGCGGCAACATTCCTGGAGAGACGCGCACCCTGTCGGTGGCGATTTACGACCGGGTTCAGTCGTTTGACCTGCAAGGCGCACACGTGATGGCGCTGGCCTTGGTGGCAGTGTCCGTGCTGGCGTTGACCTTGGTGCTGGCCTTTGACCGGCAGTCCCAAAGCCAGCGCAAGGCACAGGAGCCAAGCCTGTGAGCGGTTTATCGGTCGTGCTGCACAGTGCGGCGAAAATTCGCTTGAATGCCGAGTTCACCTGCGCACCCGGTGAGCTGGTGGCCTTGGTCGGCCCCTCGGGCAGCGGTAAAACCAGCATCTTGCGCGCCGTTGCCGGTCTGTGGAATTTGCCGGGCTTGCAAGGCCATGTGCGGGTGCAGGGGCGCGATTGGTTTGCCAGTGCGCACCAGGTGAACCTGCCGCCGCAGGCGCGGCGTGCGGGCTTGGTGTTTCAGCACTACGCTTTGTTTCCGCACATGACGGCGGCGGCGAATGTGGCCTTGGCCGCCGACCCCCACTGGCGCACACAAGACATCACGGACCTGTTGGACCGCATGGGTCTGGCCGGGTTGGGGGCGCGCAAGCCGGCGCAATTGTCAGGCGGGCAACAACAGCGCGTGGCGCTAGCGCGGGCCTTGGTGAGGGTCATGTCGGGCGCTGACGCTCGCACTGAGTCTGGCGGGGTGCTGCTGCTGGACGAGCCGTTTTCTGCGGTGGATGCGCCGACGCGTTTGGCCCTGTACCGTGAGCTGGCGGCCCTGCGTCAGCAAGTCGCCGCGCCCATGCTGCTGGTCACACACGATCTGGCTGAAGCGCGGCGCTTGGCCGATCGGGTGGTGATTTTGGATGCCGGTGAGACCTTGCAAACCGGCTTGCCCGCCCATGTGTTTGCCAGTCCCCGCAACGCTCGCGTGGCCGAGCTGGTGGGCATTCAAAACCATTTTCAGGGTCAGTTTCACAAAAGCGAGCCCGGCTGGGCGCGCTTGACCTGGCGCTCACCTGCGGGGGGAGAGGTCAGCTTCAGGGTGATCGACAAAAACCGCATTGACGAAGGCAAAGCTGTGACTTGGGTGCTCAACGGCGAATTTGTGGAAGTGCAAAGCGCCAGCGATCCAGCGCCAGTGTCTGGCGTTGCCGGTGCCGACAACCTGTTGAACTGCCAGATTCAAGAAATTTTGTCGTTGGGCGAAACCAGCGTGTGCAGCATGACCCCCGAGGGCTTGGCGGGTGAGCGCATCACCTTGCAACTGCCGGGGCAGATGGTGCGGCGCGGTCAGTGGCAACCGGGCAGCCGTGTGCGCTTGTCGATTGCCCCGCAGGCGCTGCATATCATGCCGCTCAAATGAACAAAGCCCGCTGGGCGTGAACCATCAGCGGGCTGGAGCGACCGGCGCAAACCGGCACGCATCGGGTACGAACCTTCAGGCCATGAAGACGGCGATGAAGGCCAACAGGAAAATCAAAACCGCGCCGGCGACAGGAATCACCACCGGAATATGTTTCACCACAGCCTCGACAGGATCGGTGGACTCGTGGGTATCGTTGTGTGCTGACATGGGGAAGCTCCGATCTCTTGAATGGGGCTTATTGTAGCCAAGTCGGCGCGGCCTTGTTTGCACCGTGTTGTGCGTCTATCGGGTACCGGCGCACCCAATCAAGGCAGTTGTGCACAGCGCTTGTGCAAACCCAGCGCAGATCAAGCCGCTTCAATGGGGTTTGCGCATCGCTCCCCGTCTGATCAATCTCGAATCCCGCGATGGTTCGCATCTTGCTTTGTTGGTTTTGTTGGATTTGTTCCAACCTATCTTGGTGCAATCAAAGGAACCTTGTCATGCAAAAAAATCTCACTCTCGCCGCCCTCGCTCTGTTGGCTTTGACTGGAGCGCAAGCTGCCGATTGGAGCGACACATCGTTGGGCTATCGCTATGGCACGCAGTTCGATGAGCCCTTCAATGGCAAAGCGATCAGCAAAAACATCTTTAGCCTGAACCACGTTAGTGGTTACAAATACGGCTCCAACTTTTTCAATGCTGATTTGCTCATGTCAGACAGCACGGACCCCGCAGGCAAGGCTTCGACCAACGGCGCACAGGAGGTCTATGTGGTTTACCGCCACACGCTCGATCTTGAAAAGGTCACAGGCAGTGGCTTTAAATTCGGTCCAGTTCGTGGCGTGGGTCTGACCGCAGGTTTTGATTACAACACCAAGGCCGATGCAGGCTATAACTCCAAGAAACGCATGCTGGTGGCTGGCCCCACCTTTATGATGGATGTGCCCGGATTTTTGAACGTTAGCGTTTTGGGTTTGTGGGAAAGCAATGCCCCATTCAATACATTCTCGGGAGCTTCAACACCACGTTACAGCTATGACCCGCATGCCATGGTGGGTTTGGCATGGGGCATCCCCTTCAAAGTGGCCAGTTTGCCATTGTCCTTTGAAGGTTTTGCCAACATCATTGCAGCTAAAGGTAAAAACGAATTTGGCGACAAAACAGCCGCCGAAACTAACTTGGACATGCAAGTTATGTACGATATGAGCAGCGCGATGAACGCCAGCAAAAACACCTTCAAAGTTGGCCTTGAATACCAATTCTGGAAGAACAAGTTCGGCAATGACGCGACCAACAACAAAGGTGCGTTTGCTAAAACCCCGATGATTCGCGGCGAATACCACTTTTGATGAAAGTCACGCCATCGCCTCCGCATGACGATGGCCAGTGAAGGGCTCAAAAAACAGACCCCTCGGGGTCTGTTTGGCGTTCAGGGTTCAAGCTGCACGCTTCACGCGTCAAGGCCGGTGTTTCTCGATCACAGCTTTGACCGCGTCTGACAGGGCAAAGCCTTCGCCATAGCGCGCCGCCAATTCGGCGCTGCGCTGGGTGAAATGCTCCACGCCTTCGGAGTAGATGAACTGCATCGCACCGCCCGTCCAGGCCGGAAAGCCGATCGCGAAGATCGAGCCGATGTTGGCATCGTGGGTCGAGGTCAACACGTTTTCGGCCATGCACCGCGCGGTTTCAATGGCTTGTCGGTACAACAATCGCTCTTTCAGCTCCTGCAAGACAGCCAGCGGGTCGTCGGTGAGTGGTTTCTCAAATTGTTTCAGGCCTGACCACAAGTGTTTTTTGGCTCCCACCGGGTAGTCGTAATAGCCGCCGCCCGCCGCCCGACCTGAACGGCCCAGCGTCTTGACCATTTTCTCGACCAGCAACTCGCCGCGTGAGGCGCTGTAGGTTTTGCCCTCAGCCGCAAAGTCGGCGCGGGTTTGGTCCAGCACATGCACCGACAAGGACAGCGAGGTTTCGTCCAACACCGCCAGTGGGCCCACGGGCATGCCGGCGGCCAGACCGGCTTGTTCGATCAGCGGCGCAGGCAGGCCTTCGTCCAGCATGGCTGCGCCTTCCATCACAAACGTGCCAAACACCCGGCTGGTGAAAAAGCCGCGTGAGTCGTTCACCACAATCGGCGTTTTGCCAATCGCCATCACGTAGTCATAGGCACGGGCCACCGACTCGTCGTCGGTGTCTTTGCCGCGAATGATCTCCACCAGTTTCATCTTGTCGACCGGCGAAAAGAAATGGATGCCGACAAACTTGGCGGGCCTGGCACTGGCTTGCGCCAAACCGGTAATCGGCAAGGTCGAGGTGTTGGAGGCAAAGGTACCACCAACCGCCATCACCGCCTCTGCTTCGCGAGTGACCTGGGCTTTGAGTTCGCGGTTTTCAAACACGGCTTCGATGACCAGATCACAACCGGCCATGTCAGCGATATCTGCGGTGGGATGAATCAAGCTCAGCAAGGCCGTTTGCTTGGCCGCATCCATGCGGCCCTGGCTGATTTGCTTGTCGGTCAGTTTGCGGCTGTAGTCGCGCCCGGCTTGGGCTTTGTCCAGCGTCACGTCACGCAGCACCGTGGTGATGCCGCGCGCCGCATTGGCGTAGGCGATGCCCGCGCCCATCATGCCCGCGCCCAGCACGCCGATCTTGCTCGGCTTCCAGGGGGCGATGCCCGCTGGTCTGGATTTGCCAGCCTTGATCGCGTTCATGTTGAAGAAGAACGCAGTGATCATGTTTTTGGCGTTTTGCCCCACCATCAACTTGGCCAGCTTGCGGCTTTCGATGCGGGTGGCCGTGTCGTAGTCCACTTGGGCACCTTCGACCATGGCCTCCAAAATGGCTTGCGCTGCGGGGTACAGGCCATGCGTCTTGTTGAACATCATGGCGGGCATGACGGAGAGGCCCTGCGCAATCTTCGGATTGGTAGGCGTGCCGCCCGGCATTTTGTAGTCTTTGCGGTCCCACGGCTGCACCGCTTGCGGATTGGCTTCAATGAAGGCCAGGCCCATGGCGTGCAAGGCTTGCGCGTCTTTGGCCAGGCCTTGAATCAAGCCCAGGTCGAGTGCCTTTTGCGGGGTGAGCAGTTTGCCCTCCATCAGATAGGGTTGCGCGCCCATCAGTCCGAGCAAGCGGGTCATCTTGGTGATGCCGGTGGCCCCGGGCAGCAAGCCCAGCGAAACCTCGGGCAAGCCCAATGGGATCTTCGGGTTGTCCAGACAAAAGCGCGCATGGCCGATCAAGGCCACTTCCCAGCCGCCGCCCAAAGCGGCGCCGTTGATGAGGCTGACCACCGGCTTGCCCATGCATTCGATGCGGCGAAACGCCTTCTTCATTTTTTCGATGCCCACGAAACCGCTGGCCGCGTCGGCATCGGTGAGCTTGAGCACGCCTTTTAATTCTGCGCCGGCAAAGAAGGTGGTTTTGGCCGAAGTCAGCAGCACGCCGCGCAGTTGCGCTGCATCCGCGCTGAGCTGGTCGGCCAGCGCGATCATGTCTTGCTGCCACTGCGGCTTCATGGTGTTGACGGCAGAACCCGGTTCGTCAAAGGTGACCGTGGCGATGCCTTGATCGAGGGAATAGCGAATCGTTTCCATGTTTACACCCGTTCAATGATGGTGGCGATGCCCATGCCGCCGCCCACGCACAGCGTGACCAGGCCGCGTTTGAGTTGGCGGCGCTCCAGCTCGTCCAGCAGCGTGCCAATCAGCATCGCGCCGGTAGCCCCCAGCGGATGCCCCATGGCAATCGAGCCGCCGTTGACGTTGACTTTTTCATGTGGCACATGCATCTCGGCCATGAAGCGCATGGGCACCACAGCAAAGGCCTCGTTGACCTCAAAGAGGTCGATGTCGTCGATCGTCAAACCGGCTTTGGCCAACGCCTTGCGCGCCGCAGGCATGGGTCCGGTGAGCATGATGGTCGGGTCCGCGCCCGACAGCGCAGTGGCCACAATGCGCCCGCGCGGCGTCAAGCCCAGCTCGCGGCCTTTGGCTTCGCTGCCGATCAGCACCGCAGCGGCCCCGTCGACGATGCCCGACGAATTGCCCGCGGTGTGCACATGGTGAATGCGCTCCACCTGCGGGTAGCGTGCCAGGGCCACGGCGTCAAAGCCCATGGCGCCGAGCTCGGTGAAGGAGGCTTTGAGGCCACCCAGGCCCTCGAGCGTGGTGTGGGGTTTGATGAACTCGTCTTCTTCCAGCACCGGCAGGCCAATGTCGTCGGTCACCGCCATCACCGATTGTTTGAAGCGCCCGTCAGCGCGCGCGGCTGTGGCGCGGCGTTGCGATTCGAGCGCAAAACGGTCCACATCGTCACGCGTAAAGCCGCCCATGGTGGCGATCAAATCCGCGCCAATGCCTTGGGGGGTGAATCCGGTGTCGCAATTGGTGGCCGGGTCTTGCGCCCAGGCGCCGCCGTCCGAGCCCATGGGCACGCGCGACATGCTTTCTACGCCGCCCGCGATCACCAGGTCTTCCCAACCGCTGGCGACTTTCTGCGCGCCCAGGTTTACCGCCTCCAGGCCCGAAGCGCAAAAGCGGTTGATCTGCACGCCCGAGACGCGAAAGTCCCAGCCCGCTTTGAGCAATGCTGTTTTGGGCAGCACCGCGCCTTGGTCACCAATGGGGGAGACGCAGCCCATGACCACGTCGTCAACCTGGGCGGAATCAAAGTCATGACGCTGGCGCAGTTTTTCGAGCAAGCCGCCGAGCAGATCGACCGGTTTGACCTCGTGTAGGCTGCCGTCTTTTTTGCCTTTGCCACGGGGCGTGCGCACCGCGTCAAAGATGAACGCTGAAGTCATTTCACATCTCCTGGTTTGTGCTGGCAGGACGGTGCGCCAAAGGGCACCGGGCCGAGCAATTGACAAAGCCATTATGGGTGGGCACACTTTACAAAGCAAGTGCTTGGTTGACATCTTTGACTTCCTTTCACCCACACCCAGACCCCTCGGAGACACGCATGCAACTGACCCACGAACATGAAGAGCTCAAGCGCAACCTCAAGCGTTTCATTGACGACGAGATCAACCCGCATGTCGACGAGTGGGAGGCTGCCGAAATTTTTCCGGCGCACGAAGTGTTTAAGAAGCTTGGCAGCTTGGGCTACTTGGGCCTGACCAAGCCCGAGGCCTTTGGCGGCGCGGGGTTGGATTACTCGTATGCGGTGGTGATGGCCGAAGCCTTGGGCCACATCCAGTGCGGTGGCTTGCCCATGGCCATTGGTGTGCAAACCGATATGGCCACACCCGCCCTGGCGCGGTTTGGTTCCGATGCACTGCGCCAAGAGTTTTTGGCCCCCGCCATTGCCGGCGACATGGTGGCCTGCATTGGTGTGTCCGAACCCGGTGCGGGCTCAGACGTGGCGGCGGTCAAAACCACGGCCCGCAAAGATGGCGACGACTACATCATCAACGGCGGCAAGATGTGGATCACCAACAGCTTGCAGGCCGACTGGATGTGCCTGCTGGCCAACACCTCGGAAGGCCCGGCGCACAAAAACAAAAGCCTGATCATCGTGCCCATGAACACGCCCGGCATCACTGTGGCCAAAAAAATCCGCAAGATCGGCATGATGTCGAGCGACACCGGCTTGATCCATTTTGACGACGTGCGCGTGCCGCAGCGCCACCGCATTGGCGAAGAAGGCCTGGGCTTCACCTACCAAATGCAGCAGTTCCAAGAAGAACGCCTATGGGCTGCGGCCAACGCCATTCAGTCGCTCACCAATTGCATTGAGCAAACCATCGCCTACACCGGTGAGCGCATGGCCTTTGGCAAGTCCATTCTGGACAACCAAACCGTGCACTTCAAAATGGCCGAACTCAAAACC
>CANGDZ010000059.1 GCA_947452785.1 Comamonadaceae bacterium | reverse complement strand
TGGCTCAACAGCCACTGGGACAATTACCAAGAAGGCAAGGCGGCCGTGCAGCAGACCGCCAACCCCGCCGACTGGCGCGTGGCGCGGACTATTTTTGTCAGCGACGATGCCGCCACCGCCCAGCGCTATGGCCGCGACGACGCCAACAGCCCTTACCGCTACTACTACCGACAAATGCTCACCAAGATGATGATGTCCAAGCGCCATGTCATCTTCAAAAAGCACATGGACGAGGACGATCGTCACGTCACCCTGGACCGCTTGCTCGATGAGTTGGTCATCACCGGCACGGTCGATGACGTCGTGCAGCAGATCTTGGCCTTGCGTGAGCAGGTGGGCCATTTTGGTGAAATCGTCTACGCCGGCATGGACCTGGTCGATACCGCCCTGGGGCGCCGCTCCATGGAGTTGATGGCCCACGAGGTGATGCCGCGCGTGAACCAAGCACTGGGCCTGGGCTCAGCCATCAATGTGGATGCGCCCTTGATCCTGGCTGCCGCCTGAGTCTTCAGACCCAGGCCAATTCCCGGTCTGGATGGCCTCAGGCCAGGGTCAAAGGCAGGCCGATCAACTCGGACAGCGCTTGCAGGCTCAGGCCTGGCACTAGGTCGATCACCGTCAAGCCTTGAGGGGTGCAGGCCAACGTACCCAAGTCGGTGTACACGCGTTTCACGCAGGCAATTCCCGTCAAGGGGTAGCTGCACTCGGCCACCAATTTGCTTTGGCCTTGCTTGGTCAACAGGTCCATCATCACCCAGGTCTGCTTGGCACCAATGGCCAGGTCCATGGCGCCGCCTACGGCTGGAATGGCACCCACCTCACCGGTATGCCAATTGGCTAGGTCGCCCGTGGCGCTGACCTGAAAAGCACCGAGCACGCAGATGTCCAAATGCCCGCCGCGCATCATGGCGAAGCTATCGGCATGGTGAAAATACGCGCCGCCGGGCAACAGCGTCACAGGTTGTTTCCCCGCGTTGATCAGGTCGTAATCTTCTTGCCCTGCAGCAGGCGCAGGGCCCATGCCCAAGATGCCGTTTTCGCTGTGCAACAGGATTTCTCGCGAAGCCGGAATGTGGTTGGCCACCAGCGTGGGCTGACCAATGCCCAAATTGACCGTGGCGCCTTCGGGAATATCTTGGGCCACGCGGGCGGCCAATTCGTCTTTGCTGCGACGGGTGTAGTTCATGCTTTGATGCCTCCGGCCTGAGTGGCCACACGGTCGATCAGGACCACCGCTTGTACAAAAATGCCGGGGGTGACCACGGTCTCCGGGTCTATATCGCCGAGCGCCGCTTGCGCATACACAGTGGCCACGGTTTTGCGTGCCGCCATGGCCATGACCGGCCCGAAGTTGCGCGCCGCTTTGCGGTAGGTGAGATTGCCCCAACGGTCGCCACGTTCTGCGCGGACCAAGGCCAGATCGGCATGGATGGGTGTTTCATACACATACATGCGGCCATCGATTTCGCGGGTCTCTTTGAGCGACCCATCGGCATTTTTGGCCAGGTCGGTGCCATAGGCGGTGGGGGTAAAGAACCCGCCAATACCCGCGCCGGCCGCCCGAATGCGTTCGGCTAAATTACCCTGCGGCACGAGTTCCAGTTCCACTTGACCGGACCGATACAACCCGTCAAACACATACGAGTCGGCCTGCCGTGGAAAACTGCACACCATTTTTCGCACGCGTCCCGCCTTGAGCAAGGCCGCAATCCCCTGCTCGCCGTTGCCGGCGTTGTTATTCACCAGCGTCAAATCGCGGGCGCCTTGGGCCAGCAAGCCGTCGATCAGTTCATCGGGGATGCCGGCCGTGCCAAAGCCGCCAATCAAGATGGTGGCGCCATCCTGGGTGTCGGCCAAAGCCTCAGCGATGCTGGAAACAAATTTGTTGATCATGTCTTTTTACCTTTGCGGCGCCACAGGGCGGCCGGTCGCCATCACATCACGCAGGGTCTGTGCGCATAAAAAACCGCACCGTGCGATCGGCCAATGCGTCCAGGTCCATGCGCAGCGCAGCGGCTGTTGGGTGGCCCTTGGGTTGGTCTTGCTGCGTTTTTTCAATCTGTTGTTTGTACCACGTGGCGGTGAAATTGATCGCCCCCATGACCAGCAAGCGGGCCACTTTCACATCGTCCGCAGCGGCCTGGTCGTGGGCCGAATTGGCGCCCAGCAAACCCGCTTGCATCAGGTCTTGCAAGGTGGGCTGCCACAGCGCATCGTAGCGGTCTTTGACCTCGATGATCTCTTGCTTGTACTCGGGGGGCAGGCTGCGCCAATCGTACAGCAGCACCGCAATGAACTCGCTGCCTTCGTCATGCAAGATGCCGTAATGAGTGCGCACCAAGGCCCGAAACCGCTGCTGCAGCGTGCTGGCCTGAGCCAGCGCGGCCACGCTGCGTTCATAGCCCTGATGCAAGCCTTCTTCCATCACCGCCTTCAAAATTTCTTGTTTGTTTTTGAAGTGATAGAACGGGCTGCCCGAGCGCATGCCTACGGCGCCTGCGATGTCGCGCACGGTAGTGGCGTCATAGCCTTTTTCGCGAAACAAGCGCGCCGACTCGCGGATCAGCGCCTGGCGCCGGTTGACTTCGTCTGGTACATCCTGGGGTGAGCGAGCGGCGGGGGCGAGGGGCATAGCCTAGGGTTTCCCCAAGTTGCGTTGGATTTGCTTGCCCCTAAGATAGAAAGCAAGTGCTTGGTTTGGTCATGATAGTCGATGCACCATCGCTGTCAATTCACCAAGAAGTTCTCCAAAGCTGTGAAAGCGAACAACATGCAGGAAATGCAGGTCATCTTCAGCGGGGTCGCACAAGGCTGCATCTACGGCCTGATTGCGCTGGGCTTTGTGCTGATCTACAAAGCCACCGAGACCGTGAGCTTTGCCCAAGGTGAGCTCATGATGTTGGGCGCTTTTTGCGGTCTGGGTTGTGTCAGCGGCCTGGGCCTGCCTTACTGGCTGGCCATCCCGGCGGCCATGCTGGCCATGGCCGCCTTGGGTTGGCTGACCGAGCGAGTCGTGATTCGCCCGGTGCTGGGCCAACCGGCTTTTTCCATCGTCATGCTGACCATCGGCATTGGCTATGTGGCGCGCGGTCTGATCACCATGATCCCCGACATCGGCACCGAGACCCTGGCTTTCCCGGCGCCTTACAAAGACACGGTGTTCAACCTAGGCGGTGTGGTGCTGGGTGCCACCCAGGTGGTGGTGGTGCTGGCCACGGGGGCCTTGAGCCTGCTGCTGTACTTGGTTTTCCGTTACTCCCGCGTGGGCATTGCCATGCAAGCGGCGTCGCAAAACCAGCTGGCCGCGTATTACATGGGCATTCCGGTCAAACGGCTCAATGGCCTGGTCTGGGCCTTGGCCGCAGCCGTGGCGGCTGTCGCGGGCTTGCTGCTGGCGCCTATCACCTTTGTGCACGCCAACATGGGCTTCATTGGCCTAAAGGCTTTTCCGGCCGCTGTGGTGGGCGGCTTTGGCAGTTTGCCCGGCGCCATTGTGGGGGGCGTGATCATTGGGGTGGTCGAAGCTTTGGCCGGTTTTTGGTTGCCCGAAGGCGTCAAGGACATTGCCGCCTACATCGTGGTGCTGCTGATGCTGGTGCTCAAACCGAACGGCTTGTTCGGCGAAAAACTGCGTAAAAAGGTCTGACCCATGCGGTTCATTTTCAAAACCGACTACGACCAAGACATTCGCCTGTTCAAGCACGGCGGGCAGTTGTTTTGGTATGGCTTGCTGCTGGCGTTTTTGGTGGCCGCGCCCTGGCTGATCGAAGAATACTGGCTGGCCCAAATGACCTTTGTGATGATCTACGGCGTGGTCGGTCTGGGCCTGATGCTGCTGGCCGGCTTTACCGGTTTGTTCTCCATGGGGCACGCGGCTTTTCTGGGCGTGGGGGCTTACACCGAGGCGGTGCTGGCCGCCAAAGGCTGGCCCTTTCCCGTGTCGTTGGCGGTGGCGGCAGGCCTGTCGGCGGCGGTGGGTGCAGTGGTGGGTTTGCCCGCCCTGCGCGTCAAAGGCATTTACCTGGGCATTGCCACCTTGTCGTTTGGTTTCATTGTGGAAGAAGGCCTGGCCCGCTGGGACAGCGTGACCGGCGGTAACGCGGGCATGCATGTCAAAGCGGTGAACCTGTTTGGCCTCGAAGCCAGCAGCAACGAGGCCTTTTACGGCGTGTGCCTGGTGGTCACGGTACTGTCCACCCTGGCGGTGATGAACCTGCTGCGCAGCAGCACAGGCCGAGCCTTTGTGGCGATCCGCGATTCTGAAATTTCGGCGCAAAGCATGGGCATTCATTTGGCGCGCTACAAAACCTTGTCGTTCATGATTTCGGCCGCGCTGGCCGGTGTGGGCGGGGCTTTGTATGCGCACAAGCTGCAGTTCATCAGCCCCGATCAATTCAACATCTTGCAGTCGGTGGACTTGCTGCTCTTGGTGGTGATTGGCGGCTTGGGGTCGATTCATGGCGCGTTTCTCGGCGCGATTTTTTTGATCACCATGCCGCAACTGATTTCGCTGGGCAAAGACTTTTTGCCCGCGATCATTGGCCAAGCCCCCGGCTTGCAAGGCCTGGTGTACGGCTTGGTGTTGATCGCCTTTGTGATGTTCGAGCCCATGGGGCTGTATGGCCGCTGGCTCAAGGTGCGCACCTGGTTCCAGCTGTTCCCGTTCTACCGCAAAGGCATGTTCAAGCGGCAAAAGAGTTTCCAAAAATCGGATCGACTGAAATGAGCGACATCCTGCTTTCAGCCCACAACCTGTCCGTGCGCTTTGGCGGCGTGCTGGCGGTCAACAACGTCAGCTTTGAAGTGCGCAAGGGGGAAGTGTTCACCTTGATCGGCCCCAACGGTGCGGGCAAGACCACGGTATTCAACCTAATCAGCCGCATCTACACGCCCACCACCGGGCATATCGATTTTCAAGGTCAAGCGCTGACGCAGGTGCCGCCCCATGCCGTGGCCGCGTTGGGCATTGCCCGCACCTTTCAGAACATCGAGCTGTTCGAACACGCCACCGTGCTGCAAAACCTGTTGATCGGTCGCCATGTACACGAACGCACCGGCTTTTGGGCGCAGTTGCTGTTCACCCGCAGCGTGCACGAAGCCGAGTTGGCGACGCGCCGCAAAGTCGAAGAAGTGATTGATTTTCTCGAGCTGCAGCACTACCGCGACACCTTGGTTGCCGGCCTGCCGTATGGCGTGCGCAAAGTTGTCGAGCTGGCCCGGGCGCTGGCCACCGAGCCGAAATTGCTCTTGCTGGACGAGCCTTCGTCGGGCTTGAACGTGGAAGAAACCAGCGACATGGCGTTTTGGATTCAAGACATTCAACACGATCTGGGCATCACCGTCTTGATGGTGGAGCACGACATGAGTTTGGTCTCCAAGGTCTCGGACCGGGTGCTGGCCATGAACCAGGGGGAAGTGCTGGCGCTGGGCACAGCGGCGCAAGTGCAGGCCGACCCGGCGGTCATTGAAGCGTATTTAGGCGGAGCAGATGACGCCGCCAGCCTGCGCCGTGCGGCCTGAGGAGTTGGACATGACCACCACCCCACCCCTGCTCAAACTGCTGAACGTCGAAAGCGCCTATGGCCCGATCCGCGCGATTCGCGGCGTCAGCCTGTCGGTGCACAGCGGCCAAATTGCGACCATTCTGGGCTCCAACGGCGCGGGCAAAACCACCACGCTGAAAACCATCTCCGGCATCATCGACCCGCGCAAGGGCTCGGTGCAATTCAAAGGCGAGAACATCACCGCCATGGACCCTTCGCTGATCGTGCAGCGCGGTCTGGCCCATGTGCCGGAGGGGCGTGAGGTGTTTCCGCTGCTGTCGATCAAAGACAATTTGCTGATGGGCGCCTACACCCGCGCCGACCGCGATGGTGTGGCGCGCGACATTGAAGCGGTGTACGGCTACTTTCCCATCCTCAAAGAGCGCGCCGCGCAAGACGCGGGCTTGCTCTCCGGCGGTCAACAGCAGATGCTGGCCATCTCGCGCGCGCTGATGGCGCAACCCGATCTGATCTTGCTGGACGAACCCAGCCTAGGTCTGTCGCCCAAGTTGACGAGAGAGATTTTTGAAATTGTGGTGCGCATCAACCGTGAACGCGGCACCACCATGCTGCTGGTCGAGCAAAACGCCAACATGGCGCTGAACGTGGCCGACTACGGTTTTGTGCTGGAGTCGGGCCGCATCGTGATGGAAGACACCTGCGCCGCGCTGCGTGAGAAAGACGACATCAAAGAGTTTTACCTCGGCATGAAAGAAGACGGCGCGCGCGCCGACCGCCGCTGGAAAAAGAAAAAGACCTGGAGATAAGCCATGACCGTCCTCTGGGATACGACTGCACTGAAAGGCAAAACCGAGGTGGTGATGCCCGGCGACACCATTCCCGAGATGTTCTGGAATGGCGTGGCCGCGCGCGGCGACCAATTGATGATGCGCGAGAAAAAATTTGGCATCTGGCAAGGCTGGAGCTGGAAGCAAAGCGGCGCTGCCGTGCGCGAGATCGCCATGGGCTTGTCGTCGCTGGGCTTCGCTCCCGGCCAATGCGCCTCCATTTTGGCCAGCACGCGACTCGAATGGGTGCTGGCCGATCTGGCCGTTCTCAGCGCGGGCGGCGTCTCCAACGGCATCTACCCCACCGATGCGACAGCGCAAGTGCAGTACCTGTGCGAAGACTCGTCCACCGTGATTTTGTTTGTCGAAGACGAAGAGCAACTTGACAAAGCGTTGAGCGCCCGCGCGCATCTGCCTTTGCTGCGCAAGATCGTGGTGATCGACATGGAAGGGCTTACGCGTTACAGCGACCCCATGGTGATGGGGCTGGACGCACTGCGCGAATTGGGCCGCGCTCATGACCTGGCCAAACCTGGCTTGTTCGACCTGCTGCGCAAAAACCGCCGCCCCGAGGATTTGGCGATTTTGATTTACACCTCGGGCACCACCGGCAAGCCCAAAGGGGCCATGCACAACCACGGCGCTTTGGTCTACATGTGCCATGGCTACAACCAAGTGATCGTGCAAGACGAGCACGATGAACGCATGCTGTTCTTGCCCCTATGCCATGTGGCCGAGCGCTTGGGCGGGCAGTACTTTTCCATCTACACCGGCACGATTTTGAACTTTGTCGAGAACCCCGACACTGTGCCCGAAAACGTGCGCGAAATCGCGCCCACCACCTTCACCGCCGTGCCCCGCGTGTGGGAGAAATTTTATTCAGCGGTAACCATTGCCATCTCCGAGTCTGATCCCCTCCAACAAAGGGTATACCGCTGGGCGCTGGGCATTGGCTACAAGGTCAGCGACAAGGTCACGCATGGCCTGCCGGTGCCGCTGTGGCTGAAAGCATGTTTTTACATCGGTCGCTGGCTGGCGCTGGACAATGTGCGGCGCATGATCGGCATCCACAAAGCCAAGGTCTTGGTCACCGGTGCGGCGCCGATCTCGCCCGATCTGGTGCGCTGGTACTTGGCACTGGGTGTGCCCATGATCGAGGCCTGGGGCATGACCGAGTCCTGCGGCGCCGCCACCGTGATGCCGGCCCACCGCATCAAAGCCGGACTGATTGGCCCCGCGGCCCCCTTCAACGAGGTGCGCTTGGACCCGGTCACGCAAGAGCTGTTGGTGCGCGGCCCCAATGTGTTCATGGGCTATTTGAACCTGCCGGAGAAGTCCGCCGAGACGATTGACGCCGATGGCTGGTTGCACACCGGCGATGTGGGCACGGTTGATGACGAAGGGTTTTTCCGGATTACCGATCGGATGAAAGACATCATCATCACCGCAGGCGGCAAGAACATCACGCCGAGCGAGTGGGAAAACGAGCTCAAGTTCTCGCCCTACGTCACCGACGCAGTGGTGATCGGCGACCGGCGCGCTTATTTGAGCGTGATCATCATGATTGATTTGGAGAACGTTGAGAAATTTGCCCAAGACCACGATGTGCCTTTTTCCAACTACGCCAGCCTGACACGTGCGACTGAAGTCTTGGCGCGCATTCAAGAAGAAATCGACGCCGTGAACAAGAAATTTGCACGAGTCGAACAAATCAAACAGTTCCGCTTGCTCGACACCCAACTGAGCGCCGAAGACGACGAATTGACTCCGACCATGAAACTGAAACGGAAATTTGTAGAGCAGAAATACAGCGCCATGATTGAGTCCATGTACGGCCATTGATTTTTTCGCCAGCGCCCATCCATAACCCCAAGGAGACCCCGCATGAAGTTCCCACTGATCACCACCCTGGCGGCCCTGGCCGTGAGCGGTGCAGCGCTCGCTCAGCAGCAAGGCGTGAGCAAAACAGAAATCACGGTCGGCACCATCCAAGATTTGTCTGGACCCTTGGCCGGTTACGGCAAAGCGGTGCGTAACGGCATGCTGCTGCGCATTGACGAGGTCAACGAACAAGGCGGCGTGCATGGTCGCAAGCTCAAGTTGCTCACCGAAGACTCTGGTTACGACCCCAAGCGCGCTGTGCTCGCCGCGCAAAAATTGGTCAACCAAGACAAGATTTTCATCATGGCCGCGCACTTGGGTACAGCGCAAAACAACGCAGCCATGCCGGTGCAGTTTGAAAAGAAAGTGGTGAACTTTTTACCCGTGACCGCCGCGCGTGAAATGTATGAGCCGTTTAACAAATACAAATACGCCTTCTTTGCGACCTACTTTGACCAAATGCGCGCCGCTGTGGCCAGCCTGGCCAAAGAGAAAAAAATCACCAAGGTCTGCGCCATTCACCAAGACGACGAGTTCGGTCTGGAAGTGCTGCGTGGCGCCGAAGCCAGCCTGAAGGCCGCGAACATGGAGCTGGTCGAAAAGACCTCTTACAAGCGTGGCGCCACCGATTTTTCTTCACAAGTGGCGCGCATGAAAGGCGCGGGCTGTGAGATGGTGGTGCTGGGCACCATCATCCGCGAAACGGTGGGGACCATTGCCGAAGCACGCAAAACGGGCTTCAACCCCATCTTTATTGGCTCCAGCGCCGCCTACACGGATCTGATTCACAAGCTTGGCGGCAAGGCCATGGACGGTATGTACGCCACCATGAACGTGCCGCACCCCTATTTGGACGAAGCCTCCAACCCGATCCGCTTTTGGGCCAACAAGTACAAGACCAAATTCAGTGAAGACCCGACCGTGTTCTCGGTCTACGGCTACGTGATTCTGGACACCTTCATCCAAGCCGCCCAGAAAGCCGGTCCCAACCTGAACAGCGACAGCTTCATTGCCGCGATGGACAAATTGACGGTGCCCACCGATATTTTTGGCAGCCCCGAAGGCACGTTCTCGCCCACCAAGCATTTGGGCTCGAACAAATCTCGCCTGTCGCAAATCCAAGACGGCAAGTGGAAGATCATTTCGGACTACTACAAGCTCGACTGAAGGGTTTGCCCGTCAAAGAAAAACCGCACTCGTGCGGTTTTTTCATGGTTCACTTGACACTGTGCGCTCAAGCCGTTGCCGCGTCGGGTTTGCGCTTGAAAATCGCAAAGTCGCCGTTAGCGCGGGCCACCAACACATCGTCCACATACATGCTGGCATCCAGGTGCGCCACGCTCTTGCCCTGGTTCACCACCTCGCTGACGCAGACCACCGTGCCGCCAAAAACCGGCTTGAAGTAATTGATCTTCACATTGATGGTGGCGCAGATCTGCCCTGGCTGGAGCGCCCCAAACAAGGCCGCGCCCATGGCGGTGTCGGCCATGGTGAACAGCACACCGCCGTGCACCACGCCATGCGTGTTCATGTGAATCGGCTGCAAATCCAAAGTCCAACTGCTGCGGCCGGGGACCCGCTCAACAAGCTCAATACCCACATGCTGGGTAAACTGTGACGTATGCGAGTGATGGGATGAAGTCATGTCCCGCATGATGCGACAAGCGCAAGCCCTTGTCGTCCACCTAAGTGACTGTGTCGCCTGGGCGCAAAACCCACCCTCCAATCCGCTGACGCTTGATACCATCAGAGCCTGAACATTCTCCCAAGGAGTTCGATTTGACGCACGTCGCAGCCACGCCCCCCCTGCTGGATTTGTACCGCATGATGGTGCGCATCCGCGCCTTTGAAGACGCGGCCGAAGTGGCCAGCCAAGGCGGTGTTAGCGCCTACGGCAAATCGTCGGATGGCACGGCCAAAGTCAAAGGCCCTTTGCATTTGTCCACCGGCCAGGAAGCGGTTGCCACAGGCGTGTGCGCGCACTTGTACCGCAGCGATTACCTCACCTCGACCCACCGCGGCCATGGCCACACCCTGGCCAAAGGCGCGAACCTGACGCGCATGATGTGCGAGCTGTTCGGCAAAGCCACCGGCTTTAACGGCGGCAAGGGCGGCTCCATGCACATTGCGGACTTTTCTGTCGGCATGTTGGGTGCCAACGGCGTGGTGGCGGCGGGCTTGCCGATTGCCACGGGCGCAGCCCATGCGCAAAAGCTGCGCGGCCAAGGCGGCATCACCGTGTGCTTTTTTGGCGATGGCGCGATCAACCGCGGACCGTTTTTAGAAGCCCTGAACTGGGCCCAGATTTACCAGCTGCCGGTTTTGTTTGTATGTGAAGACAACCGCTGGAGTGCGACCACCGCCAGCGCCCCGATGATCGGCGGCGAAGGCGCATCGGCCCGTGCGCAAAGCCTGGGGATTGAGGCCACGAAGGTCGATGGCAACGATGTCGAAGCCGTTTGGCGCGTCGCCCAAACTCTGGTGGCCACCGTGCGCGCCGGCCAGGGCCCGCGCTTGCTGCATGCCATCACTTACCGAGTCAAAGGCCATGTTTCGGTGGATCTGGCAGCCTACCGCGACCCAGCCGAGTTGGCTGCGGCGCTGTTGACCGATCCAATCGCCCGCGCACGCGCAAGCCATGCCAGCCTAGGCGGAGACTTGGCCGACCTCGACGCTATCGCGCAATCAGCGCAGGTCGAAGTGCAAGCGGCCTTGGCCACAGCCGGCGCCGCACCTTGGCCTGCCGCCGAAAGCGCCTACACCGACATCCAGACCACAGGAGCCGGCCAATGGTTTTGACTATGAACTACGCCCAAGCCGCTGTGCTTGCTGTGGAGCGCGAAATGGCGACCGACCCCCGCGTAGTGGTGATGGGCGAAGACGTGGGCCGGGGCGGCATTTTTGGCCAATACAAAGGCCTGCAAGCGATGTTTGGCCCCGAGCGCGTTATTGACACACCGATCAGCGAAGCCGCCATCATGGGCAGCGGCGTGGGCATGGCGCTGGCCGGGCTGCGCCCGGTGGTGGAGATGCGCGTGGTGGACTTTGCCCTGTGCGGCATGGACGAGATCGTGAACCAGGCCGCCAAAAACCGCTACATGTTTGGCGGCCAAGGCCGCGTGCCCTTGGTGGCGCGCATGCCATCGGGAATTTGGGATGCGTCGGCCGCGCAACACTCGCAGTCACTCGAAGCCTGGTTTGCCCATTTGCCGGGCCTGGTGGTGGTTTGCCCATCGAGCGCGCAAGACAACTACAGCCTGCTGCGCGCGGCCATGCAATGCGGTGACCCGGTGGTCTACATGGAGCACAAAACCCTGTGGGGTCTGGAAGGGCCCGTCGACGACGACCTGAAAATCCCCCTGGGCCGCGCCGCCACGCTGCGCACCGGCCAGGACCTGACCATCGTCAGCTGGAGTCGCCAGGTGCATGTGTGCGCGCAAGCCTGCGAACAACTGGCCGCGCTTGGCATCCAAGCCGAGCTGATTGATTTGCGCACCATCTGGCCTTGGGACCGCGAAGCGGTGCTGCAATCGTGCGCCAAAACCGGCCGCCTGCTTGTGGTACATGAAGCGATTCAAGCCGCTGGCTTTGGCGCCGAAATTGTCGCCACCGTGGCCGAACACATGGCCTGCAAAGTCAAACGCCTGGGCGCGCCACGCATTCCGGTGGGTTACGCGCCGGTGTTGGAAGCGCAAGCACGGGTGAGCGTGGAGGCCACGGTCCAGGCCGCTCAGCAGTTGATGCGCTGAGATTTCTGGAAAAAACAACATTTTTGTGACCTGATGTAAGCACGTATTGCGAAATTCAAGAAACGATATAAACTGTTTACATCGTTTTCTGGAAATAGGTGGTGGGTCATGATGGACTTACAACATTACTGGCGTTGTCTCATTCAACTGCGCCGCCGCATGTCTGATGCCATGTATGTCCCCTCAGAAACGGGGTCGCACGACATGGGCGATCATTATTTGGGCGACATGGCCAGCGCGTATGTGGAGATCCAAAATTTCCCCGAGGCAGGGCGCAAACCCTTCCATCGCATTCAAATTCATGTGGGCACGCCACCGGACACCAAGTGAGCGTGTGGCCTTGAGCCCAGCAGAAGGCGCGTCAGAGGTTGCCCTCGCCGGCGCGCAAGTCCTTAGCAACGGGTCTTGTAGCAAAAGTACTTGATACGCTGCGAATTCATCACTCATTAAAGGAAGACCTGTAGCCGACCCATTGCGGCCCTTCGACCTATCGTTGAAGTGATGGGTTTGTCGCGATAGAGGACTTTCGCTGCGCATTGCGAAATCGAGTGATCTTCTCCGAAAAAGTCTTTCGGGTTGAATTGATAAATCAAGCCATTGCCAAGGACTCAAGTCGTTTCATCTGACCCAGTTCATCGTGCAGCTTGGCCTCCGCTTGCCACAGATCAAACTTGGTCTGCAGATCCAGCCAAAGTTGCGCGCCGTTGCCAAGGACTGTTCCCAGGCGCAGCGCCATCTCGGCTGACACGCCGCTACGTTCGGCTAGAACAGAGTGCAAGGTCTGGCGGGAAACGCCCAAATTTCGGGCAAAAGCGCTGACGGACATGCCTGGCAAGCTGGGCAACACATCTTCCCGAAGGATGGCTCCGGGATGGGTCGGTACACGTTTACGCATCATTCACTCCTAGTGATAATTCTCAAAATCAATCTTGTTTGCGTTCTCACCCTGCCACTCAAAGGTGATGCACCATGGCCCATTGACATGCACGCGGTAGCGCTTTGGCTTGCCCTGAAGTCCATGGAAATTAAAACCTGGAACATTTAAAGCCTCTGGCGTCTTGGCAATGTCAATGGCATCTAGTCGGCGAAGCACCCGCTCAGCCAGAGCCTTTTGCAGCTTAGAGCTGGTGCCGTTCTCAAAAAGCTCCTGGAGTCCTTTGTGCTTGAACGAATCAATCATAAATTGAAGTGTAAAGAATTTCTTTACACATTGCAAGCAGGCTGTTTTCAGGACGTAAGCCTCTGCTATCGGTGATCTCTAATGACTGCATTTCACTTTTTTCTTTGATTCAGTCGGATTCGCCGAGTGATTCCTTTAGCCGTGAAGCACGGGTTGACGCAACAACCGCATCGTCCGCTTAGGCCGGCTGCAGTCCGTTAGCAAGTCTGACCCGGTGACAGCAAACGCGACACAGGAGATTTTCATCGTTAAAAAAGTCATCTCCAGCGCATAGACACGCTGAGCACCATGCCAAAACATTCTCAGACCCAGTTAAAAAATGTATTGCCGAGCTACATTTTTAGCAAACTATGCGCCAAGAGTAGCTATGGGAAAGCCCGTTCGAATTGATACTGATCTCCATGATCAAGCGACATCACATGCCAACGCTGAACGTACAACGATTGCGGGCCAAATTGAATTTTGGGCAATGATTGGTAAAGCTGCGTTGGATAACCCCGATCTGCCAATTGACTTTGTTCGTGAGCTTTTGGTCGCGAAGGCAGAAGACAAATCCCTGTCTACCCCTTTCGTTCCTCAGGGCAAGCACTGATCATGGACAAGCAAATACAAGTCATTCAGTCTTCAGCTTTTGCAAGAGGGTATAAAGATTGCACCCTAAGCAAAAGCAGGATGTTGACGCTGCGGTAGAGGCCATCGTCGCCGAACCGCTTTTGGGTGAAGCAAAGCGTGGTGATTTGTCGAACATTTACGTATACAAATTCAAGAGTCAAACCCAATTGATGTTGCTCGACTATGCGTTTGATCCAAAGACAAAGCACCTTCTGTTTCTAGGATCTCACGAGAACTCACAGCGCAGCGCGTGAGCGCTGCCGGTTGTCACCGCCCCGGCCAAGTCGGTTTGCGTTTCTCGTTGAAAGCCGCCAGCCCTTCGCGCGCATCTTCGGTCATGGCCAGCAGGGCGATTTGGCTTTCGGTATAGGCAATGGCTTGGTCAAACGTCATGTCGGCGATGGCCCGCATGGCGTATTTGCCGCGCCGGATGGCGGTGGGCGATTTGTCGGCAATTCGCTCGATCAGCCACTGGGTTTTGGCGTCCAGCTCGGCGGTCGGGACCACGTGGTTCACCAGCCCTGCGCTGTGCGCTTCATGCGCTGAGAACGGCTCGCCGGTCAGCGCCCATTCGCGCACGATGCGGCGCGGCACCAGGTCTTGCAGCAAGCTCATCACCTGCATCGGAAACACGCCCACTTTGACCTCGGGCAGGCCAAACAAGGCGTGGTCTGCGGCCACGGCAAAGTCGGCCATGCACAGCAGGCCCATGCCCCCGGCCATGCAGGTGCCGTTGATGCGGGCGATCATCGGCAAGGTGGCGTTTTGCGCCTCGCGCAGCAAATCGGCATAGGCCACGTTGGGCTTGGCAAAATCAAAAGCAAAGCTTTGACCCGGCTGTAAATCGCCACCCGCGCAAAAGGCTTTGTCGCCCACACCGGTCAAGACGATGACGCGGACTTCGGCGTTTGCATGGGCCATCCGCAAGCCTTCGCGAAGGCCCTGCACCACGCCTTCATGGATGGCATTGCGTTTGTCCGGTCGGTTGATGGTGATCCAAAAGGCCTGGCCTTTGAGTTCATGCAGGACCACGTTGGTTTCACTCATCTTGTTTCCTTTCAGCGTTGGCAGGCGGCTCATCTGCCTGGATTTCGACCACCACACGGCTGGCGGGCACCTGGTCGCCAGTGGCCACATGGACGGCGATGACGGTGCCGGCCCTCGGTGCAGCGTGGACATGTTCCATTTTCATGGCTTCCAGCGTGACCAGCGCCTGCTGCGCTTGCACCCGCTCGCCCACGGCCACCAGCACGGCGACCACGCGTCCGTTCATGCTGGCGCGCACTTTGCCGTCGCCCCCTTGTTCGCCGGGCTTGGCGCCCACGGCGCGGGTCAGGTCGATCACCTGATATGGGTGGCCCGCAAAGTGCAGGCACAGACTGTGGCCGTCGCGCACCCACTGCACCTGCTGCATGACCTGGTCGACGATCACGTGTGCGCTGTGTTCGGTTTGCGCCACCGACACCAGCGCATGGGTCTGCTCACCCAGATGCACCGTGAACTGCTGGGGCCCGGTTTGCGTCACCGTTGCCCGCAAGGATTCGCCGTTCACCGACAACTGCAACCCTACCGGCAGGGCATGGGCGAGGCGCGCGGCTTCGCGGTGCGGTTGCACGGCGGCGCTTTGGTGCAAGAGCCACGCGGCCACGGCCAGGGCTTGGGAGTCGGTGCTTTCATGTAATAACGCGGCTTCGTTTTGCGCAATGAAGGCGGTGGTCGCCTGGCCTGCGGTAAACACCGGGTGCGCCAGACTGCGGCGCAAAAAGCTTTGGTTGGTTTTGACACCCAAGGCCACCAGGTCGTGCAAAGCCGATTGCAGTTGGCGCAGGGCCTGGTCGCGGCTTTGGCCGTGCGCGATGATTTTGGCAATCATCGAGTCGTAATACGGTGGGATCACGGCGCCTGCGGACAAAGCATGCTCCACTCGCACACCTTGCGGCACCTGCCATTGCGCCATGCAGCCGCTTTGCGGCATGAAGCCTGCGGGCACGTCTTCGGCGCACAAGCGCACTTCGATGGCATGGCCTGCAAAACGGATGTCGGCTTGCGCCAAGGGCAAAGCCTCTCCTGCCGCCACGCGCAGTTGCCACGCCACCAAGTCCAGACCGGTGATGGCCTCGGTCACCGGATGCTCTACCTGCAGACGCGTGTTCATTTCCATGAAGTAAAAATGGCCTTCGCGGTCCAGCAAAAACTCCAAGGTGCCTGCGCCCTCATAGGCAATGGCTTGGACCGCCGCCACCGCCGTGGCGCCCATGCGCTCGCGCAAGGCCGCATCCACGGCGGGAGAAGGCGCTTCTTCGATCACTTTTTGATGGCGGCGCTGCACCGAGCAATCGCGCTCGCCCAAATGAACGGCGTGGCCATGCCTGTCGGCAAAAATCTGAATTTCAATGTGGCGCGGCTCTTCGATGGCGCGCTCCAAGATCACTGTGGCGTCGCCAAAGGCGTTGAGCGCTTCGGACTGCGCGCTGCGCAGCAGGTCAGCAAACTCGGCAGCTTGGCGCACCAGGCGCATACCCCGCCCGCCGCCTCCGGCGGTGGCCTTGATCATCACCGGGTAACCGATCTGCGCGGCCTGCGCGGCCAGATGCTCGGCACTTTGGTCCTCGCCCTGGTAGCCCGGAATGCACGGCACACCAGCGGCCAGCATCAGGCTTTTGGCGCCGGCCTTGTCGCCCATGGCGCGGATTGCCTCGGGCGAGGGGCCAATGAACACCAAGCCCGCATCGCGACAGGCTTGGGCAAAGTCTTCGTTCTCGGCGAGAAAGCCATAACCCGGGTGCACCGCATCGGCACCAGTCAGACGCGCGGCCGCCAAGATGGCAGCGATGTTGAGGTAGGACTGCGCCGGGAGTGGCTCGCCAATGCAAACGGCTTCATGCGCGGCGAGCACATGGGCGGCCTCGCGATCAGCGGTGGAATACACCGCGACCGTGCGGTAGCCCAGCGCATGGGCGCTGCGCATCACACGCAGCGCGATCTCGCCCCGGTTGGCAATCAAGATTTTATGAAAAGGGGTGGCGGGGTTCATGTGGGCCTCCGGGTTCAAGGACGGGCCACCGAGAACTGCATCTTCTGCGGCTCTCGGGATTCGGCTTCGCGGCACACGGCCAACACCTGCGCCAGCAAGGCGCGTGTATCGCGCGGATCGATCACACCGTCGTCCAAGAGCATGGCACTGGTGGTGAAGACGCTCATTTGGCTGTCAAAGCGCTCGATGATGCGGCGGCTCATCTCGTCCAATTTAGCCTCGTCGACCACCCCTTTGCGGCGCATGCCCGCTTCGGTCACGATGCGCATGGTGCCTGCGGCTTGCTCGCCGCCCATGACCGCGGTTTTGGCGTTCGGCCAGCTAAAGCAAAAGCGCGGATGGAAACCGCGTCCGCACATGCCATAGTTGCCGGCCCCAAACGAGGCGCCGCAGTAGACCGTGATTTGTGGCACGGTGGCATTGGTCACCGCCTGAATCATCTTGGAGCCGTGCTTGATGATGCCGGCTTCTTCATACGCCTTGCCCACCATATAGCCGGTGGTGTTGTTCAAATACAAGATCGGCGTGCGCGACTGGCAGCAGGCTTGAATAAAGTGGGTGGCTTTGGTGGCGCCTGCCGGGTCGATCGGCCCGTTGTTGGTGATGACGCCGACCGACCAGCCTTCGATTTGAATATGGCCGCACACCGTGGCGCTGCCGTAGTTTTCGGAGAACTCCAGAAAGTCCGAATCGTCGGCCAGGCGGGCAATCACCTGCTTCATGTCGACCGGGCGTTTGTGGTCATCGGGCATGATGCCCAGGAGTTCTTCGGCGTCGTAACGCGGGGCCTTGAAGGTGCGCGGCACTTGCAAGGGCACAGACCGGTTCCAGTCCAACTTGGCCATGATGTCGCGGGCGATGCGCAAGCCGTCGCGGTCGTCTTCGGCCAGGTAGTCGCCCAGGCCTGAGATGCTGGTGTGCATCAACGCGCCACCCAATTCTTCTTCAGTCGCCACTTCGCCCGTGGCCGCTTTGAGCAAAGGCGGGCCCGCCAAAAAGGCGCGCGAGCGACCGCGCACCAAGATGATGTAGTCCGACAAACCAGTTTGGTAAGCGCCCCCGGCGGTGGACGAACCGTGGGTGACGGTGACCACCGGCAAGCCAGCGGCCGACATGCGTGCCAAGTTGCGAAAGGTGCTACCGCCACGCACAAAGTCTTCGACGCGGTAGGTCATCAAATTGGCACCCGCGCTTTCCACCAGTTGCACATAGGGCAATTTGTTTTCCAGCGTCAACTCTTGGACGCGCAGCAGTTTGTCCAGGCCCTTGGGCTGCAAGGCCCCGGCGTCAATGCCCGAGTCCGAGGCCATGACCATGCAGCGCACACCACTGACATAGCCAATGCCGGCGATGATGCCGCCACCGGGCACACTCTTGTCAGAGTCCGGCGTGTCCAGCCCAAAACCGGCCAGTGTGGACAACTCCAGAAAGGGCGCACCCGGGTCCAGCAGCAGCGCCAGGCGTTCACGCGGCAGCAATTGCTGGCGCTTTTCAAAACGATCGCGCGATGCGGCCGATTTGTCGCGGGCACGCTGTTCATACAAACGCACCTTGCTCAGCAACGCTAGCATGTGGTCGCGGTTGACGGCAAAGGCCGGGCTGCTCAGGGACACAGTGGATTCAATCTGGGGCATGGGTGCAACTTTCGACAGGATTCAATTCAGATGCCGAGCTGGCGAGCGGCCAGGTCTTTCATGATTTCTTCGGAACCGCCGCCAATCATCATGACCTTGACCTCGCGGTAAATACGCTCCGAACGGGTGCCGCGCATAAAGCCCATGCCACCCAAAATTTGCACGGCTTGATCGGCACAAAACTGCATGGCCTGCGTCGACAAGATTTTGGCCATGCAGGTGCGCGCCACCAAGTGCGCCGAGTCGCCCACCTGGTGCTCCACCTGCCAAGCCAGTTCATACACCAGGCTGCGCGCGGCTTCGATGCGCATCGACATGTCCACCAGCTTGTGCCGAATGACCTGTCGCTGCGACAAGGCCTGACCAAAGGTGTGGCGCTCACGTGCCCAATCGACCGCCTCTTGCAAACACACCTGTGCAAACATGCAGGCCTGTGCCGACATGCCCAAGCGCTCGGCGTTGAAGTTGTTCATGAAGACTTTGAAGCCCTGGTTTTCTACGCCCAACAAATTCGCCACCGGCACACGCACCTGGTCAAAGCGCAGGTGAGCGGTGTCCGACGCCCACCAGCCCATTTTTTTGAGCGGCGTACGGCTCAAACCGAGGGTGTCACCTTCGATCATCAAGGCCGAGACACCGCCTGCACCCTTGTTGTTCGGGTCGGTGCGCACCGCCACCGTGAAATAGTCGGCGCGCATGCCGGAGGTGATGAACACCTTCTCGCCGCTCACCACGTAATGGTCGCCGTCCAAGACCGCCGTGGTTTTGAGCGAAGCCACGTCCGAGCCGCCGCCGGGCTCGGTCACCGCCAAGGCCGCGATCTTGTCGCCACGCAGCACCGCAGGCATGACACGCTGTTTCAGCGCCTCGCTGCCATAGGCGTTGATGGGCGGCAGACCAATGGTGTGCGACAACAGCGAGGCCGACACGCCGCCGCTGCCTGAACGTGCCATTTCTTCGGCGGTGATGATGTGATAAAACAGGTCGGCGGGCGTGCCCCCCAAGGCTTCGGGGTAGCCGATGCCCAATACCCCCAAGCGGGCGATGCGCGGGTACAAGTCGCGCGGAAACGATTCCGCCTCATCCCAATCGTTGACAAACGGCGTGATCTCGCGCGCCACAAAATCGCGCAACGCAGAGCGGTAATCGGCATGCGCAGCAGAAAAATAATGCGGCAGTGCTTGGGTGTCCAGCATGGCATGAGCCCTGTAGGGTGGTCGATGCCTTCAGCATAAGCCGTGGCCTGGCTGGCGTCTTGTGCGAACTGGTCGCCGACCCCTGGGATAACACCCATACACCGCCACTGCGTGTCACTTAGGTGCAAAATTTCAGACTCCTCGGCGCCAAGATGGCAGCCACTCCACGCAAGCCGCCTGAAGATCGGGCTGCTAGTCTTGACCCATGAGCACCACCCCGATGAACCCACCACCGACCTCACAGACATCACGCAAGATCGTGCGCATTGGCGGCGCCTCTGGGTTTTGGGGCGACAGCATGCTGGGCGCCACCCAGCTGGTGCAGTCGGGCCTGATCGACTACCTGGTCTTTGACTACCTGGCCGAGACCACCATGGCCATATTGGCCTCGATGCGCACCAAAAAACCCGAGATGGGCTACGCCACCGACTTTGTCGACATGGCCATGAAAGCGGTCTTGCCCGAGGTGATGCAGCGCGGCATCAAGGTGGTCGCCAACGCGGGTGGCATGAACCCACAAGGCTGCGCCGACGCGCTGCAAGCCCTCGCCCACAGCATGGGCCTGAGCCCGAAGATTGCGGTGGTGCTGGGCGACGACATCAGCGCCCAGTTGCCCGCCCTGCGCGAGGCCGACACCCGGGACCTGTACCGCGACGAACCCTTGCCCGCGAAAGTGCTGTCAGCCAACGCGTATTTGGGGGCGGTACCTGTCGCCCGGGCCTTGGCCGAAGGGGCCGACATTGTGATCACTGGGCGCGGCGTGGACAGCGCAGTGACATTGGGCCCCTTGATGCATGAGTTTGGCTGGGACGCCAGCGACTACGACCAGCTCGCGGGCGGCAGTTTGGCCGGGCACATCATCGAGTGCGGTTGTCAAGCCACGGGCGGCTTGCACACCGATTGGCAAGACATTCCGGATTGGCCGAACATCGGTTACCCCATCATCGACTGCTTTGCCGATGGCAGCTTTGAGCTGCACAAGACCCCCGGCACCGGCGGCAAGATTTTGCGCGCGGCCGTGGCCGAGCAATTGCTCTATGAAATCGGCGACCCTGGCGCTTATTTGCTGCCCGATGTGCGTTGCGATTTCAGGCAAGTGCACATCGAACAACTCAGCACCGAGCGGGTTCGCGTCAGCGGTGCTGTGGGCCACGCACCCAGCGCGCAGTACAAAGTCTCGGCCACCGCGATGGACGGCTTTCGCTGCACGGGCACGCTGGTGATCGTTGGCATCGATGCCGCCGCCAAAGCGCGCCGCACTGGTGAAGCCATTTTGGCGCGCACCCGCAGCATGCTGCAGCAATGGGGCCTGCCCGACTACACCAGCGCCACCGTGGAATTGCTGGGCGCCGAAACGATTTACGGCCCGCATGCCCGCATCGGGGGCTCGCGCGAAGTGATGGTGCGCGTCATCGTCAGTCACCCCCTCAAACAAGCCCTAGAACTGTTTGCCAAAGAAATCTCCCCCGCTGGCACGTCCTGGTCGCCAGGCACCACCGGGCCAGGGGGTGGACGGCCTTCGCCCTCGCCCCACATCAAACCCTTTTCATTTTTAGTGGACAAGACCCGCGTGGCCGTGGAAGTGCGCATGGGCGAGCAGGTGTGGTCTATCGCCCCGCCCAACGCATCCAGCCCGTCCGCGCCAGTGGCTGCGCACGTCCTGGCCGAGCCCGCCGCATGGGTCGAAACCGGAGAGGCCGAAACCGAGGTACCGTTGATTCGCCTGGCCTGGGCGCGCAGCGGCGACAAGGGCGACATCTCTAACATCGGCTTGGTGGCGCGTCGTGCCGAATGGCTGCCGCTGCTGTGGGCGTGCGTCACACCTGAGGTGGTTAAGGCCTATTTCGCGCACCTGGTGCATGGCCGCGTCGAACGCTTTCATCTGCCCGGCATTGCCGCCATGAATCTGGTGATGCACGAAGCCCTGGACGGTGGCGGCCCTGCCTCAACCCGCAACGACCCGCTGGGCAAGGGCATGGGTCAGATGCTGCTGGACATGCCGGTGCGCGTGCCTCAATCGGTGGCGCAGCAGCTCTAAAGTCTGCTGGGCTCAGGCGGCCAACCAGTGCGCAGATGGTGGCGGGGGCAGAGGCGGAGTCGGAGGCGCGCCAATGATGCGCAGTTTGCGTGAACCGGCAAAAATGTCGCGCGGTTTCAAACCAAAGGTTTGACGGATGGAGTGGCTGAAGTGGGTCGAGTCGGGGTAACCGATGTCCAGCGCCACATGCACCAGGTGCTGCTCACGGTTCACATGGTGCAGCAGACTGCGGGCGCGTTTCCAAGTTCTGAAGCTGCGAAACGGTGCGCCCACTTCTTGTTTGAACAGATGCAAAAATCGTGAGAACGACAGGTGGACCTCGTTTGCGCAGGCTTGCGCCGTGGCTTGGGTGCAGGGGTTGTCCTGGATGCGCGCCAGCACCTGCGCGATGCGCGCGTCCAGCAGGCGGCTCGGCAAGGTCTGCCCCCAAAACAACAAGTCGAAATCTTGCGGCTGCAATGCCAGCGCAAGTCCTTGGGCCAGCAAGTGCGTATAGCAAAGGCGCACACGGGCCGCCCATTCAGTCGCTTGCACCGCACCGCAGGCTTGCAGCACCGCAGGCAAGCGCGCGCGGTCCACGGTTTCGGGTTCGATCAAGATGTTTAACACATGACGCGCATCGGTGGCGATTTCATAAGGCACATAGGGCTGCACCACGGCGACTTCGGTGCTCTGCCATTCGCCGCCGCCGATGCGAATGCGCAGCGGTGCATCCATGGCCACATACATCACCAACGCCCCTTGGGTGCGCAGACTCGGCGTGCCCAGCAGACCGGCATAAAACACGCGATCAGGCGTGATCCACATCAACCGCTCGGCGCTCGACGCGGCGCGTGGCGCTGTGGACGAGGTCAGGCTCATCAAGCAGGTCCCAAGGTTCAGCGTTTTTTGGGCGAGGTGTGCATGTGCTTGCTGATGATGCCCAGCATGACTTCGTCGGCGCCGCCGCCGATGGAGGCCAAGCGACCGTCACGGTACAAACGCGAAACCAGGTTGTCCCAGGTAAAGCCCATTCCGCCCCAGTACTGCAAGCAGCTGTCGGGCACGGTGCGCAACAAGCGACCCGCTTTGAGCTTGGCCATGGAGGCCCATTCGGTCACGTCTTTGCCGGCCAGGTAGTACTCGGTCGCCATGTAGGTCAGGGCGCGCAGGCTTTCCACTTCGGTTTTGAGTTCGGCCATTTTGAAGTGCACGGTTTGGTTGTCCAGAATAGACTTGCCAAACGCCATGCGCTCGCCGGTGTAGGCGATGGTTTGCTCAATGCAATTGGTGAGCGACTGGATGGCGTTGGCCGCGGCCCACAGGCGTTCTTCTTGAAACTGCTGCATTTGGTAGGTGAAGCCCAGGCCTTCTTCGCCAATGCGGTTGCGCTGCGGCACACGCACATCGTCAAAATGGATCAAGCCCGTGTCGCTCGACATCATGCCGATCTTGCGGATTTTTTTGGCCACAGTGATGCCGGGCGAGTTCATGGGCACGATGATCAGGCTTTTGTTTTTGTGCGCCGGGCCTTCCGAGGTGTTGGCCAGCAGGCACATCCAGTCGGCCTGCAAGCTGTTGGTGATCCACATCTTGCCGCCGTTGATGATGTAGTC
>CANGDZ010000058.1 GCA_947452785.1 Comamonadaceae bacterium | reverse complement strand
GGCCACCACGGTGACAGCAAAAATCGCAAAGGTGTACTCGCCGGTCAGCGACTTGGCCAGGCCAATCGGCAAGAAACCGGTCGCGGTGATCAAGGTGCCCGTGAGCATGGGCATGGCGGTCAGCTCATAGGCGAAGGTGGCTGAGCGCACTTTATCGTAGCCCTCTTCCATCTTGCGCACCATCATTTCGACCGCAATGATCGCGTCGTCCACCAGCAAACCCAGCGCAATGATCAGGGAGCCGAGCGAGATTTTATGCAGGCCGATGCCAAAGTAATACATGGCCAAAAAAGTCACCGCCAACACCAACGGAATGGTGATGCCCACCACCAAGCCGGGTCGCACATCCAGTGTCCAGCGGCGCCACAGCGGGTTCACGCCAGGGCGTTTGTGCAAACCCAGCGCCAAGAAGCTCACGGCCAGCACAATCACCACGGCCTCAATCAAGACGCTGATGAACTCACTTACCGAAGTGGACACGGCCTTGGGCTGATCTTGCACCTGCACCATTTCCATACCGGCCGGCAATGTGGCTTTGAAGGCATCGGCCGCTTTGTGCAAGGCCTTACCAAGGGCAATGATGTCGCCGCCCTTGGCCATGGACACGCCCAGCGCAATCACTTCGTCGCCATCGTGATGCACTTTGACTTGGGGCGGGTCGATGTAGCCGCGCGACAAGGTGGCGAAATCGCCGAGTCGCACTTGGTTGCCTGAGGCACCGCGAATTGGCATGGCGCGCAAAGCCTCTAAGCTGTTGAACTGCCCACCCACGCGCACTTGAATCACATCATCAGGAGCTTGCAAGGTGCCAGCCGATTCAATCGCATTTTGCTGATTCAACTGACCCAGCACCGCACTCATGTCCAGGCCCATTTGGGCCAAGCGTTTTTGTGAAATTTCGATGAACAGTTTTTCGTCTTGCACACCAAACAGTTCCACCTTGGCCACATCGGGCACGCGCAAAATTCGCTGCCGTGCCGCATCGGCAAACACTTTGATTTCAGCCGGACTGAAACCCTGGCCGCGCAAGGCGTAAATCACGCCATACACATCACCAAAATCGTCATTAAAAAAAGGACCGACCACACCGGCGGGCAAGGTGCCGCGCATGTCGCCGATCTTTTTGCGCACCGTGTACCAAACGTTGGCCACCTCGGCAGGCTTGGAGTAGTCCTTGATTTCAAAAAATATTTGCGTCTCACCGGGCTTGGAGTAACTGCGAATTTTGTCGGCGTAAGGCGCCTCTTGCAGGGTGCGCTCTAATTTATCGGTCACCTGCTCGGCCATTTGCTGCGCCGTGGCGCCTGGCCAGTAAGCCCGCACCACCATGGCGCGGAAGGTGAACGGGGGATCTTCGTCTTGCCCCAACTGAAAGTAGGCGGCTACACCCAGCAGCATCAAGACGATCATCAAATAACGCGTCAGCGCCGGGTGGTCGAGTGCCCATTTGGACAGGTTGAAACCCTGCCCGCTGGGCTGTGTAGAACTTGGCTTCATGGCGGTTTACCGATCTGACACAGGGGTGATCGGCGCTTTGTACAAGCTCACCTTTTGGCCGGGGGTGAGCACATGCACCCCCGCGGTCACGATGCGTTGACCGGGCTGCAAGCCCGCAGCAATCACCACCTCGTTGCCATCGGCGGTAGCCACTTGCACGGCCTGCGAGGCGACGGTCATCTTGGCCTCGTCCAGCACCCACACCGCCGAACCCTTGCCCTCTTGGCGCAAGGCACTGGTCGGCACCTTGATCACTGCAGACTGACTGCCCTTGAGACCCTGCGCCAGCACATTCACCGTCGCCCCCAAAGGCACTTTCTCACCCGCGTCCAGCGCCAGCTTGACGGTGTAGGTCCGGGTCACCGGATCGGCACTGCCCGCGATTTCTCGAATACGACCTTGCAAGGTGGGGCCGCCTTGGCCCAACACAGCTTGCATGATCTGACCTTTTTGTAATTTCATGACCATGCTTTCAGACACGGCAAACACCGCGTCTCGTGGGCCATCGTGGGCCAAGCGGAACACCGGCGTGCCAGCGGCCACCACTTGGCCTGCCTCGGCTTCTACCGCGGTGATGACGCCGGGCGCATCGGCGCGCAACTGGGTATAGGCGGCTTGATTGCCTTGGTTTTGCGCTTGGGCCAGGGCCTGGTCCAAGGTGGCTTGGGCAGCCTTCAATGTCGCTTCACGGCGCTCCAGCTCGGCGCTGCTGATGAAGTTTTGCGCCCGCAAGCCTTCGTAGCGTTTGTATTCGGCTTGAGCCACGTCACGTTGGGTGCGAGCACCGCTGACCTGTGCCTGCGCGGCTTGCGCGGCCAGCTGGTAGTCGGCAGCATCCAGTTGTGCCAGTGGGGCACCGGCACTCACACGTTGACCCATTTCGGCCTGGCGTTGGCTGATTTTTCCGGCCACCCGAAAGCCCAAACGCGATTCCACGCGGGCGCGCACCTCGGCAGCAAATTCCCCCCCCATGTCCAAACCGCTGTTGCCCACCGTCATCACCTTGACGGCGCGCACAGGTTCTTGCACCGCTTCGGGCCGAGAACAAGCGCTGAGTGCCAAGAGGGCGGCTAAAGAGGCCACAGTGCGCTGGCAAATCACCCAACGTCCCGCCCCAACGGGTAATACAAAAGAAAGCATGAGGAATATCCCTGAATTAATGACTGACGGGTTAGTAATTTAATCAAAGCCGTGATTTATGTCAAGCGACAATAGAGAAGACCATGCCAGAAACCGACTTTTTGCCCCCCGCCTCCGTACAGCTTTATTTACCGCTGTTACGCGGGGTCTCGCGTTCGTTTTACCTGTCGATCCGGCTGCTGCCCAGGGCGGTTCGCGCGCCCATCGCGGTGGGCTACTTGCTGGCACGCGCTACAGACACCGTGGCAGACACCACCGCCCTGCCCCGGGCCGAGCGTTTGACATTGCTGCAAAGCTTGTGGGCCGCCATCGCGTCCCCAACTGGCGACCTGAACGCCACGGCAGAGCAGTTGGCCGAATTTGCAAATCAGCAAATCGACCCGCACGAGCAAGCGCTGATGCGCGCCTTGCCGCAATGCCTGCACTTGCTGCAAGGCTTATCCAACGCCGACCAAGCCAGCGTGCGCTGGGTGCTTGGCCCCATCACCCAAGGCCAGTTGCTGGACGTGGCGCGCTTTGGCCAAGGCATGCAAGCGCTGCAGACCGAACAAGAACTCACCGACTACACCTGGCAAGTGGCCGGCTGTGTGGGCGAGTTTTGGACCGAGTTGTGCGCGCACCACCTCGGCAACTTTGCCACACTGCCCACTAACGCCCTGCGCGAGATGGGGCGGCGCTACGGCATGGGCCTGCAACACTTGAACATCTTGCGGGATGCCGGGGCCGACCTAGGCGCTGGTCGCTGCTACCTGCCGCAAGACCGCTTGGCAGTTCTTGGCCTGAGCCCGGCGCAACTGGCCCAGGCTGTAAAGCTTGGGGATAGCGCCACTCTGTTGCGCGTGGCGCCCCTGTTTAACGAATACCTGGACCTCACGCAGGCGCAACTGCTCGATGGCCTGCATTACAGCTGCGCTTTGCACAGCCGCCGCCTGCGTGTGGCCAGTGCCCTGCCCGCTTTGATTGGCACGCGCACCCTGGCGCTGCTGCGCCAAGCCGGCCCCTTGGCTTGGCAGCAACGCATCAAAATGCCGCGCCACGAAATCAGGGCTTTGCTGTGGCGCCTGTTTTGGCGAGGCGCCTCGCCCATCGCACTGGCCCAAGAATTTGTCCGCCTCTCGGCTCCTGCTGCGCCTTAAACGCCCGGTTGCAGTGCGAGAATCTCACCCCATGACCCCGCAAGACTACGTCCAGCAAAAAGCCGCCGCCTCGGGCAGCAGTTTTTATTACGCTTTTTTGTTCTTGCCACCCGAACGGCGCGCGGCCATCACCGCGTTTTATGCCTTCTGCCGCGAAGTTGACGACGTGGTCGACGAAATCAGCGACGCCAGCGTGGCTGCCACCAAGCTGGCCTGGTGGCAAAAAGAAGTGCTGCAAGCCTATGCGAGCCAGCCCAGCCACCCCGTCATGCAGGCGCTGATGCCGCACACCCAGCCCTTTGGCATCGAAAGCCGCCACCTGATGGCCGTGATCGAAGGCTGCCAAATGGACCTGAACCAAACCCGCTACCTGGACTTTGCGGGCTTGACCCAATACTGCCACCTGGTGGCCGGCGTGGTGGGCGAAGTCGCCGCCCGCATCTTTGGACAGACAGACGAAGCCACCACCCAGTACGCCCACAAGCTGGGCCTGGCGTTTCAGATGACCAACATCATCCGCGACGTGGGCGAGGACGCCATGCGCGGACGCATCTACCTGCCTCTGGATGAACAACAGCGCTTTGGCGTCAAGGCACAAGACTTGATGCAGCGCACCTACTCCGACAAGTTCACCGCGCTGATGAAGTTCCAAACCGACCGCGCCCACGCCCTGTACGACGAAGCCCTGGCCCTCTTGCCCGCCGCCGACCGCCGCACTCAAAAACCCGGCCTGATGATGGCCAGCATCTACCGCACCCTGCTACGCGAAATCGAAGCCTCAGGCTTTCAAGTGCTGCACCAGCGCATCGCGCTCACGCCGCTGAGGAAACTGTGGTTGGCTTGGAAGATGCAGGCTTTGGGGCGGTTTTGACCAAATCCCAATTTGGGACTAAAAACTTTCAATGCGTGTTATTGCCGTCTCCACACTCAAAACTTTTTGGGAACGGCCCGGCCGCAGCGATTGTGAAGAACCTTTAAAAACTTGATACGGGGAAGTCTGCCGCGCTCAGTGGCGGTCCCCCGCCGAGATCAAAGCCCAATACGGAAATGCCAGCATCGTTGGAAACAACCGCATTGTCTTCAACATCTCTGGCAACAAATACCGACTGAACGTGGCATTCGCGTACAGAATGCAAGTCGCTTATATCAAGTTTGTCGGGACGCACGCTGAGTACGACAAAGTTGACGCTGGCTCTGTGGATCAGTCTTGAATGTTAAGGAGAGAAACATGGAAATCACCCCCATCCGGACCGATGATGACTACCGCAACGCATTGCGTGCTGTGTCTGCATTGGTGGACCACGACCCTGCCCCCGATTCACCCGAAGGCGAGAGACTGGATGTGCTCTCCACCCTGATCGAATCCTACGAGCGCAAACACTATCCTATTGATATGCCAGACCCTGTAGAAGCCATTAAGTTCCGCATGGATCAATCCGGCTTGTCAGTTAAGGATCTGGAGCCCATGATTGGCCAGAGCAATCGTGTCTATGAAGTGTTGAATCACAAACGCCCCCTGACACTTCGCATGATTCGCAATCTGAATCGGGGTTTGGGTATATCTGCACAAGTCCTGATCAAAGACGCACGCCAACCCACACCCAAGCTCGCCTCTGGTGTTTAAGACAGCGGCGGACAAATTTTAGAAATATTAAACCGCCATCACTTCATCCCCAGCGCCTGCTTGTACGCGTCCCGCGCCAAACAGGCATGCAACCAAGTCGCCACCGCCGGGTACTGCGCCAGCAGGCCAACCGCCGGGCGAAGCCAGTTCGCCACGCTCGCCACGCACAGATCGGCCATGGTGAAACGGTTGGCCGCCAGATAGGCTTCGCCCCTGCCGCTCTGCGCTTGCAAGTGGCTTTCCAACACCGCCAGCGGCACTCGCAAACGGCTTTCGGCCTGGTCGGCCAACTCGGGCTTGCGTTGGTCTGCGGGCATGGCCATGCGGTGCATCAATACGGTCAGCGCATCTTTTTCCAACTCAGTCACCGCCCAAAAACTCCAGCGCAGGGCTTCAGCTTCTTCGCGGGGCGTGGCGGTCGTAATGGATTGACCATCGGCTTGGCCGTGAACGCGGGCGATGTAGAGCGTGCAGGCCATACTTTCCCAAACGGTGACAACGCCTTCGGGGCGTTCGTCCACCACCACGGGAATATGGCCATTGGGGTTCAGGTGGAGGAACTCGGGCGTGCGGGTGGCGCCGCCTTTGTAAGTGGCGGCCACGTGCTCAAACGGCACACCCAACTCCAACGCCGCCCACATTGGGCGCAAGGCGCGCGAGGCGCTGATGCCGTAAATTTTCAGAGTCATCGTCTATTCGTTGAAATGTTCGTTCAAAGGTGTTGCGGCCACAGCGCGCACAAGGCGTTCAGCTCGGCCACTTGCACCGGCGCGGGGTGACTGGGGTAACTGGCTTGCGGCCAATCTTTGCCTTCACGGTTCAGCCACACCACTTGCATACCGGCATCCATGGCGCCCATGCAGTCGGCGTGCGCGTCGTCGCCGATGTGCAGCACCTCATGGGGCAAAACGCCTGCGGCCTGCGCGCCCGCCACAAAGATGCGCAGATCGGGCTTGGCCACGCCCAGCGATTGGGCGCTGACGCTGGCGCGAAAGTGCTGGCCAATGCCCACGCGGTGCACATCGGCGTTGCCGTTCGACAGCGCCACCACTGGGTAACGCTGACTCCAAAAAGCCAAGGCGGGCAGCGCGTCTTCAAACAACTCCACGCGTTGTCGTGCAGCAAAAAAGACGTCAAAGGCGGGTTCAGCCAAGTGCCCCGGATCGCCGGCCCGCAGCAGCATTTCGCGGATGGCCTCAAGGCGCAAAAAAGACAGATTGTGCGCCTGCGCGGCATGGCGCAAATTGATCTCGGCGCGCACTGACTTCTTCACCTCGGGCTCGCCGGACAACGCCGCTGTGGCCGGGGCGTGCTGGGTCAGCCAATCGATCAGCGCCTGCTCAGCGCGATGGATGGTGGGCCAAACCGGCCACAAAGTGTCGTCTAAATCAAGGGTAATGGCTTTGATGCGGGCGATGTCAATCATGGTGAGAGAATACCGCATGGCATTCAATAAAGAACCCTTCTTCCAGCACGGTCTCCCACCGGCTTCCACAGCCCGCACGGCGGTTTTGTACTGCAACCTGGGCACGCCCAGCGAACCCACAGCACCAGCGCTTCGCACCTACTTGGCCGAGTTCCTTGGCGACAGCCGCGTGGTCGAGATTCCCAAGCCCATCTGGTGGCTAATCTTGCACGGCATCATCTTGCGGGTGCGGCCCAAAAAGTCAGCCGCCAAATACGCCAGCATCTGGACGGCAGGCGGCTCGCCGCTCAAAGTGTTTACCGAACAACAAGCCCAGTCGCTGGGCACCGTACTTCAAGAACGCGGCCACAGCGTGACGGTGCGTTATGCCATGCGCTACGGCCAACCATCCATCCCCGAGCAACTGAACGCATTCAAAGCCGAGGGGGTTGAGCGCGTGCTGATCGTGCCGGCTTACCCGCAGTACAGCGGCACGACGACTGCCAGCGTGTTTGACGCGGTGTACCGTTGGGGACTGAAAACTCGGCTCATCCCCGAAATGCGTTTTGTGAACCACTACCACGACGATGCGCGCTACATCGCCGCCTTGGCCCACACCGTGCGCGAACACTGGGCTAAAAATGGTCAAGCAGAACAATTGGTGATGAGCTTTCACGGCGTGCCCGAGCGCACCTTGCACCTGGGCGACCCGTACCACTGCGAATGCATGAAAACCGGCCGCCTACTGGCGGAGGCGCTGGGCTTGTCCAAAGACCAGTTCAAGCTGACCTTTCAATCCCGCTTTGGCAAAGCCAAGTGGCTTGAGCCCTACACCGAGCCGACGCTGATCGCCATGGCGCAACAAGGCGTGAAAAAGGTCGACTTGATTTGCCCCGGATTCACTGGTGACTGCCTGGAAACGCTGGAAGAAATTCAGCAAGAAGCGCAAGAAGCCTTTAAGCACGCTGGCGGTGAAAGCTTCAACTACATCCCCTGCCTGAACAACCACCCGGTGTGGATCGAGGCCTTGACCGCCATCAGCCTGGACCACATGCAAGGCTGGGACTTGTCAGCGCCCGACGCCGCCGCCCTGGCCGCCAGTCGGGCGCGTGCTTTGGCGCACGGCGCCAAAAGCTGATCGATTCAGGCCTGAATCAGGCGCGCAAATAGTTTTGCGCCACCAAATCTGCGCGCAGCTGCTCGGGCGACTCAAACAAGATGCCACGCCAGCCGTGGCGCCCTGCGGCGTCGATGTTGTGCTTCACATCGTCAATGAACACCGGCTTGCCGCGCAAAGGCCAGCGGGCCTGGGCCGTGGCAAAAATCTCCGGCAAGGGTTTGATCTGCTGCACATGGGCTGAAAAAATGCCTTCTTCAAACTGGCTGAAAAACGGGTTGGCCTGTACCAGATGGTCGGCATAACCCGCCGGCATGTTTGACAAGAAATACAGCCGGTGGCCTTTCGCTTTCAGGTCATGCATCACATCGACCGTGCCTTGCAACGGCTGCAGATGCGGCGGAATGCCTTCCATCAAGCGCAGTAAATCGGCTTGGGCCAGTCCGGTACGCAACGCAATGCGCTCTGCCAAGGGTTCGGGCTCAATCAGACCCAAATCAAACAAAGCCCAATCGGCCTCAGGGTGAAAGGTCTGAAAAATTTGACTGGCCCATTCACGCGCAACCGCTTCGCTCTGCACCTGCTGGGGAAACAGCTGCTGCAGCAAGGCCAGCGGCTGCCAGCGGAACACCACGCCACCCAAATCAAAAATCACGTCTTGCGGCACGGCCACCTTCTCACTCCTATCGATCATCTCGCTCATTTCATTCTTCAAACCGCCACCACCGACACACCGCGCCCCGGCAAACTCAGCGCCAACCATTGGCCCACTTGCCAGTGACGCTCGACCTCGGGCGAGACCACAAACACAGGCCCCAGTTCGGTATCCAAAGTCAGCTCCATGAAGCTGCCCAAATAAGCCCACTGCTTGAGCTGCCCAACCAAGGTGGCCGGGGGTTGTTCCCCCGCCATTAACTCGCGCCCGACCAACCAGGCCTCGGGCCGCACTGCAGCGCGCACCGCCCCCGGCGCCATGGCGTGGCGTGGCAGTAAACGCAAAGGGCCCAGTTGCACCGCACCGTCGGTGAGCGACTCGCCGTCAAACAACACCGCCTCGCCCATGAAACCGGCGACAAAGGCCGAACTCGGGCGCTCGTACAAATCTTGCGGCGTGCCGGCCTGCGCAATGTCGCCGGCCTCCATCACTATGATCTGGTCGCTCACTGCCAGCGCTTCGCTCTGGTCGTGCGTCACATACGCCACCGTCAAACCCAAACGCTGCTGCAGTTGGCGAATTTCATCACGCATGGAGCGGCGCAGGCGCGCGTCCAGGTTGGACAAAGGCTCGTCAAACAACAACACCGAGGGCTCCAGTACCAAGGCCCGCGCCAGCGCCACGCGCTGCTGCTGTCCGCCGGACAACTCGCTGGGCAAACGCGTCTCGTAACCTTTGAGCCCCACTTGGGCCAGGCTGTGCAAGGCGCGCTCTTGCGCCTCGGTTTTGGCCACGCCGCTAACGTCCAGCCCGTAGCGCACGTTCTCGATCACGTTCATGTGCGGGAACAAGGCATAGCTTTGAAACACCATGCTCACATTGCGCTCTGAAGGTCCAAGGTGTGTCACGTCTTTGCCGTCAATCACAATCTGCCCGCCACTGGGCACTTCCAGCCCTGCGATCATGCGCAAGGTGGTGGTCTTGCCACAACCCGAAGGCCCAAGGATGGTGGTCAGGCTGCCCTTAGGCACCACAAAATCAATGCCCTTGACCACCAGCGGCGAGTCTGCGCCGCCGTAGCGTTTGGTGATCTGTTTGAATTGAATACCCATCGCGTCTTGTCCTTGTTTCAAACCGAGGTGACTGGCGCGGAAGCCGACGACTCAACAGCGGCGCGCCGCCCCAACTGCCGTTCACCCACCAGCTTTTGAATGCCCCAAGTGATGGCCGACATCAGCACCATCAGCACCGTGCAATACGCCAGCGCCACGCCGTAGTCGCCGTTGCCCACCCGGCCAATGATGTAAGTCGTGGCCAGCTCGTACTGCGCCGTGACCAGAAAAATCACCGCCGACACCGTGGTCATGGAGCGCACAAAGCTGTAGACCAGCGCGGTGACCAGCGCCGGCTTGAGCAGCGGCAAAACCACCCGGCGCAGCGTGGTGAGCGTGCTGGCGCGCAGCATTTGGGAGGCTTCGTCCAGCGAGCGGTCCAGCTGCTTGAAAGCCGCCGTGCCTGCGCGCACGCCCACCGGCAGATTTCGAAACACAAAGCACAAGACAATCACCAGCCCGGTGCCCGTCAGCTCCACCGGCGGCACATTGAAGGCCAAGATGTAGCTCACCCCCAGCACCGTGCCGGGGATGGCAAACGTCAGCAAGGCCGAAAACTCAAACACCGCCTTGCCCCTGAACTCGGAGCGCGCCAGCAGCCAGGCCATCAGCAGGCCCAAGCCCGCACACACCGGCGCGGCCACAGCCGACAAAGTGAGCGTGGTGAACAGCGACTTCCAGGCCGTGCCCGCAAACACCCAACCGAACTCGCCCACCTGCACATCGAACGCGGTTTTGAAATGCGCCAGTGTGAAAGTGAAGTCGCGCCCCCAGGTCTGCACAAAGCCACCGGCAAAGGCAAACACATAGACCACCACGGTGAACAGCAACCAAGGCCCGGCCACACTGCGGCACACCCGCAGCACCATAGGCGGCAAGGGCATGGCCACGCCCGCATCGCCCTTGCCTGACACGGTGGTGAAGCTGCTGCCCGCCAACACCCGGCGCTGCACAAAAAACACGGCCAGCGCAAAACTCGTCAGCACCAGCGCCAAGGCGGCCGCCATGCCCGGGTCGAGTGCGGCGCCCACAATGGCAAAAAAGATTTCAGTCGACAGCACTGCAAACTGTCCACCCACAATGATGGGGTTGCCAAAGTCGGCCATGCTTTCAATGAAGCCGACCAAGAAAGCATTGGCCAGCCCGGGCTTGAGCAGCGGCAGCGTCACCGTCCAGAATGTTTGCATGCGGCTGGCGCGCAGGGTTTGCGCGGCCTCCTCCATCGACGGGCTCACGCCCTGCACCACACCGCGCATGATCATGAAGGCAATGGGCGTGAAGGCAAACATCTGCGCCAGCCAAATTCCGAGCACGCCATAAAACCAGCGCGTGGGCTGCACGCCCCAGGTCCACTCCAAGGCTTGGTTGAACAAGCCGGCCCGGCCAAATAACAAGATCAAACCCAGGCCCACCACAAAGGGCGGGGTGATCATGGGCAGCATGGCCAAAATATTCAAAGGCTTGGCCAAGCGCGTGCCGCCGCGTACCGCCCACAGGGCCAACATCGTGCCCAGCACCGTGGTGCCCGTGGCGGTAATCAAGGCCAGCCACAGCGTGTTCCAAACCACACCGCAGCGTCCCGCGCTAAGCACGCAGCCTAGGCCCCAGACCCGCTCGGTGGCCACGCGCTCCAGCAGATTGGGCCAAGCGTAGGCGCCGGCATCGTCCACCCAAGCGGCGACCAAGGAACGCAGCACCGGGTAAACCACAAACAAGGCCAACAAGGCAGTGCACACCACCACCGCGCCAGCCACAAACACGTCGCCCCGAAATGCGCCCAGCCGCGCCAACGCCGCGCCCAGCAAAACAAAAAGGCTGAGCAAGACCAAAGCCGCACCCCAGCCCATGCCGTATTGGCCGGTGGGCAAAGCGCCCCAGGCCGATTCGAAAGAAGCAAAAGCCCAACCGGTGGAGCCAATGGCAAAGCCACTGGCCAGCAGCCCCACCAGGCCCAGCAAGCTGCCCAGTAGCATTCCCCATCCCTGCATTCGCGGCGCCCAACGGCCAGTCAGTACCAAGGCACACAGCAGCAAACCAGCGAAACCGGTCCATAACCATGGTCGGCCATGTTGCAGCGCTTGCACCCCGCCGCTGGCCGTTTCAGGCCCGGCCCCAATGCCGGGCAGCGCCTGCAGCAGCGACAGGTCTTGCAGAAAATACCAAGGCAGCAAGGTAAAGCCGAGCAGCCCCAAAAGGGTCCAACCCTGCAGTGCGCGCTGCAACCGCAACGCCGGATTCATTTCAGCCATGGCTCAATGCGGCAAGCTGTTGACGTCTTTTTCCCAGCGCTGGATCAGGCGCTTGCGTTCGGCCGTTTGGCCGTACTTGGCGTAGTCGTAATTGATGAGCTTGATCTTGCGAAAGTCCGGTACACGCGGATCGACCTTGGTTTCTTTGTTCGAAGGCAACTGAAACTGTAAGGTCGCCGCGCCCAGCGCTTGGGCAGACGGTGTCAAAGCCCACTCGTAAAACTTTTTCGCGGCCTCCAAGTTGCGGCTTCCGCGCACGATGGACATAGAGCCGATCTCGGCACCCGTACCGTCGGCTGGGGTGATGGTCTCAATCGGAAAGCCCTGCGCTTTTTCACCGGGGCCGTCGTGCACAAAGCTGATCGACACCGCCGTCTCGCCGCGAGCCACGGCTTTGATCGGGCCTGTGCCCGAGCGGGTGTAGGTGCTGATGTTTTTGTGCAGGCCTTTGAGGTATTCAAAAGCTTTGTCTTCGCCCATGAGCTGCACCAGCGTGGCAATCATGGTGTAGGCCGTGCCACTAGACGCGGGGTTGGCCGACTGGATTTCGCCTTTGTATTCGGGTTTGAGCAGATCGCTCCAAGTCTTGGGAATGGGCAATTTTTTCTTCGCCAACAACTCGGTGTTGTAGCCAAAACCCAGCGGGCCTGAATAGATGCCCACCGTCTTGTAACCGGACTGCTCGGCTTGCTTTTGCGCCCATGTGTGCAATTGGGGCAAGGTGGGCGATTTGTATTCGAGACTGAGGTTTTGCTCGGCCGCTTGCAGGTGCGGATCGCCCGTGCCGCCAAACCAAATGTCGGTCTTGGGGTTGGCTTTTTCGGCGGCCAATTGGGCAATCGCTTCGCCCGAACCTTTGGCCGTCATATTGACCTTGATGCCCTGGCTTTTTTCAAACGTCACGGCAATCATGCTGCACCAGGCCGCCTGAGCCGAACAAATGATGTTGACCTCTTTGTTTTGCGCTTGGGCGCTGGGTGCCGCGAGCGACATGAAGGCCAGCAAAGGAACGATTTTGAATGATTTCACGGTGTGCTCCACTATTTTTATAGCCCTATTGTGCTACCAAAAACAGCCTTGCCTCCTTGAATTCAGCCGCCTGAAGCCGCTTGGATGAAATCCGCCACCCACTCCCATTGCTGCAGCACATTGAGCGCCGGGGCGTGGCCGCAGCCATGCACCTCAATCACCTTGAGTTGCCCGCGCGCACCCGGCCCTCGGTGACGCATGTCCTTGACCGTTTCAGGCAAGACCAAGTCGGACTCGGTGCCACGCAGCAGCAATACCGGCTGGGTCATGGCGTCGTAGTGTTCCCAAATCAGGTAGTCGTTCGGGTGCGCGGTGAACTGCAATGCCATGGCCGGGTCGTAATGCGGCGTGACCCGCCCATCGGGCAAGCGCCGCATGGAGGTCTCGGCCAAACGGCGCCACTGCGCATCACTCAACCAACCAAAAGGTTTGTAGACCTGCCGGAAAAAGGCTTCCAACTCAGTCAAAGTGTCAAACGCCGGGGGCTGGCCGGCATAGGTTTTGATGCGTTCAATCGCCGCTTGCGCCAACTCGGGCGCGTTGTCGTTCAGCACCAGACTCAAAATGCGGTGCTTCAAACTCGGCTCCGCCAAGCCTGCGGCGCACAGCGTGCCAATGGCGCCGCCCATGGAGGTGCCGACCCAGTGAACGGCGCGCAGTTGCAAACCGTCCATCAGCTCACGCGCAAGTCTTGCGTAAAACGCCAAGCAATATTCCTGCTCGGGTGCGCGGCTCCATTGCGACAGACCGCGCCCCACGGTGTCGGGGCAAATCACCCGGTAGCCTTGTTGGCTCAGGTGCGTGGCCAATTCGTCCATGTCTCGTCCGGTGCGGGCCAGGCCATGCCAGGCAATCACCGTGCCGCGCTCGGCCTTGCCCCAATCGGTGTAGTGCAATTGCACACCGGCGCAATCGATGTATTGCGAGGTAAACAACGGTGCGGCTTGCGTCATCGCGGCACTCCAGGTGAATCCAGCGCAGCGCGCATGCGCAAGCGCCCCACCACCCCGGTCGGAAAATAATAAACCGACAACACAAAGAGCAAGCCCAGCCAGAGCAACCAACGGTCCGGCGCAAGCAGCGACGACAGCAAGGGCAATGCCGTGGTGGCTTCGCTGGCCAGACGCAGCAGGTCTTGCAAATAGCTTTGCGCCAGCAAGAACAGCACTGCGCCAATGGCCGCGCCATAAATGGTGCCCATGCCACCAATCACCACAATCAAGAGCACGTCCATCATGATTTCAAAGCTGAGCGAAGTATCGGGCCCGTTGTAGCGCAGCCAAAGCGCCAACATGGCACCAGCCACACAGGCGTAGAGCGCCGATAACACGCTCGACAGCGTGCGGTACACCACCACGCGGTAGCCAATGGCCTCGGCGCGAAACTCGTTTTCACGAATCGCTTGCAGCACGCGGCCAAACGGCGAATTGACAATGCGCAGCAGCGACAGCATGGCCGCCAGCGCAATCACAAACAACAGGTAGTAACAAAGCAAACGGCCATCGAGTGATACGCCCAAGAACGGCGCTTCGCTGAACTCGGTGCTGGGCAGCAGCAGCTCAGGCAACTTGAAGCTCAGACCGTCTTCACCGCCGGTAAAGTCGGACAGCTGCGAAGCCAGGGTTTGGAACGCAGCCGCCACAGCCAGCGTGATCATGGCGAAAAAGATCGCCCGCACCCGCAGTGAAAACAGGCCGATGACCAGAGACAAAACCAGCGTGAGCGCGAGCGATAAGGCAAAGCCTGCGGCCAATGAACCCCAAGTGGGGCCCCAGGTGTTGGACGCAATGGCGATGCCGTAAGCGCCGATGCCAAAGAACATGGTGTGGGCAAAACTCACGATGCCGGTGTAACCCAAGAGCAGGTCAAAGCCCGCCACCAGCACAACAAAGATCAGCACCTTGGCGGCGACCGACAAGGCCTTGACGCCGGGAAACAGAAACGGCGCCAACGCCAGGCCCAGCAAGATGACGATCAGCAAAGCGGCCAGCAAGCGGCTGCGCGGTGCGTCGTTGGAAATCAAACGATTGAACATCGAGGCTTCCTTAACGATTGGCCACGGGGTAAACACCCTGCGGACGCCAGAGCAGCACACCGGCCATCAGCGCAATGTTGGAAAACAGCGCCAATTTGGGCGCTAGAAAGCCGGTGTAGTTGGCCATCAGCCCAACCAGCAAGGCACCAATCAGCGCGCCGCCGGTGGAGCCCAGGCCGCCAATGATGATGACAATGAAGATCAGCACATTGACCTGCGCGCCCATTTGCGGCACCACGTTTTGCTGGTACAGCCCCCACATTACGCCGCCCAGGCCGGCCAGCGCGCTGCCCGCCACAAAAACGCCAATGAACAGGCGGCGAATGCGGTAACCCAGCGACTCGACCATCTCGCGGTCTTGCACGCCGGCGCGGATCAGCAGGCCAATCTTGGTACGGCCCAGCACCCACATCTGCACTGCAAACACGGCCAAGCCCACGGCCACGGCCAGCAAGCGGTATTTCTCGATGGCAGCATCACCCCACAGCACCGCGCCGCGCATGGCCTCGGGCAAAGGCAAAGCAATTTGCTGCGGACCCCAGATCACCTTGATGAGTTCCTCGCCAATGATCATGCCGCCCATGGTGATCAGGATTTGCTTGAGGTGCTGGCCATACACCGGCCGCACAATGAAACGCTCAAACGCCAAGCCCACCGCAGCGGCCACGGCCATGGCAATGAGCATGGCCGGCAGCACCGCCACCATGTTGCGCCACCACTCGCCCGAGCCGGTCCAGTCGCCCATGGCGCCCAGCACGCTGGTGGCCACAAACGCGCCCAGCGCAATGAACAGGCCGTGGCCAAAGTTCAGCACGTCCATCAGGCCGAACACCAGGGTCAAGCCCGATGCCATGATGAAGATGATCATGCCCATGGCCAGGCCCGCCACGGTGAGCGTGAGCCAGGTCGAGCCCGAACCGATCAAGGGCCAGGCCAGCAGCGCCAGCACAGGTACCAAGAACAAGGGGCGGGCATCAATGTCTTCAAATAATTTCATAGCGCCAAGCCCAACAACGATTGCTGCAATGCCTTGTCTTCGGCCAGCGCCTGCATGCGGCCTGCATGCACCACACGGCCGTTGTCCATCACGGCCACGGTGTCGCCCAACTTCTGGGCGAAATACATGTTTTGCTCGACCAGCAAGATCGTCACACCGCTGTGTTTAAGCTGCTGAAACGCCTCGATCATGTTCTGAATGATGGCAGGTGCGAGGCCTTTGCTGGGCTCGTCAATGATCAGCAAATCCCGCGGCTCCACAATGGCGCGCGCCACGGCCAGCATCTGCTTTTGCCCACCCGACAGCTTGCCGGCCGGGTGGTTCCAAAATTTATCCACTGCCGGAAAGAGTTTGAAAATCCATTGCAGCCGCGCATCAATCATCTGCGCCGCATGTTTGGCACTGCGCGCGGCCAGCAGCATGTTTTCTTTCACCGTCAGGTCCGAGAAGATGCCCATGTTTTCAGGCACGTAAGCGATGTTCTTTTGCGCAATGGCGGGCGTGTTCATCTTCGTGATGTCTTCACCACCGAAAGTGATCCGCCCTTGTGAGGCTTGCCACAAGCCCATGATGGTGCGCAGCGTGGTGGTCTTGCCCGCGCCGTTGCGCCCCAGCAGCATGGTCAATTCGCCTCGCGGCACAACCAGGTCCACGCCGTGCAGAATGTGGTACGCCCCGATGTGCGTGTGCACGCCTTCGAGGGTTAAGAGGTTTGAACTCATGACGGGCTTGTTCATGCAGTCTCCCGCGCTTTGCCCAGATAAGCTTCTTGCACGATAGGCGACGCGATCACTTCGGCCGGATCGCCATCGGCCACCAGCGCGCCGTTGTGCAGCACGATGATGCGGTCGGCCAACTCGCGCACCACGTCCATCTTGTGCTCCACCAGCAAGATGGTTTTTGTTTTGTCTTTTTTCAACTGCCGAATTAAATCCAAAATCACCGGCGCTTCGTCGTGGCTCATGCCCGCAGTGGGTTCGTCAAACATATACACCGAAGGCTCCAGCGCCATGAGCAACGCGACTTCCAGCTTGCGCTGATCGCCATGCGGCAGGCTGGCCACCGGGGCGTCTTGCTGCGCGGTCATGGACACGGAATCCAGAATTTCCAGCGCCCGATTCGTCAGCGCAGCGTGGTCGCTCCAGATGCTCCACAAATTCAGGCCGCGCCGGTGCGCCCCCTCTTTCGTGGCTTGCACAGCCAGGCGCACGTTTTCCAGCACCGACAAGTTCGGGAACAAATTGGTCAGCTGAAACGCCCGCCCCAAACCGGCACGGGTGCGCGCCGAAGCGCTCAAACCCGTCAGCTCGCGGCCGTTCAAATGAACAGAACCTGCGCTCGCGGGCAGCTGCCCCGAGATCAAGTTGAAGTACGTCGTTTTGCCTGCGCCGTTCGGGCCCACGATCGCGGTCAGCGTGCCGGGAGCAAAGCGGCACGAGACCGCATTGACCGCCACATGACCGCCAAACCGCACAGTCAGGTTGTGGGTTTCAAGCATCAGCGTTTGTTGCGGATCGGTACGTTCATTTCTTCGGGCTTGATCTCGCGGATCAACTCAGGCACGCCCCAGGCAAAAGCCGGGTCGACCTTGATCTTGAAGTGGTACATGCTTTGCATGGCTTGGTGGTCTTCCTTGCGGAAAGTCATCTTGCCCTTGGGCGTGTCAAAACTCATGCCTTCCATGGTGGCGATCAGCTTGTTGGCGCTGGTATCGCCATTGGTTTTCTTCAGCGCGGTGACCAAGGCCATGGCCGAGGAGAAACCACCGGCGGTGAAGAAATCCGGCGGCGATTTGAACTGGCTGTAATGGCGCGCGACCAAGGCTTCGTTCACCGGATTTTTCGGCATGCCAAAGTAATAATAAGCCGCGCCTTCCATTCCAGGGAACTGCTTGTAAGCCACCATGGCGGGCAGGATGTTGCCGCCCGTGGCGATCTCGATGCCGTAGCGCTTCAAGTCCATGTCAGCGATCTTGAACGGATTGCCACCGGCCCAGATGATGAAGACGATCTTGCGGCCCGGCAAGGCTTTGAGCTTGTCGATCATGCGCTGCGCACCGGCGGTGAAGTCGGTGGTGGCGGGCGGCAGGTACTCTTCGTGCACCAGCTTAGATTTCTTCAGCGCTTCTTTGAAGGCCTTAACGCCGTCGCGACCAAAGGCCGAGTCCTGCGCCATGGTGACGATGCTCACGCCGTCTTTGTCCACGGCCACCGCGTTAGCAATCGCATCTTGGCTGCTGTTACGGCCAGTGCGAAAGATGTATTTGTTCCACTTGTCACCGGTGATCGAGTCGGCCACAGCGGGCTCAACCAATAAGATTTTTTTGTACTCTTCGGCCACAGGCAACATGGCCAGCGCCACGGGCGAGGCAGTCGGGCCCACGGCCAAGTCGACCTTGTCGTCACCGTATGCGGCGGCCAACAGGTTTTTACCCAAGTCAGGTTTGCCTTGGTCGTCTTTTTCAATCACCACGATCTTGCGACCGTTGATGCTCATGGTGCCGCCAGTGGCGTAGTCCAAGCCCATCATCAAACCGGTTTGGGTTTGCTTGCCGTAGGCTTCCAGCGGGCCAGTTTTGCTGTAAATGTGAGCGATTTTGATGTCCTGCGCTTGCGCGGCGGCGCAGAACGAAACAGCCATCAGGCCAGCGATTTGGGCTGCCAATGAAGTGAGTTGTCGACGGTTCACAAGGGTCTCCTTTGTTGATCTTTACCCCTTAAGCCTTGCACGAGCTGTGCCAAGCGCCCATGGGGCGGTAAGTCCTTGATTACAAGGGAAAATGGTGAAAAACACCATGCACACCAACCCTGATTGACTTAAATAAATACATAAAATGTCCAAATAAAATACAACTGCATTTTATTCAGACAAAATCACATTCAAACTTTCCAGCCGTTCATAGAGTTTGGCGCGAGAAATTCCCAGCACTTGGGCGGCGGCGGCTTTGTTGCCGCGCGTGGCGCTCAAGGCCTGGGCGATGGCGACTTTTTCCAGCTCGGCGATTTGCTGCGCCAGCGGCACCAGCGGGCCTTGGGCGGCGTGGGATGCTACAGGCAAAGGCTGAGCCCACAGCGCCATTGCGGCAGGCGAAATATCGGCCATTCCTGACTCGCGCAACACCTGCTCGACCAAGGACGCACCGATGCGCGGCGTGTCACTGCGCAGCATGAGCTGCTCCAGCACATTGCGCAGTTCGCGTACATTGCCGCGCCACTGCTGCGCCACCAGCACATCCAAGGCCTGCGGGCTCAGATCGGGGGGCAGCACACCGGTCTTCATCGCCAGCTCCTCGCCCAGCACCTCGACCAAACCCGGAATGTCGCTGGCGCGTTCGCGCAGCGCCGGTACGCGAATGGGCAGCACGTTCAGTCTGTAAAACAAGTCTTCTCGGAACTGACCGGCGCGAACCAAGGCCGCCATATCGCGCGAGGTCGCGGCAATGATGCGCACATCAAACGACACCAAACGGTTCGAGCCCAGTGGTTCGATCTCGCCCTCTTGCAAAGCACGCAACAGCTTGGCTTGCAGTACCAGCGGCATGTCGCCAATTTCATCCAGAAACAGCGTGCCGCCATCGGCGAGTTTGAACTTGCCGTCTCGCCCCTTGCGATCTGCACCGGTATAGGCGCCGGGCACCACGCCAAAGAATTCGGCTTCCAGCAAACTGTCGGGAATGGAGGCGATGTTCACGCTCACCAAAGGGCCGCTGGCCCGGGGTGAGGCACCGTGAATCGCGTGCGCCAACAACTCCTTGCCGGTACCTGTCTCACCCAAGAGCAACACCGGGCTGCTCGACTGCGCAGCGCGCCTGGCGTGGCGCTTCACGTCCACCGCCGCCGGGCTGGAGCCCATGAAACTGGCGAAGGTGTGTTTGGCTTGACGCAGGCCTTGTGGTGCTTGTTTACGCTGCACCGCCAAGGCTTGGCGGGCTTCATCCAGGTCGCGTTGCAGCAAAGCGAACTTGGCCATCAAGGGTTGCAAATTGGCTGTGGGCTCATCGAACAGCACAATGCCCAGCGCCCCGATCACTTCGCCGGTCGCGTCTTTCAACGGAAAACGGCTGACCACAAAGGTGCCGGCCTTGTTGGTCAGTAAATCCACAAAAATCGGCTTACCCGATTCGATCACCTTGTCCATTTGGGTGTTTTGCACCACAGACGACACGGTATGACCGACGAATTCGTCTTCGCTATGGAACCCCAACGCAGGCAGGTAGCGCCGGTATTGGTCGTTGATCCAAACCACGCGACCGGACTTGTCCACGAGCAGCATGCCCTCGCTGGCACTGGCAAAAGCATCGAACAGCGACTGCGCCGCGAGCAGCAAAATGCTCTCGACGTCGGTCGGCAAAGCCGATGACAAGGCCTTGGGGGTTGCGGGCATGGGGTTTCCTGTGCAGTGAGGCTATTTATCTAGCGTGAATTTCAACGTCACGCCGGCAGCGCAATCAACGGGTCCGCACAGGCAACACACAGGGACTGAAAATGCTTGAGGTTGCAGCTCAACAACAGCGGCTCAGCGTTCTGCGCCAAAGCGGCTATGGCCACATCGGCAAAACCGGGGTGGCGGCCTTGTGCAATGGCCGCATCAGAAATCTGCCCAGCCAGTCGCGCGGATTGCGCATCTAACGGCAAGATACGCATCGGCATACGCAGCCAACAGGCCGTACCGCCAATGGTCAAGGCGATCTGCCCGCGCCACACCACCGGCGCGGCGCAACTTACCAATGCCCTGCGCCATTTCTGCAATGGCAATGGAAGGCAGAAAAAGTTCTTTGTGATGTGCTTGCAACCACACGCCAAAGGGGGTGGGCACAAAAGCTTCACGCTCAGGGGCCAGCACCGACACCACGCTGGTGTCGAGCAAGTACCCCTTATTGACATCCTCCCCCACCTTGGCCTTCCCCGCAGTGGCGTGGTGTCGCGTTCAGTCTCTAGCGGCTCGGGCAGTGCCAACAGGTAGTTGGCCAGGTTGGGCATCTCCAGCGGGTAAAGGCGAGCACCGTCGGCCACAGGCACAATCATGGCGCAGGGCTGACCAGAGTGGGCTGGCCTTTTTCAGCTGCGGCGACCAGGGCTGAAAAGCTGGCTTTGGCCTCACGGATTTGCATGGTTTCCATGTCCGACTCCTGATGTGACTACATGAGGTCATTTTTACAGATTTAAGCTCGTATCGCGATAGCGGCAATAAAATCAAGGATGCAGGGAATAGAACGGTCTATGGGCTGTTTGAATATAACTACTAAGCGGCTGCAACCCAGTTGTCCAATTGCAAACCGGGCACCTTGGAAAATTCGCGAATGTTATTGGTGACCAGCAATGCCTGCTGACTGAGCGCGTGCGCGGCAATCATGGTGTCGAGCGAGCCAATGAGGGTGCCGCGGCGCTCTAGGCCAGCAAGTAAATCGCCATAGACCCAAATGGCCGATTCATCAAAAGGCAATATCGTGAGTGGCGCCAGAAACATCTCCAGCGCTTGGCGGTTGCGGGCTGAGCCACTTTTGGCCACCCCAAACGCCAACTCTGCGGCTACCACGCTGCACAAACCAATATCGCCCAGCCGGTAATGCTGAAAGCGCGCCAGCACTGCAGAGGGTTTGGCGTTGATGACATAGATGCAGATATTGGTGTCCAGCAGGATCATGGCGCAATCTCGGCTAGGAACTGATGTTCAGGTTGCTCCCGCGTCAACACAAAGCCAGGCTCAAAGGCGGCCAGGCCAGCGACCAGCGTTTGCCAAGGGTCATCGACCGGCAGTAACAACACGCCATTGCCGAAGTGTTTGACCACCACTGTTGGCGCCGACTGAAACTGACCCCCACGGGGGTCAATATTCAAGCGGCGCAGACATGCCGGAGATTAAGCAATCAGCATATTTCGCTCCATTTGTTAGTCATCCCAAGAATATGAAAATTCACCCTCAGCAGAAAACTCTGGCAACAGCAACTGGCCCTTTAGAGCATAAAATCACAAAAACACAAGCAAAATTTGAAAAAAATCATCATCATTGCAGGACCCAACGGCGCTGGCAAAACTACATTTGCCCGTGACTTTTTACCTGCGGAAGCCCAAACGCTGCGTTTCATCAACGCTGATCTCATTGCTGCGGGCTTGGCTCCGTTCAATCCTGAGACTGCCTCCTTCAAGGCTGGCCGCCTGATGCTGGAAGAAATTGATGAATGTGTGGATGCTGGACACAGCTTTGCTTTTGAAACCACGCTGTCGGGCATGGTCTAATTGAAAAAGATAGCCTTGTGGCAGACCCATGGCTACCAAGTCAAGCTCTGGTTCTTGTCATTGCCCAATGAAGAAATTGCTGTTTCAAGGGTTGCCCGCCGTGTGCTGCAAGGTGGACATAACATTCCTGAAGACGTTATTCGCCGACGCTTTAAAGCAGGATTGGCAAACTTCCATGAGCGTTACAGCAAGGCTGTTGATTCATGGGCGTTTTATGACAGTTCTGGCATGCACCCTAAGCTCATTGACTGGAGTAACAAATGAATACCAAAGACATTCGCACCTCGACTGATCCAGATTTGGCAGGCTCATATGCGGCCATGGAACGTGCCGCTCGTTCAGCAAAAGATCTAGCCATCAAAACTAACACGGGTATCATTGTTGCAGTTGACGGCAAGAACGTTGAATTGACAGCCGCCGATTTGATCAAGCTTCGTGACCAAGAAGCACAGCAGTCACACCATTGATCTGATTAGACGCTCACCCACTAGCCAGCTTTGTGCTGGCTTTTTTGTGCGCCCCAATATCATGCGCGTGATAAGTACATGATGCACACCTACCAAGCATCCTCGAGTTCGACAGCTAATGCGCTAAGTGCTTGATTTTTATAGGGGTGCGTTCAAAACGCTCCACTACAAAAGGCTCATTTGGGGGTCAAGAGAAGGTTTTTTGATGCTTAATGCCGATAGGATCTGCGAGTGCTCTTGTGTGATGGTGGATAAGCCACTGAGCGGTGCCGATTTATTCAAAACAATTTTTTGATGCTGAATTCGCCGCAGTTTCGCCAGGGCGCGCTCAGGCGAGAGGTGGCTTTCACCGGCCTTGAGCCGCGAGCGCATCACTCGATACAAAATAAGGGCCATAAAACAAATGCTGGCGTGGGCTCGGATTCTGCCCGGCAGTCGGTGGTACACCGGCCCGATCTCGATCTCGGACTTGAGCACCCTAAAGCCCCGCTCAATATCGGCCAACGACTTGTAACGGCCAACGACGTCCTTGGCGCTCAGATCGGCTGCATTGGTCACCAACAACAATTTGCCATCCATCAGGCGCGCATGTGCCAGGGCTTTGTCATCTACCGTGTAGCTAAACAATTCACTTTTGAGGTCCACCTTCACTATGCGCGTCAAATGGGCCTCGCACACCTCATGAAAGAAACGCGCTCTTGCGCCCCCATCAGACAGCTTGTGCGTATTCTGGCGACCGTGACCGATCGTTCTGGCGATCGTGACCGGTTTGCAGCGGTTTGGAGTTGCGCGGTTAAATTGTAGTGGTGTCGGTCACGATGGGTCTGGTTTGGGCTCCTTTTTTATTGATTTTGGTTTCTGGCGCAGAG
>CANGDZ010000057.1 GCA_947452785.1 Comamonadaceae bacterium | reverse complement strand
TCAACATTGCAAACGGGACACGCCAACCTGAGCCGCCGTCGCATTCAACAGAAGCTGTTCGCTGATTGATGCGTGTAATCGTGCCGACTTGTGGCTGCAAATACTTGTCCGTAAACGAGACCTTGTCACCCCGCCTGAAGTCGTTGGCATCCAACTTCTTGGGCATTGCCTGATCGGGGGCTGGCGACGCGCTTTCGATAGGTTCGTTGCACTCACAACGGCACCCAGTGGCTAGGTAACGCCTACCAGGGTGACCTGGGGTTGCCCGTCACCACCGGATTCACGCCTTTGGATATAACTTGGCAGCGCTCAGAGGCTGGACTTTCGGCCTGGCTGGACAAACTCTCGCGCTTGCCTCCAGCACAAAGCGCCTATCCGAACCTGCCCCAGCGGCTTGATACCGGCAACGATGCCTTGATTGAATTGGACATTGCAGGCCGACTACGTCCTGCCGCCCGCACGGAAAAAACGATTGGTTGCCTGCAAGCATCCTCCGCTGCCTTACCGCTGAGACCCTTAACCAGTGCATAAGCAGGACCAAGCTACATGTTTAAACAGTGAGACAGGCCTTGCTAGTGCCGATGAATTTTGAGTTTGGCAACGGATCCATTTCCACACTATTCTGGATGAGAGCATCAACTTGACGGCTGAGGTGCGCGTTTTAAATGTGAAGTAACGACCGCAATTCAATGCGGGCTGAGGTAACACATCTCAGTTTTATCCCCGTCATTCCCCTCGTCACCTTCTTCGCTGCACAGCGCAGCGATGAAGACCGGGTCGAGCACCTGACCTGGCAGCAGCAACTCCTCATTCGGCCACCGTTTTACCAAGTGGCCATTGGCCACGCCGCCCGCATGCAGGCTTTGGTAGGCACGTCGATGCTGCATGGTCACCCCATCATTCGCGTTGGCGATGATGCGGCTTTCGCCTAAGGCCCATGGTTCAAAGTAGGCATTGGCCGCTACATCCACTTGGCGGAAGTAGGCCCGTGCGCCTTCGGCATTGAGCTTCTTGCGCACCGTACGTGTGATCAGTCCTTGCAATTGGTCGAGTGCTGCATCGTCCATTTGGCTGAGGGTCGCCGGGCACATGTCTTGCTCAGCCAAGGCCGGCGCTGCCGCCAAATCGGCCGGTAAAACTTGTACCATCGCCTCCACCACCGAGTGATGTGGCGCTATCGCGGTGGCTACACCTCGTGTCTGGGGTTGTATGGGGCAACGGATCTCGACAAAGCGCGGCTTGACGGGGCCCGAACAGCCGTCGTGGTGGTAATACTCGCCCTGGCTCAGTCGCCCTTTGCTGGAGCGTCCACGCACATCGCGGTAAGTCGGGTGTTGCGTGTGCAAATTCAGGCAAACCACTAGACCGGTGGCATCGACGAGCTGATAGAAAGCCTCGCGCCATTCGGGCAAGAGCAACATGTCGTGCAGGTAATCGCTGGGCACAGCGGGGCTCCCTGCTTCCCCTTTTTCGACTTCGCCTTCAATCACCAGCACAAACGGCTTGGGCCGACGCACCCGCCAGCGGCGGTTGGCGAAGTCCAGCACCGAGCTCGATAGCTCAGAGTTTTTGCTGGCGTTGGTGTACATAGGTTCGGACATGGTGAAGATTCAGTTGAGGTCGGACTCGAACAACGAGTTGGTAATCGCGTTAATTTTATAGCTTCCCGGTTGTGTTGTTGTTTTTCTGCGAACCGATTCAAAATGGATGGAGTTTGGTTGACGTAAATGCTTGCTAAGGAATCGCCTTTGTGACTTGACTAATATGCCATTGCGTTTGTAATTAATTACCAAACCACGGAGACAATTTTGAAAATCAATTCTTTTAACGGGTCAATCCGAAAAACAACTTTCGTAATCGGCCTGGTTTTCGCGGGCTTTGCTTTGGCCCAAGCGCCTGCAGCACCGCCCGCATCGGCCATTCCGCCCACTTGGGCGCAAGGGAGGACGCCTGATCAAGTGGCCTTGAACCTGGTACCCCACCCGCCGGGTATGACGGCACTGCCTGTGAGTGAAATTCCAACAGATAAACTCAAGGTGCCTACCGGTTTTAAGGTTGAGTTATGGGCCTCGGGCATGCCCAATGCGCGCTCCATGGTGCAAACCCCACAGGGTACTTTGTTCGTCGGTACGCGTTTCCCGGGCAACGTTTATGCAGTCGTCGAGAAAGACGGTAAAAGAGAGGTAAAGACCATCGCTAAAGGCCTGCATCGCCCCAACGGCGTTGCGTTTAAGGACGGTTCTTTGTATGTCGCCGAGTTGTCGCGCATTATTCGCTACGACAACATCGAAGCGAATTTGGACAACCCACCTGCACCCGTCGTCGTGTTTGATGCCCTGCCCAAGGACGAAGCACACGGTTGGAAGTTCATGAAGCTCAGCCCAGACGGCAACTACCTATATTTCCAAATCGGCACGCCCGCCAACATCACTGTACAACCCGTCACACACGCGGTCATTGTTCGCTTGAACCTCAAGACCAATATTTTGGAAACCGTGGCGCAAGGCGTACGCAACAGTGTGGGCATGGACTTCCACCCTGTGACTAAAGAGCTCTGGTTCACCAACAACGGCCGTGATTGGGTAAATGACGAATTGCCCAATGACACCTTGCACCGCATCACTGCCAAGCGCATGAATTTTGGCTATCCCTTCTGCCACCAAGGCGACCTGCTGGACATCGACTTCGGCAAAGGTCGCTCTTGCGATGAGTTCGATAAACCTGTCTTGAAGATTGGACCACACGTTGCCGCGTTGGGCATGCGTTTTTACACAGGCAAGCAGTTCCCTGCTGAGTACGCCCACAACATCTTCATCGCCGAACACGGCTCTTGGAACCGCACCAAGAAAAGTGGCTTCGATGTGGTGCGTGTAGCACTTGATGCCAAAGGCAATGTGACCAAGAAAGAAGTCTTTGTGTCCGGCTGGATTCAGGGCGATGACTTCTGGGGTCGCCCAGCTGATGTGCATGTCATGAAAGACGGCTCCATGCTCGTGTCAGACGATGTGGCGGGCGCTATCTTTCGCATCTCACACAGCAAATGATGTTCACACATAGATTAAAGGCCATTCAGGGAGTGGCCTTTTTTTTGACGCTGTTGAGTTGCAGCCACAGTTGGGCAGCACCTGATGCGGTTGCCGGCAAAGTCAAAGCTCTAGTCTGTACGGCTTGTCATGGTGATGGCGGGGTGTCCTCTTTGCCTGGCTTTCCGCACTTGGCCGCACAACCCCTGTTGTCCATCTTCTATCAACTTCTGCAGTTTCGCGATCAACGCCGTAAAGGTGGCGGCATGGAAGCCATTGCGGCAACGCTGAGCGAGCAAGATATGCGTGACATTGCGGCTTACTACGCCGCGTTGCAGGCGCCACCCCCGGTTGCAGGGGGAAGCACAGATAAAATCACACTCGGTCAGCAAATTGCTCAACAGCAATATTGTTCTTCATGCCATGGCGCTCAGCTCCAAGGGCAAAAACATGTACCGCGCTTGGCTGGCCAATCGAGTGAGTATTTTGTGAGCCAATTGCGCAACTTGCGCAGTGGTGCCCGTGCCGACATGGATGGCACGATGATCAGTGCTGCGCGCAGTTTGACAGATGAAGAAATTGAGGCGATGGCCGTCTACGCGCGCAGTCTACCTTGACAAGATTCTTGTGAGTTCACAAAAGCTCAAGCATTGAGCGTCAGCGCTTCCCAAACCCGAATCGCTGCAAACGCATCGTTGGCGGCGTAGACCAGTTGCGACTCGCTCAATCGGGCATTGGCCCAGTTGCTGGTGGCCGCTTTTTTCGACTTTTGAAACCGCTGGTTGAACAGCACCGCCACAGCACCTTTGACGCCCATGTCTTTGCGGTAACCCCGTTCGCGAAACACGGTGTTGAGTTCCAAAATGCCTTCGGGCTCGATGCCCAGTTTGTGAATGATGCGCCTTCGGTCATCACCCAGTCCAAAGCCGGCTTTGGTGATGCCGCCATGGGCCAACAAGTGGGCCGCTACGGCCCGGCATTCAGGCTCATGCAACTGAAACACCCAAGCCCGCTCACGGGTTGCCAGTTGCAATATATGGGGGCCATCCGAAGCTTCGCCTACTTTGAAGGTGGGTTTGGACTCAGTGTCAAAACCCCAGGCTTGCACCATCACCAGTTGCTCAAAAGCCGCGTGTGCCTGATCGCCTGTATTCACCAGCGTGATCCTGTCTAGGCCCAACCGTTCAAACGGTGGGAGCAGGGCGATGGCGTCTTTGTCGGGTGTAGGGCGGTGGGGGATCATGTGTCGTGGCTCGAATGTTGAACGCTTGATGATCTCACGCCCGAGTCTGACGCCGCAGTTGCAAGATTACTTTGAGTGTGATTTGTGCGTGGGCGCGCAATTTTTCACTCATGGGCTCATCGTTTATGTGTGTTGTTGCACTGTTGCATATGACGTAAAGATTTAACTTTCACAAATGCCAGCACATTTTTTGTTTTCGCAAGTGTGTCATCTGGCCATTTGAAAGGAGGTCTCCCATGTCTGGTTAATCAAACAGCACTTTGAAAAAACTGAGAGCAACCGTAATTCAAATTAATCATCAACAGATGGGAGCAATAACTATGAGCGAAATCATCACACCTGTAGGAATGGGATGGCTGCCTGACTATCCTGATTTTCGAGACTACACCGTCGACCACCCCGCTATCAAGGCGATGCTGCACAAGGCTGGGCTTAAGAGCTCAGGCAAGGTCAGTCTGCCCGCAGTAGTGGATTTGAGGCCTTGGTGCTCTCCCGTTGAAAACCAGGGTTCGCTTGGCTCGTGCACGGCCAATGCGGGTGTCGGTATCGTTGAATACTTTGAACGACGTGCGTTTGGAAAGCACATTGATGCCTCTAGGCTCTTTTTGTACAAGACCACGCGCAATATGCTGCACTGGACGGGTGATACAGGCGCTTTTTTGCGTTCCACCATGGGTGCTTTGGTTCTTTTTGGTGTTCCTCCTGAAGAGTATTGGCAGTACGTTGTGGCCGATTTTGACAAGGAGCCACCGGCCTTTTGCTATGCTTTTGCGCAAAATTACCAAGCCCTCAATTACTACCGGCTTGACCCGCCCACAACACTGGGTGATGTGGTGCTCGCTCGCGTTAAAACCAACCTGAATGCAGGCCTGCCCTCGATGTTTGGCTTCACGGTCTACAACTCCTACACACAAGCCGGCACAAGCGGGAAAATCCCGTTCCCCACTGCGGGCGAAAAAATTGTCGGTGGCCATGCGATCGTGGCTGTTGGCTATGACGACAACATGAAAATCAAAAACACCAATCCCGGTGCCGTTGAAACCACGGGTGCTTTGCTGATTCGCAATTCGTGGGGCGGTGGCTGGGGTGCGGCAGGTTACGGCTGGTTGCCTTACGAGTACGTCCTCAAACGCTTGGCGACCGATTGGTGGTCCTTGCTCAGCAATGAGTGGGTTGATACCGGTAACTTCAAATAACACAACATGGTTTGCGACGGGTACGAGCGCATATCTGGTGCCCGTCGCTCGGCCTTGTGTTGCGCAGCATCTGTGCAGCACAGATAAAAACCTATCTTTCAAAAGACGCAGCTTCTTGTCTGGTTTCCCGTTGCGAGAAAGTGGACGTATGCATGCGCATTGTTGCTCTTTGGGGTGTTTAACCGCCACGGGTTTGTTGAGCGTGACCGGTCCGGCGCCGGAAAAGCAAAAGGCGCCGCTGGTGCTCAATGTTATGACGGTTCGTGTGGAGGTACTCCACGCTTGGGCAGACGCTGAGGCTTGGATGCCATTGCAAAGCGGCTGGTCGGGCCTGCCGCGAAGCCAAGTTACGCCTGACGCCAAAGCGTGGAGTGGCGTTGTCATAAGACCTGCAGCCCGCGGCAGCCACCGCATGCGCCTGGTCATGGCCAAGCTGGAAGTGCTGCCCGCAGCAGCTGGCGTGTTGGGTGCCACCATGGACATCAAGGTGCTGGCTGGCAGCACCGGTGCTCGGCCAGTTTACTCGGATGTGTTTGAAATTTAATTCTGAAGTAGCACCGCCAATGAAATATGGGGAATAGCCGTGAGCAAAAATATCGTTCTTTTTTCCGATGGCACCGGCAACAGTTCCGGCAAGCTGTTCAAAACCAACGTTTGGCGCACCTACCAAGCGGTTGATGTCGCTGATCCGAAGACCTCCGGCGAAACGCACCAAGTCGCTTTCTACGATGACGGTGTGGGCACATCAACATTCAAACCCCTGGCCATTTTGGGCGGGGCCGCGGGTTTGGGTCTGGCTCGAAACGTTCGAGAGATCTATTCGTTCATTTGCAGAAACTACCAGCCCGGCGACAAAATCTATGCCTTCGGCTTTAGCCGTGGCGCGTTCACGATCCGTGTATTGGTCGACTTCATCCTCACGCAAGGTTTGGTGCCTTATGACGGTGAAGAAGCGGCGCTGCAGCGATGGGTCGGAGACGCGTATCGCGCGTATCGTGCCAAGGGATACCACACACGCTTCAGTTTGATGAAGCTGGTTCGGCCGCTGCGTGATGGGGCGATCTTTGCTCAGAACTGGGCATTGCGTCGGGTGCCGTATTCCGCGATTCAACCCATTCAGGTGCCGGCCATCCAGTTCCTCGGTTTGTGGGACACCGTGGACGCTTATGGCTTGCCTTTCGAGGAACTGACCCGGGCCATAGACCGTTATTTCTGGCCCATGCTATTGCCCGACCTCGTTTTGCATGAAAAGGTTTTGCGCGCACGTCACGTGCTGTCGGTGAACGATGAACGCAACGCCTTTCACCCCAGATTGTGGAATGAGGCCCGTGAACCAAAACGCAATACAAAGGCCAATCATATCGACGACGAGCGCATCTGCCAGGTTTGGTTTGCAGGTGTGCACTCCGATGTGGGTGGCGGTTATCCTGACGATAGTCTGGCCTATGTCTCGCTAAATTGGATGCTGATGGAGGCTGAAAAATACGGCTTGCGGTTTTGTGACAATATTCGTGCGCAGTACCAGTCATTGTCAGACGAGAATGGTCCTATGCACGACTCTCGCCAAGGCGTGGCGGGTTACTACCGCTACAACCCGCGTCGAATCGACAAGCTGGCGCATCATGATTCCGGCACAAAAACAGCAGTTCACATCGATCGCATCCAAATTCATGAAAGCGTGCTCAGGCGCATCAAAACTGGCCATGACGGGTACGCCCCCTTCGTGTTGCCTCCAAACTTCTGCGTCATGAAGTACGACGGCTCTATTGAAGCCGCTGTCACTTACATAGGGCCACAATTTGAGTCGACAGAGTTCTTGCAACAGCATGAACATGTTTGGAACTGGGTATGGTGGCGTCGTGTGGTCTACTTTTTGACAGTGTTGGCGACCTTGGTTTTGGTCGCGATGCCGCTGAAATGGCCAGCGTTGCCTCAGGGGGCCTGTGCATCGCCTTATTGCTTTGTGTCAAATGCCATCGACGTTGCCGCTGTTTTTTTACCGGCCTTTGCCAGCACTTGGACCGATTCATTTGCCTCGCATCCAGGTGTCTTTATGCTCATTGTGGCCTTGGTGGCCATGGGGTTGATCAGTGGCTCAGCACTGGACATCAAGGTGCGCGACGCAATGCGCTCTGTGTGGTATTCCATTCCCAGCATGAATGCACTGGATCGTCAGAAAACGCAAGCTGTAACGGTCCCAAGTCGATTGAACCGAGCCATTGAGTGGCTTCGAACGCGACCGGCTTACAGGACATTTTTTCATGCCTTGTCAAGCGAACTTGTTCCGTTGGTTTTTGGTTTGGTCGTTGTATATAGCGCCATCGCGGTCTTTAGTCAGAGCTTATTTTCTGTACGAACCTCTTGGGGTTATGTGTGCACTGGCTCAGCTGGGCTGAAGGCCGTAGAGACCGCAGTGCAGCCTATTCGCTGGCAAACCAATGAGTTGTGTAAGGGCACGGGTGTGGAGTTGCAAAAGGGCGCAACCTACAAACTGCGCTTTACGATTCCCGCTGCGCAGCTTTGGTTGGATCGGACTGTGCCCGCGAGCCCCAATGGTGTTGAACCCAACGATGTGACATGGCCCATGGTGCTTGGTGTGCCGTTTCGGCGTCACTTGGGTCAAGCCTGGTTCAAGCCGATGGCACGCATTCAAAGTCGCGGCACCGATGTGTATCCGCTCGACCCCAAGCCCACAGTGCCTCTTTCTGTCGTGCCGCATCGCGTTGGCGATCTTGCCAACCCAGAAACTGTGTTCGAGACTGAAATCGTGGCACGAACCCAAGGCGAGTTGTTCCTGTATGTGAACGATGCCGTTCTGTTTATTCCGTTTTATCCGGATTCGGCACACTGGCTTTACAACAACAACCAAGGGACTGCTGAGGTGCGCATTGAGTGGATTCAAGCTCCGCCCAGCCAAGCCAAAAGCAAGTAGCCCTTGTGTTTACACCACGATCGGGTTGAGTGCGCCATCCATGCTCATGCTGATGCCGGTGATATAGCTGGCTTTGCTGGAAGCGAGAAACACTACCGCGTTGGCTATTTCTTCTGGCGTCGCCATGCGCCCTAAGGGAATGCGCGCCACGGCGTTTTCTAAAGCCTTTTCAGTGCGGATGCCTTGGACCCGCGCATCCGCGGCCACGCCTTCTTGTAAACGATCCGTCAAGGTCAAGCCTGGATTGACGGCGTTGACCCGAATGCCTTGCGCCGCATAGGCTGTGGCCAAGCCGGCGCTGGCCAACATCAATGCCGCGTTGGCGGCACCACCCGGAATGTGAATGGGGCTTGCCACCTTGCCGCCGTTGCCGACCACATTCACGATATTGCCTTGGCCGCGCGCAGCCATGCGTTTGATGACCGGGTCGATCATGTGGATATAGCTGAAATATTTGGCTTGCATGGCATCGGCCCAGGCTTGCGGCGTCAGCTCTTGTGCAGGGGTTCGTTTGGCGGCGCCAGCAGAATTAACCAGTACGTCCACCGCGCCCAGGGCGGCTTCTGCAGCGTTCAGCGCCGTCACGGCAGCCGTCGCATCCCGCAGGTCAGCGGCCTGCGTGAAGATACGCACTGAGGCAAAGTCCTTTTCCAGGGTGTGCCGTGCAGCAGCCAGATTGGCCGGATCGCGGGATACCAAACTGACTTTAGCGCCTTCGGCCAAAAAACCCTGCGCGCAGGCCAGGCCAATGCCCTTGCTGCCGCCGGTAATCAGAATGTGTTTGTCTTTCAGGTGTAAATCCATGAGGGTCTGTGGTTGAGGTGGAACAATGGATCATTGAACCATCGAACCCAAGCCCTTGCTGTCACGACGGTGGCTGGCCTTTGTCCGGTTGGGGCTGGCGCGTGGGTGACTGTAGCGCGAACGCTGTTCGGTGAAGATGCACCCCCAATTTGGAGAAAATAAACCATGCGTTTTGTGAGTTTTGAAGAAAATGGCCGTCACGGCATTGGTTGGATCAAAGACATTCATGCCACGAGTTTTGTTGACTTGACCCAAGTGGCCCCCGCTCTGCCCACCGATTTAAAGGCTCTGATTGCCGCGCCTGGCGCCTTGGCGCTGGCCCACGCGGCGGGTCTTCAGACGCCGATTTCGCTACACAAGCCCCTGAGCGGTGTTCAATTTTTACCCCTGCTGACTCACCCTGGCAAGATCGTCTGTATGGGCTTGAACTATGCGGATCACGCCAAAGAAGGCGGCAATGCCAGGCCTGACTACCCCAGTTTCTTTTTGCGCGGCAATACGTCGACGGTGGGCCATCAACAGGCCATCATCCGCCCCAAGGTGTCAGACAAGCTCGACTATGAAGCGGAGCTGGCTGTGGTCATTGGTCAGCGCGCGCGTCACTTGACGTCGGCCAATGCACTGGACTGCGTGGCGGGCTATACCTGCTTTAACGATGCCAGCTTGCGCGACTACCAGCGCAAGTCGTCGCAGTGGACGATTGGCAAGAACTTTGATGGCACAGGCCCCTTTGGGCCCTGGTTGGTGACGCCCGATGAGTTACCGCCCGGCGCTGCGGGTTTGCGTATTCAGTCACGCTTGAACGGTAAGGTCATGCAAGACGCCAACACCCGTGATTTTTTGTGGAACGTGGTGGAGTCTTTGGTGTTGATCACCGAATGCATGACGCTGGAGCCGGGCGACGTCATCATCACCGGCACCCCCGCAGGAGTGGGTTATGCGCGCACGCCGCCCGTGTGGATGCAGCCGGCAGATGTGTGTGAGATCGAGATTGAGGGCATTGGCATTTTGGCCAACCCGATTGCCGATGAGGTCTGAGTCGACCTTGACCTAATCGTTCTTGGCCTAATCGGCCTTGGCCCCAGAGCTCTTTACCACCGCCGACCATTTGGGGACTTCGCCGCGCAAGAAGCTGTTGAATTCAGCGGTGCTGTTGTGCGTACTGGCCATGCCCAACAGGGCAAATTTCTCCACCACTTCGGGGGACTCCATGGCCCGATTCAGCGCGGCATTGAGTTTTTCCACTACGGCAGCGGGCGTGCCCGCCGGTGCAAAGAAGCCAAACCAGGTGTAGTCGTCAAACTCCTTGTAACCATACTCGGTGATGGACGGCACATCGGGGAGCAAAGGCGAACGCATGGCACTGGTCACCGCCAAGGCTCTGAGTTTGCCGGCTTTGATCATGGGCACGGCAGGCGGCATGGACGTAGACGCCATGGGCGTGTGACCAGCCACCACAGCATTGATGGCCGCCGCAGGTTGATAAGGCACATGCACGATGTCGACTTTGGCCGCAGACTTGAGACGCTCCATAGACAAATGGGTCGTGGTACCGATGCCAGAAGAGGCATAGCTGTAGGGTGATTTTTTGGCCGCCTCCACCAATTCGGGCAGGGTTTTGACGGCGACGCTGGTGTTGACAGTGAAAATGTTGGGCGTTTTGGGGCCCAGCGCGACCGGCACAAAGTCCTTCAAGGCGTCATAGCCGGCATCGGCATACAAAGAAGGGTTGACGGCAAAGGCCACACTGTGCACCAGCAAGGTATAGCCATCCGGCGCAGCACGTTTGACTTGGGCCGAAGCGATATTGCCGCCCGCACCGCCTTTGTTTTCCACGACGAAGTTGCCACCTGTCAGTTCGGAGAGTTTTTGCGTCAAGCTTCGCGCCACGATGTCGGTGGAAGCCCCGGGGGCAAAGGCCACCAACAGGGTGACGGGCTTGGCTTTGGGCCATTCAGTTTGCGCCTCTGCGTACAGGCCGGTCAGGCCAGCGCAAAGTCCGAGCAGCAGTTTCGTAAGGGAACGTGGAAAGTTCAGCATGGATTTTTCTTTCATTGAGGAAAGGGTGATCCCGGGCTTTAAGCCTGAGGTACCAAATGAAAATCGAAATTCATTTCAAAGAAGGGCGTTGCGATGCCATAGCGTGCAGCCACTTCAGAGTTTTGTGACGGCAGCAAAGGCACTATCAACCCCTCGCGCACGCCAAACACCGTGTCGTTGTCGATATAGGCCGAATCTGCCGGAAACAATTCAGTCACCAGACCGACATAGCCGGGCGCGCTGACGATCACGTGGAAGTGGGCCGGACGCCAGATGTTGCGCCGACTGGCGGCCAGCAAGGCACCGACAGGCCCATCCGTGGGAACGGTGTAAGGGTGCGGGCGCAGTGTGAGCAAGTTAAAGCTGCCTTCCGCATCGCAGTGGATTTTGCAGCGCAGGTTCTGCGGGTCTTGCAAAGGATCTTGCGCGGGGTACAAGCCGTTGTCAGCGTTTTGCCAGAAGTCGATTTCGGCGTGGGCGATGGGCTGACCCTGAACATTCATCACCCGTCCGTGTAGCCATGTTTTTTGACCTGGCTGATCGCCGCTCAAATCCACCCCGTTGGGGCGCAGTTGGGAGTCGTGATTGTGAAATGGCCCCAACACACTGCTGGAGGTGCCGCCCTCGGGTTGTGACACCACATCGACCATGGATGAAATGCCCAAAATGTCGGAGAGCAGGCTGAACTCATTGCGATCGGAGTCGGTGATGGCCGCACTCTGGGTCAGGAATTCAAGTCCGCGCAACCATTCTTCTTTGGTCAGTTGGGATTCAGCGACGAAGGCATGCAGGTGTTTGACCAACAGCGCCATAACCTGGCCGAGGCGCGGGTCGTTGGCTTGGGAGAAGCTGCGCATGGCCGCTTCGGTGACGGAAAGCTGAGACATCGTGGGACTTTGAAATGAGACGATGACCTCATACTAGGCGATTCAGGGCTGTTGCCGTATAGGGATTTGACCTGTAGCCATTGGTTCAAAGTCACTCGCTGACATTGCAGTCACGGCGCAGCAAGGCCAAGGCGTCGTGCAGTTTATAGTCGCGGTCACTGATCAAGGTCACTTGGGCATCTTCCACAAAATGCGCCCACACCTGCACATAATCGCTCTGGTTTTGCACAGGCGCGTGTTCCAAAATAAACTGGGTCGCCAGTTCCGGATGCCAGCCTGATTTGCGGACTTTGCGCACCAAGGCCGCGGCCGCTTTTTCGGTCAACAATGTTTTGTGGGTACTGCCCGCAGCAATGCTCAAGAACAGGGTGAGCAAAGAGCCGTCATCGCTGTGGCCTTGGGTGACTTTGTTCCAGGCGGCGGATGCTTCACGGTCAAAGTGGTCGATCTCGGCCAGGCTGTCTTCGATCCAAAAGTAGCGACCCACAAAAGCAGGAGTTTGCTTGAAGAGCTTGGCCACGGGGACCGTGTTGTCTAAAATTTTGACCCCATCCGCGAGCAGACTTTGGCGCACATCCTCGACGACGGCCTTGAATTCAGCGGGCAAATTTTTAGGCAGCGACAGTTTCATGGCTGGCGCAGCGGTTGACTTGGCGGGCTTACGCAAAGCGGCAATCAGACTTTGAAACTTCACCCAATCAGGCATGCCTTGTTGCTTGCTATGCAGCACCAGCAAGGCGGTGCGGATCACAGCTTCGGCGTCAGGGCCTGCATCCTCCAAGTCGTCAGCGTCCAGCCCCAGGCCATCGGCCACCCACAGGGCTGCGTCAATGAGCCCAGCCACCTGTTGGCGTTTGGCCAGTTCGGTACGGTAGTCGGCCAAACTGCAGAGCGACCATTTAGCCAACTGTGCGATGTGTTTGTCGCTGAAGCCGCCGTGCTCGTTCATGCCAAAGTGACTGTTTTGTGGCATCACAATCAGGGCTTTGAGCATGTCGGAGGCGGCTTTGGAGCGCGACATGAAACTGTGATCGCGCAGCATCAAGGCTGCGCGGTGCAGGTCGCCTGCGCTTTCCAGTTCCAGGTTCAGGCTGACCAAATTGACGATGCGATCTTTGGCTTTTTCCAACTCGGGGCGCAAAAACTCACTGCCAAAGTAGCGCGCGATTTGCACCATGCCTTTGGGCGCATCGGTTTCAATTGCTTCGAGCTTTTCGTGAGAAAGCAGGTTGTGCCTCAAGCCATACGCCAGCGCTTTTTCAAAAAAAGTGCTACGGTCAAACACAGACACGCTGTGCGGTAGCGCGCTGAAAGAGGCTTGTGAATCAGTCATGAGGCGTGTGGTTCGCTTAAATGGCGGATTCTTCGTCCGGGTCCAGCGCGGCCTGGGTGATCTTGCCTCGGTCGGTGGCACTGGTTTCGACTTTGCCATCGTCCTCGGCCGACTCTTGCTCTTCGGACAGTCCCAGGTCGTGGGCGCGCGCCTTGGCGCGCAGCACCAACAGCATTTCAATAAACAAGTCAGGGCATTGGTAGCGCAGTGTCCACGCCATTTGCATCCAGTCTTGGTCAGCGACTTCGTCTTCGTCCAGCTTGGGTTTGACGTAAGCCGAGGCGAGCAGGGCGGATTCAGACAGCATGCGCCCATCGTCTTCCATGGCGTCAAACACGCCGGTCCATGCAAAGGCTTCGATGCGACTCCATTTTTCCGTGAAGTAATCCGCCAAGGCCTCGGCGCCACCTTCCAGATCGCCAATGGCCGTCAAGAACTCCACCGGATCGGCATCATCACGGAAGATGATGGAATTCATCATGCCGCGCAAATGGGTGCGTGACAGGTCTTTGTATTGTTTCTCAATCACCACGGCACGGGCAAACTGTGCAGGCGTTACCAAGAGGTTGATCACCGACTCCTTGGAGTTGTCGTATTCGCGAATCACGGCCAGCATGTCTTTGGCGGGGAGTTGCTCCAAGACCACCATCAAGGCGTTGTCGCCTTGCTCATCGGCCAGTTCGACCAAGGCCGCCTCGGCCGCCACGATATTGCCCGAAGCAATCAGGCTTTGTGTTTTGGCAATCAGGGCCAATGCGTTGGAGTTTGCTTCTTGTGTCATGTTCAATCCTTGCGGTCAAAGCCTTGTTCGGCCAACCAATCGTTGCCGGCCTCTTCGCGTGTCCGGGCGTCTTGGTCGTCGTCGTCCTCAATGCGGGCGCCGCCATCTTCTTGAACCTGTGGACGGGTAGACTCGCCGTGCTCCTCTTCAGGGTCTTTCTCGGCTTCGGGTGCGCGGTTGGCTGCACTCAGGGGTTTGGTGTGCATGTACTCCAGCGCCGCGGCCACGGTCATGAACCATTCGCCCATAGGCTCTTGCAGAATTTGATCCACGATGGGCTGCGCCCAGGGCACAATCGTCAGGGCCTGTTGAACGCTGTCCCAGGCCAGTAATTCATCGTCGTTGTGCGTCAAAAAATGGTCCATCACAGCGGGCGCTGTGAAATGGAAGGCTTGATGCAAAACCACCGCCACCAGTTCGGGGTTCAGGTCCATCAGTTGAAGCAAAAAGCCCAGTTCCTGGCGTTTGTCGGCCAAGCGTTTGCGCAAGACATTGCGACCTTCTGAATCAAAAGTCAGGTCGTCCAACTCGGCTTGGTAGGCGCTGCGAAGCTCAAGGAAAAAAGAAGAAATATGCATCGGGTTCAATCTCAGTGGTTCTGCGCGCGCAGGGTGGCAAAATAGTGGCTCCAAATCTCGCGCGCGGTTTGCGCCGGGTCATCGAGCAGATTGCGACGTCGGTTGTCGTCGTAGGCTTGGCGTTGGGTCGCGTCCGACAGGACTTCATAAGCCTCTTGGACCTCACGAAAGCGAGCAGGGGCGTCAGCGGCAGTATTGCGATCAGGGTGAAATTGCGATGCCTTTTGGCGAAACGCTTTTTTAATGTCAGCCAGGCTGGCGTCGCTGTGGAGCCCAAGGGCTGCGTAATGCTCGGTCATTCACGGTCTTTCAATGCCAACCATTTTAGTCCGCTTCTGCTGCAGGTCCCCCACGCGGGTGGCGAGCACCCTTGTCTGAGCCTGTAAATTGCATGACCCCGTCGTCTAAACGGCCCCAACGCAGGCTGAGCATGTCTGCCCCATAGTTTTGATAGACCCGCCAGGGTTTGCGGTCGCCTTGCTTTGGAAGCAGGTCTGCCGCGCGCTGAACATAGCCGGAGGAAAAATCAAAATATGGTTGTGCTTGGGCGCCATGGTCTTTGCTCGGCACGGCCTGCGTGTAGCCGTGGCGCTCCATGTGTTTCAAAAGGCGGCAGACATAGCCGGCGGTCAAATCGGCTTTGAGCGTCCATGAGGCATTGGTGTACCCCATGGCCATGAACACATTGGGCAGGTCCGACAGCATCATGCCTTTGTAGGCCATGGCTTTCGCCGGGCTGTAGGGTTGACTATCCACGCTGAACGCAATGTCGCCCAAAGCGTTCAGCTGCAAGCCGGTGGCGCTGACGATGATGTCCGCCGCCAGATGCTCGCCGCTGCTGAGATCAATGCCTGTGGGGGTGATGCGCAAGATCGTGTCGGTCACCACAGAGGCTTGGCCTGTGCGCAGGGTGCTGAACAAGTCACCGTTGGGCAGCAAGCAAATGCGTTGGTCCCAAGGGTTGTAGCGCGGCGTGAAGTGTTTGGCCGTGTCGATCTGGGGCCCCAGTTGCCGGGCCGCCAGGGCGATCAAATGGCTTTTGGCCTTATCCGGGTAGCGCCGTGCCAGCCGAAAAAAATACATGCTCAGCACGATATTTTTCCACCGCGTGAGGTGGTGTGCTAAGCGCTCGGGCAAGAAACGTTGAAGTTGCAAGGCCAGTGCATCCTCAGCGGGGCGTGACACCATGTAAGTGGGCGATCGTTGCAGCATGGTCACATGGGCGGCCGTGCGGGCCATGGCCGGCACCAATGTGGCGGCGGTGGCCCCACTGCCAATCACCACCACGCGTTTGCCGCTGTAGTCCAGGTCTTGCGGCCAAAACTGCGGGTGCACCCAGCGGCCTTGAAAAGTGGCTTGCCCTTCAAAGACGGGTTGGTGCGCCTGGGTGTAGCTGTAGTAACCGCTGCACAGGTACAAAAAACGGCTGGTCACCTGCTCCAGAGTGCCATTGGCTTGCGACAGGGTGACGCGCCAGCAAGACTGCGCCGTGGACCAGTCGGCGCGCAACACTTTGCGGCCAAATTGAATTTGCGGCGTGATGCCGGTTTCATCGGCCGTGCTTTGGATGTAACGCAAGATGGACGGGCCATCGGCAATCGCTTTGCGTTCCGTCCAGGGTTTAAACGCGTAGCCCAGGGTGTGCATGTCGGAGTCGGAGCGCACACCGGGGTAACGGAACAGGTCCCAAGTGCCGCCGAGACTCGACCTGGATTCAACGATGGACCAGCGTGTGTGGGGGCTTTGGGCTTGCAAGTGCCGCGCCGCACCGATGCCCGACAGACCTGCGCCCACGATCAGCACATCCCAATGGGGTGTTTCAGTGAGGGGATCGGTGATCGGCGATGTGTCAATAAAAGACTGGGACAAGTGGACTCCTGAGGGCAGGCTGAACTTTACAGGAGCTTGTGCGATTCGTTTGTCTTCGGCCAAACGCTCCAGGTCTCTGCGAAAATAGGCGTCTCTCCAAGATGGGTCAAAATACCTCGGCCTCACATTTATTACAGAAAAGATCGCTTTGACTGACGACCTCCCTTTGACCCAAGAACCCCGCGTTTGGCAAGACGCGCTCTGGACGGCGCGTGTCGTCAAAAACGAAGATGACGATGGCTGGGCTGTCGCCATGTTCAAAGCCGGGCAGGTGGAGCCCGCCTTGGTCGGGCCCTGGACCATGGGTCGCGACAAAAAGAACCCGAAACCGCTGGACGGTAACGCCTTCATCACTTTGGTGAAAACGGCCGGCGAATTCGTGCGGCGCTCAGAGCAGCAATTGCATGCCAGCTTGCACCAGAGTTTGTCGGTGCAAGGCCTGTCTGGCCGGGTCACGGTGCTACTGGACATTGAACCTGATGATGAAAACCCGTCCGCCATCCTGTCTGCGCAGGACGAAGCCGGGGACTTGCTGGCGCAATGGAAGGTTGATCCGTCCTACAAGCTCAACCGCAACACGGCACAAGCCTGGGTGGACGGCGGTTTGAAGCAGCCTGCGCGAGCCGGGCAGTTTTAAACCAGCGTAAAGGTCTAACTTGACGACAACACCCCGTTCGCTGCAACCCTGGCAAGTCTTGACGGGCGGCATCTGCGGCTTGGTGCTGACCATCGGTTTAGCGCGTTTCGCATACACCCCCTTGCTGCCCAGTTTGCAGGCCCAAACCGGTTTGACCGATGCGGCAGCGGGCGGCCTAGCGGCCATCAATTACGCCGGTTACATCACCGGCGCCTTGGCCACGGCTTGGATCGACGATGTACGTTGGCGCCATCGCCTGTATGGCATGGGTTTGTGGCTGGCGATCTTGACCACGGCCGCCATGGCCTTGTCGGACTGGATGCCGGCCTGGGCGCTGTGGCGCTACCTGGGCGGTTTGTGCGGCGCTGCGGGCATGTTGTTGGGCTCGGGTTTGGTCTTGGGATGGTTGATGCGCCAAGGACGCCGTCCCGAGTTGGGGGCTTTTTTCATGGGCATTGGCCTGAGCATCGTGGTCACGGCCTTGGGTGCTTGGGGCTTGGCGAAGTGGTGGCCCTTGTGGTCCAGCCAGTGGCTGGCCATGGCGGCTGTTGGAGGGGTCTTTTTTGTACCGGCTTGGTTGTGGCGCCCACCCGTGCCGCCAGAAGTGGTGGCCGCGCAATCCTCGGCTGCTCCGGCCGTATCGCGGCGTTGGCTGCTGACCATGGCTGGCAGCTATTTTGCGGCGGGCTGGGGTTTTGTCATCAGCGCGACGTTCACCGTGGCCATGGTCGAACGTGAGCCTGCTTTGTCCGGGCAGGGCGCTTGGGCCTGGGCTTTGGTAGGGCTGGCGGCCATGCCTGCCGTGTTCGTGTGGGACCGTGTGGCCCGGCGCATCGGCGATACGCGGGCTTTGCTTTTGGCGTTTGGACTGCAAACCTGCTCTATCGTGTTGCCGGCACTGTCGGGCTCATTGGCCGCCGCTTTGGCGGGCGCCTTGGGTTATGGTGCGACTTTCATTGGCATCGTCAGCCTGACGCTGGCCTTGGTGGGGCGACGCTCGCCCAACAACCCCGGCAAGGCCATGGCGCGACTCACCCTGAGTTACGGTGCGGCCCAGATCATCGCCCCGGTGGTGGCCGGGGCCATGGCGCAGGCCGCAGGCACTTTTCATGGGGCCTTGTGGGTTACGGCGGCTGTGATGGCCGCTGGCATGGGCCTTTTGGCGACGTTGCCTGAAGAAGCTTGAAAAAATGATGCCCCAGTCGCTTCGCGTCTCTGCCCTGACAATACAGGCACAGCAAAAGGCTTGGCCCACTGCGGGTGGTTCTAGGTAGATTTGTTTTCTGCCTTATTTTTCTGGTTCTAAAGGCAGCACGCTGTGAGTTCACAAAGTTTTATCCCAGGCAAAGAGGCGTCGCTGGAGGCGACCATCAACACCATGCAAACCCGCTTGCAGGCCTTGGGTTTTCACATCGAAGAGAAAAAATGGCTCAATCCGGTGGAGGGCATTTGGTCGGTGCACATTCGCGACCGCGATTGCCCCATGTTGTTCAGCAACGGCAAGGGTGCCACACGCCTGGCCTGTTTGGCCAGTGCTTTGGGGGCGTTTTTCGAACGACTGTCGAACAATTACTTTTGGACCCACGACTACCTGGGCCCGGATGTGGCCCATCACGACTTTGTGCATGACCCGCAAGAGCGTTGGTTTGACGTGCCTGAAGACGGCGCCTGGCCTAAAGACTTGCTGAACCCCGAGTTGCATGCGTTCTACAACCCCGAGAGCAACATCGATGCGTGCAATTTAGTCGATTTCAACTCGGGCAACGAAGAGCGTGGAATTTGCACCATTCCCTATACGCGCCAGAGTGACGGGGAGACGGCCTATATTCCGGTCAATATCCTTGGCAATTTGTATGTGAGCAACGGCATGTCGGCAGGCAATACGGCGTCCGAGGCACGCACGCAAGCCCTGTCGGAAATTTTTGAACGCTGCATTAAACGCAAGATTATCCGTGAGGGTATTTGCCTGCCGGATGTGCCTGAGTCGGTGATTCAGCGTTATCCGCGCATGGCCGTTGGGATTGCCGCATTACGTGCCGCAGGATTTGGCATTTTGGTCAAAGACGCCTCATTGGGCGGCCAATACCCGGTGATGAATGTGACCTTGCTGCATCCTGAAGACCAGGGTTGCCTCACCAGCTTTGGCGCGCATCCACGCTTCGAAGTGGCCTTGGAGCGCGCTTTGACCGAATTGCTGCAGGGCAGGGCGTTGGATTCCTTGGCCGGCTTTTCGCCTCCCACGTTCGACTTGGAAGAAGCGGCCAGTGCGGCCAATATGGAGAGCCATTTTGTCGATTCCAGCGGCGTGGTGCATTGGCGATTTTTGAGCGAATGCCCAGACCATGTCTTCGTGGACTGGAATTTCTCCAAAACCACCACGCAAGATTATCAGTGGACCTTGAACCGCATTCACCAAGACGGTTTTGAGGTCTACATTGCCGATTACGAACATCTAGGTGTCTATGCCTGCCGGGTGCTTGTGCCTGGCATGTCCGAGATCTACCCGGTTGACGATTTGGACTTTGACAACAACAGCATGGCCAACATCTGGCGCGAAGCGGTGCTGAATTTGCCGGACCTGGACAACGAGGAGTGCGTCGATTTATTGGCCATGTTGAACGAGTCCAGTCTGGCTGATCAACAGTCTGTGGCCTCCGTGATTGGCATGGTCGCCGATGCGGACTCCTTTTGGGCCGATCTGCGCATAGGCGAACTCAAAACCTTGTTGGCCTTGGCCTGCGGCGATGAAGCCGCCACGATAGAGGGATGCGAATGGTTGCGCCATTTTGACCAGATCTCACCCCAACGCCGCGCTGTCTATGCCTGTGTGGAGAGTTTGATTCAGTTGACCGATTTGGGTGACACCGCGCCCTACCTGAGCGCGCTGCGTCAACTGTACGGCGCCGGTGTGGTGGCCCAAGCGCGCGCTTTAATTGCCCAAACCGACCGATTCATGGGTATTTCAGCACCTGGTTTGCAAATGCAAGGTTGCGAGATGCAGCACAAACTGTGGGTGGCTTACGCCAAGGTGCAGGCCTGCAAGGTCCCCTAAGGCGAGGTTGAAGAGGCGGGCCTGTACCCACTTCATGTGTTTTTTTAAATCCCCAAGCTGTGCAGTTGAACCAAGCCTTTGGGCGTGTTCAACGAGGCGATGATGTCGGGCGCGCCTTCTGTGATCGCCACGGTGCTCAGACCGATGGCCTCAAACGCGGCCTGCAGTTTATCGGCACTGGGATGTTGCACCGTCAAGCTTTGCAGTGTGACCCCGGAGCGGGGCAGGCTGTTGCGCGGGTGCAGGCGCAGGGGATCTGCAGCAACCGGTTTACCCCATTGAATCAGGCTGGGCAAGGCGCCGTTGAACAGACGTTGCCCATCTGCCCGCACTGAGATTTGCCAATTCAAGACCCCTTTGGACGTGCGTCGACTCGCATGCACCGCAGGCCCCCGGTCAATGCCCACCATGCGCAGGGCCATGCGGGCGGCCAGCAAATCGGGGGTGCTGGCAACAAAGTGCACCAAGCGCGGCTCATGGGCCACCGCGGCGCGCAAAGTCGCGTCGTCCATGTCAAACCAGCGGGTGGGTTGCTTCTTTTTGGGGCGCACCGCATGCGGGTTGATAGCAATGATTTCCAAATACGCCAAAGGGTTGGCCGGTGTCGCGATCTTGAATAAACGGTTGTGGGTGGCGTACAGCTCGTGTTCGCCGCCGGGCCCAGGCGTAATGCCGAGTTGTGCTTCGCACCATTGAACTCCGGCTTCCAAGTCGACAGCCAGCACCACCAAATGATCAATTTCAGTTTTCATGGCTCCGACCATACCACTGCCGTGGCGTGGGTTAACCGGACGGCGCAACGCGTTTGACGGGGTCTGGCACTATGCCCGGGGTGACAGCCGAGCCTCTTGTTTTCGGGTGAAATTGCGCACAAGCCTTGGACGCCGTTGTTCAAGTCATTGACTGAAGGAGTCCCCCCCCATGAATTTGTTTGACCTGAGCGGCAAAGTCGCCATCATCACGGGTTCGTCCCGTGGCATTGGCCGCGCAATTGCCGAACGCATGGCCCAGCATGGGGCCAAAGTGGTGATTTCGTCTCGCAAAAAAGAGGCCTGTGACGAAGTGGCCCAGGCGCTTCAAGCGACTTATGGGGCGGACAGCGCCATCGCGGTGGCGGCCAATATTTCATCCAAAGAAGACTTGCAAAATTTGGTCGACCAGACGATGGCGCATTGGGGGCGGGTGGATGTGCTGGTGTGCAATGCCGCCAGCAACCCCTACTACGGTCCGCAAGCGGGTATTGCCGATGCCCAATTTCGCAAAATCCTGGACAACAACATTATTGCCAACCATTGGCTGATCAGCATGGCGGCGCCTCAGATGGTGGAGCGCAAAGAGGGCTCGATCATCATCGTCTCGTCGATTGGCGGCTTGCGTGGCTCGGCCGTGATTGGCGCCTATTGCATCAGCAAGGCGGCCGATATGCAGATGGCGCGCAATTTGGCGGTGGAGTATGGACCGCACAACATCCGGGTGAACTGCATTGCGCCAGGCCTGATCAAGACGGACTTTGCCCGGGCATTATGGGAAGACGAGGCGATGTTGGCGCTACGCACGGCCACCACGCCTTTGCGCCGGATTGGCGAGCCTGATGAGATTGCTGGCGCTGCGGTGTTTTTGGCATCTGCCGCCGGCTCGTTCATGACTGGTCAGAGTTTGGTCGTGGATGGTGGCGTGACCATCTGAACGTGCACAGGCGACCAAAAGGGCCCGTCGGCCCTTCTGGTTTCAGCGCTGTGCGGCTTCAGCCTCACCGCGTTGCACCCGTCTGGCGCCGGTGAAACGCTTGTTCCAGTAGGCTTCGCGCATATCGTCCACCCGCACCGATGAACCTGTGTGCGGGGAGTGAATGAATTTGCCATCGCCCAGGTAAATGCCCACATGGCTGAAGGTGCGCCGCATGGTGTTGAAAAAAACCAAGTCGCCGGGTTTCAATTCGTTGCGGTCGATGGACTGGGTGGCTTTGGCTTGTTCGTCGGCGCGTCGGGGTAACACCAAACCAATGGATTGCTCGTACAAGTGACGCACAAAGCCGCTGCAGTCAAAACCTGTGTTTTCGCTGGCACCACCACGCCGGTAGGGCACGCCCAACAAGCCCATGGCTTGCACCACCAGATCAGTGGCTTTTCCGCTCATGGACTGGCGTGCTTGCGAGAAATGATCGCCCAGTTGAGCGACCAAGCCTTTCTCCAAGGCTTGCCGGTCTAGTTCGTCATCGGTGGGCGCGGCCCACACGGACGCGCTGGCGCAAAGCAACAGTATGAATAAAAAACGCATAGCTTTCGATGATAACCAGATAGGCCGCCGTCGTCAATGAACTTAATAATTGAATTGAATTAATGGCTATAAGCTTATGATTTAATTTATATTTTTCATGTTTTTTTGATTTGAGTGGGGCGCCCTTCAAGCCTGCGACAATGGACGCTTATAGACTCATTGGATGGCGAGATGCTTTTGGAATTGTCTGAATCCCAGCTGGTGTTGGTGGATTATCAAACCCGTTTGTTCCCTGCGATGTTTGAAGCGGAGAAGGCTTGGGCCAACGCGGTGGTGCTGGCGCAACTGGCGAAACGCCTGGCGGTACCCGTCTGGGGAACGGCACAAAACCCATCGAGACTGGGCGAGTTAGCGCCGGAAATCAGCGTGCATTGCCAGCAAGTTTTGGCCAAAATGCAGTTCAGCGCCATGGAAGAGGGCTTGGGTGAATGGCTTAAGCCGGAGCCGGAAGCCCCCAAAGGCAACGCACGCAGCTTGCCCCGGCATTTGCAAAAAAATCAAAACGGCGCTCCTGAGCGCAACACCATCGTGATTGCCGGTTGCGAAGCCCATGTCTGTTTGCTGCAAACCGCCCTGGACCTGCTTGAAGATGAGTTTGATGTGTGGGTGGTGACGGATGCTTGCACTTCGCGTACCGAACGCAACCGGGACGCGGCCTTCGACCGTTTGGCGGGAGCTGGGGCTGAATTGGTGACCACGGAAATGGTCGGGTTTGAATGGCTGCGCAGCGCCGAGCACCCGGAATTCAAGTTCTACCAAAGCCTCATCAAATAACCCAACCATTGCCTTGCGAGATTAGGTGATTTGACGGCTCAACTACTGCAACTCAGCCGTGTGGTCGATTGAAAAGTCAGTTTGTAGCAAGTCCCTCATGAATAATTATGAATTCAGAAGATATCCATGCCACTAGGGTGTGAGACACCGTACTGATTCACATTTTGAGGAGATGCTATGGATGCCTCCCTGCCTACGGGCACGGAAACAAGACTGCTGAACGCTAAGAGCATGAGCTGGCGTCTATCAGGACGAGAGACTTCGAGTAATCGGGGTGGATCCTCTGATGGATACGGCATCAAAGTGCCCATGGCGT
>CANGDZ010000056.1 GCA_947452785.1 Comamonadaceae bacterium | reverse complement strand
CTGATTCAGGGTTTCTTGTTACCGTCATTGCCCAATGTCGTCACGCCCCGCAAGCGCAACGCATACCCATTCGCGTGCCGCAAATCGGCCGCCAACACTGAAGTCATGGTGCGCTGGTAACGCGAGGTCACCTGCGACACGGTCTTCAAGAAAACCTGTAAACGCTGGCCCACCTCTTCTTGTGTGCCTCGCCCCAATTCAATCGTCGCATCGCTGTCCGTCTGCACGCGCCAGCTCCCGCGAGGCGACAATTCCAATTTGTCGACACCGATCGACACGCTGCCAAAAATAGGCTTCACATAGTTGTACATTTGCCACACCAACACCGACTGTCCAGCAGGGCCTGAGAGCACGGGCAGCTGGTCGGCATCAATGTCGTCCACATTCGCTTCAAAGACCGCGCCGTCTTGGTTCACCATGCTGGTCTCGGTGTTCTCACCCCACAAGGCCACGGGCTGGTGCTCGTTCAATTGAACGCGTAAGCGGTTGGGAAACTCACGCCGCACATTGGCTTTACGCACCCAAGGCAATGCTTCAAATACCTCTTTGGCCTGGCCTAAATCGAGGGTGAAAAAATTCCCAGCCAACTGCGGCATCACATTGGCACGCAAAGTCACTTCGTTGTTGTGCGCCGTGTCGCCATAGACCGAGATTTTTTGAATTGCAAACACAGGGTGACGCAATGCCCACCAAGCCGTGGCACCCAGACTCAGGCACAGCACCGCCATGACCAACACGCCGGAGGTGATGTTCATGATGCGGATATCCCAAGGCAGAGGTGCCAACTTTTTCATGCTGCAGTGCCTCCCTGGACCGCGTGCTCAAGCCCGGCGCTTCGCAGCAACTGCACACACAAGGCTTCGTACGTAATGCCTGCGGCGCGCGCGGACATAGGCACCAACGAATGCCCGGTCATGCCGGGTGAGGTGTTGATTTCCAACAAATAGGGTTGGCGCGTGGCAGCGTCGATCATCACATCCACTCGGCCCCATCCCTTGCAACCCAAGACCCGATAGGCCTTGAGCACCAAAGCCTGAATGGCCTGCTCTTCGCCTGCGGGTAGGCCGCAAGGCACAAGGTACTGGGTATCGTTGGTGAAGTATTTGTGCTGGTAGTCGTAATTGCCTTCGGGTGCGACGATGCGGATCACCGGCAAGGCTTGGGCCTCATCGCCCTCGCCCAACACCGGGCAGGTGACTTCGTCGCCGGCAATGAACTGCTCGCACAAAATGTCGGCATCGCAGGCTGCAGCTTGCGCCAAGGCGGCAGGCAACTCAGCGGCGCTCGTGACTTTGAAGACACCGATCGAGGAGCCTTCGCTGGCGGGCTTAACAATCATGGGCAGGCCGAGTTTGGCGACCAACGCCTCTTCATTGAGCTCGCGCCATTGGTCGCGGCGCACCAAGGTGTAAGCCGGTGTTGGCACGCCCTCGGCAATCCACACGCGCTTGGTCATGGTTTTATCGATCGCAATGCTCGACGCCATCACGCCCGAGCCGGTGTAAGGGATGCCCAGTAACTCCAGCGCACCTTGCACCGTGCCGTCTTCACCAAAGCGGCCATGCAAAGCGATAAAGCAACGCTCAAAACCATCGTTCTTGAGTTCAGCCAAGTCGCGCTCGGATGGGTCAAAAGCATGGGCATCCACGCCTTGCGCCTGCAGTGCGTTCAACACGCCTTGCCCTGACATGAGCGAGACTTCGCGTTCGGCCGAGCGTCCGCCCATCAACACGGCCACTTTACCCAGGTTAGACGCCAATGTGCTCATGACTGGCCTCCTAATTCCAAGACCATTGCCACCACCTGCGCCGGCACAGCACCAATGGAGCCTGCGCCCATGCACATCACCACATCGCCGTTGCGGGCGTTGTCCACAATGGCTTGCGGCATGGCCGCAATGGCGTCAACAAACACGGGCTCGACCTTGCCTGCCACACGCAGTGCGCGGGTGAGAGAACGGCCGTCGGCGGCCACAATCGGCGCTTCGCCGGCTGCATAGACTTCGGCCAACAACACCGCATCGGCGCCTTGGCCAATGACTTTGACAAAGTCTTCAAAACAATCACGGGTGCGGCTGTAGCGGTGGGGCTGAAAGGCCAAGACGATGCGTTGCCCTGGAAAGGCACCACGTGCGGCAGCCAAGGTGGCGGCCATCTCTACTGGGTGATGTCCATAGTCGTCAATGACCGTGAAGTGACCGCCCCCTTGTGCAGCAGGTACAGCCACTTGGCCGTAACTTTGGAAACGCCGGCCCACGCCTTTGAACCCGGCCAAAGCTCGCACGACAGCATCATCGCCAACATTCAATTCCACCGCCACTGCAATCGCAGCCAAGGCGTTGAGCACGTTGTGCACGCCAGGCAGGTTCAAGACCACATCGATGTCGGGCAAAGTGATGCCGTTGCGCCTTTGCACAGTGAAATGCATTTGACCGTTCTGGGCTTGCACATTGACGGCGCGCACTTGCGCGCCTTCGTTCAAACCATAGGTGGTCACGGGGCGAGCCAGCTGGGGCAAGATGCTTTGCACACCCGCGTCGTCGGCGCACAAAATAGCTGTACCGTAAAACGGCATACGGTGCAAAAACTCGACAAAGGCCGACTTCAATCGCTCGAAATCGTGGCCATAGGTTTCCATGTGATCGGCGTCGATGTTGGTCACCACCGCCATCACCGGCAATAGATTCAAGAACGAAGCATCCGACTCATCGGCTTCCACCACGATGTAATCACCTGTGCCCAACTTGGCGTTGGCGCCCGCGCTGTTCAATCGACCACCGATCACAAAGGTCGGGTCCAAGCCGGCTTCGGCCAGCACGCTGGCGACCAAACTGGTGGTTGTCGTTTTACCGTGCGTGCCCGCAATCGCAATGCCTTGCTTTAAGCGCATCAACTCGGCCAACATCACGGCTCGCGGCACGATGGGGATATGCAGCTCGCGAGCCACCAACACCTCAGGGTTGTCACCCTTTACCGCGGTCGAAGTCACCACAGCATCCGCGCCCTGCACATTGTTTGCGCCATGGCCGACAAAGGTCTGAATGCCCAAGGCCGCCAAACGGCGCAGGGTGACGCTGTCGTTCAGGTCAGAGCCCGATATGGTGTAGCCCAAATTCAATAGCACTTCGGCTATGCCGCTCATGCCCGAGCCGCCGATGCCAATAAAGTGAATGTGCCTGATCGCGTGTTTCATCGTGCCAGCTCCTCACATGCGGCAACCACGTCTTGCGTGGCGTTATTTTTTTTCTGTGCCCAAGCCGCTTCGGCTTTAGACAAAAGTTCACTACGGGTCAACGCGCGCCATTGGGCAGCCAAATACTCGGCGCTCAATTGCGCTTGCGGCACCAACCAGCCGCCCCCCTGCTGCACCAAAAACTGCGCATTAGTCGTTTGATGGTCATCCACCGCGAAGGGGAATGGCACAAACAAAGCGGCCGCACCGACGGCTGCAATTTCAGTCACGGTGCTTGCACCGGCGCGGCAGACAATCAAATCCGCCTGGGCAAACGCCGTGGCGGTATCGTCAATGAAAGGCGTCAATTCGGCCTGCACACCTGCTGCCCGGTAGTTAGCGCGCAGCGCCTCAATTTGTTTGGCACCGCTTTGATGTATCACCAGTGGGCGTTCGGCTTGCGCCAGCAGTGCCAGCGCTTGCGGCACCACGTCGTTCAAAGCCTTAGCACCCAAACTGCCGCCAATCACGAGCACCTTCAGGGGGCCAGTGCGTCCAGCAAATCGCTGTGCCGGCGCAGCTTGCTGTGTGAACGCTGGGCGAAGCGGATTGCCCACCCATTGCGCGCCGGGCATCACACCAGGGAAGGCGGTGAACACGCGCTTGGCCAGTTTGGACAGCCAGCGATTTGACATGCCGGCCACTGAGTTTTGCTCATGCAAGATCAAAGGTGCCCGCGACACGGCGGCCATCAGGCCACCTGGCACAGTGACATAGCCGCCCATGCCCAGCAACACATCAGGGCGGACACGGCGCATCACTGCAGCGCTTTGCGCAATTGCCTTGAGCAAGCGCCAGGGCAACAGGGCCAGTGTTTTCAGACCCTTGCCGCGCACACCGCCAAACTCAATGGTCTCCAGCGCAAAACCGCGCGCAGGCACCAACTGACTCTCCATACTGGCCGGTGTACCCAGCCAGTGCACGCGCCAGCCTTTGTCGCGCAGCGCTTCGGCCACGGCCAGACCTGGAAAAATATGGCCACCGGTGCCGCCGGCCATTATCAAGGCGCAAGGGGGAATGCGTTTGCTCAAGCTCATGCTCGGCCTCCACGCATCATTTGTTTGTTTTCGGCATCGATGCGCAAGACGATGGCAATCGACACCATATTGAGCAAAATGGCCGAGCCGCCATAGCTCATCAAGGGCAAGGTCAGCCCTTTGGTGGGCAAGGCCCCTAGGTTCACACCCATGTTGATGAAGGATTGAAAGCCAATCCAAATGCCCACGCCCTGTGCAACCAACCCGGCAAAGACACGGTCTAGCGCAATCGCTTGACGGCCAATCACCATGATGCGGCGGCTCAACCACATAAACAGCGAGATCACGCACAGCACTCCAACCAAGCCAAACTCTTCACCGATCACGGCGAGCAAAAAGTCGGTATGGGCTTCAGGCAACCAATGCAGTTTTTCTACACTGCCGCCCAGCCCGACGCCAAATATTTCTCCGCGACCAATCGCAATCAAGGAGTGCGACAGCTGGTAGCCCTTACCCAAAGCATGCTTGATGTCCCAAGGATCGAGATAAGCAAAGATCCGCTCACGCCGCCATTCCGAGGTCATGATGATCATGGCGAAGATAAACACCAAGACGCCCAGAATCAGGAAGAACATACGGGCATTGACGCCGCCCAAAAACAAGATGCCCATGGCGATGATGGCGATCACCAAAAATGCACCCATATCGGGTTCGGCCAATAACAAGATGCCGGCCAATGCGACAGCTGTCCCGATCGGCAGCACGGCGCGAAAGAAACGCTCTTTCACATCCATCTTTCGTACCATGTAGTCGGCCGCGTAAATGATGACGGCCAGTTTGGCAAACTCAGAAGGCTGGAAATTCATGATCCCTAGCGAGATCCAGCGGCGCGCACCATTGACGCCCTTACCCACATGCGGGATCAACACGGCCACCAGCAGCACCAAGGAGGCCACAAACAAAGGCCTGGCTAATTTCTCCCAGGTTTCCATAGGCATTTGAAACGCCAGCAAGGACACGGCAAAGCCGATTGCAATTGACACCACATGGCGCAGCAGAAAATGAGTTTGCGCATAACGAGCAAATTTAGGGTTATCCGGCATGGCGATTGAAGCCGAATACACCATCACCATGCCCCACATCAACAGCGCCACCACCACCCAGACCAGCGCTTGGTCAATCCCTTGCAATTTGCCAGCAGCGTTGTTGTTACGTGCGTAATCGTAGTTGCCCAAATTAACCGGCAAAGCGCCCTCGGCCAAGGGCTGTGCGCCCATCCAGCCGCCACTCAAACCGTGTAAAGCGCTGGCCCATTGGGTTGCCAGTTTGTTCATGAAGTTAGATTGAACTGCGTTCATGCCTGCCCCTCCAGAACCACGCCAGCGGCTTGCGCACGTGCGGCTACAGCTAAGCAAAAGGCCTCGGCGCGGTGCTCGTAATTTTGAAACATGTCAAAGCTCGCGCACGCGGGCGACAACAAGACCGCATCGCCCGGCTGCGCGGCGGCGCTGGCTTTATCGACCGCATCGGCCATGTCCTTGGCCTCAATCAACGCCACTTCGGTGTGTTGTAATTTTTCGCGAATCGCCGGGCCATCTTGGCCAATCAGTACGACAGCACGTGCAAAAATGGCCACGGGTTGAGCCAGAGGGGCAAAGTCTTGACCTTTGCCATCGCCGCCCAAAATCACCACCACTCGGCGGTCAGCGCCTAGGCCCTGCAAGGCGGCCACGGTGGCACCCACATTCGTGCCTTTACTGTCATCAAAATATTCAACTTCGTCGATGATGCCAATCGGCTCGACCCGATGCGGCTCCCCTCGGTATTCTCGCAAGCCATACAACATGGGGGCCAGATTGCAACCCGCGCTGCAAGCCAGGGCCAGCGCCGACAGGGCATTGACTGCATTGTGTCGGCCGCGAATGCGCAGTGCATCGGCCGGGATCAAACGCTGAATGTGCAACTCATCTGCTTCATCTTTGCGGCGTTTGCGGGTCTCATCAGCTTCCAGGGCGCGCACCAACCAGGCCATACCATTGAGCACCTCAATGCCAAAGTCACCAGGGCGCTGGGGCATGTCGGCCCCAAACGTCACATGGCTGCGCACCATGGGCTTTTGTAATTTCACGCGCACCGGCTCGGGCAGCATCGCCATAACAACAGCATCGTCGCGGTTTAAGACCATCAAGGCCTTGTCACCAAAAATACGGGCCTTGGCCTGCGCATAAGCGGCCATGCTGCCGTGCCAGTCCAAATGGTCTTGGCTGAGATTGAGCACTGTGGCCGCTGTAGGCTCGAATGCACCAGCGTTGTCCAATTGGAAGCTGGACAACTCAAGCACCCAGACTTCGGGCAAGGCACTGTCCAAAGCTGCCGCCAAGGTGTCGAGCAAACAAGGACCGATATTGCCGGCCACTTGGACGGTCTTACCAGCGCGGGCCACCAATTGACCAGTCAGTGAAGTCACGGTGGTTTTGCCGTTGGTGCCTGTTATGGCCAAAACATGAGGCAAGTAAGCGCGCTCGGCCTGCAAGTCTTTTAAGGCCTGTGCAAACAAGCTCAACTCGCCCCCCACCCACAAGCCGTTGGCGCGGGCTGCGTCCAGCACCGAAGCGGTCACGCCAGGCGTCAAGCCGGGGCTGATGAAAACCGCGCGAATCGCCGTGCCTTGCACCAGACTGGCATCCAAATCACCACCAATAAAACGCACGCCAGGCAACTCACGCTGTAAAGCCTGCAACTTCGGCGGGGTATCCCGCGTATCGGCCACCACCACCTCAGCGCCAAAGCGCACGCACCATCGGGCCATGGCCAAGCCAGAGGCGCCGAGCCCGAGAATGAGGATGTGTTGACCTTGGAGCTGTAACATGCTTATCTCAGCTTCATGGTCGACAAGCCGACCAAGCACAACAGCATCGTGATGATCCAAAAGCGGACCACAACCTGGGTTTCTTTCCATCCGCTCTTTTCAAAGTGGTGGTGCAAGGGGGCCATTTTCAAAATGCGCCGACCCGTGCCGTATTTTCTCTTGGTGTATTTGAAGTAACTCACCTGCAGCATGACGGACACCGCCTCGGCCACAAAAATACCGCCCATGATGGCGAGCACGATTTCTTGACGTACGATCACAGCGATGGTGCCCAAAGCGGCGCCCAAGGCTAATGCGCCCACATCGCCCATGAACACTTGGGCAGGATGGGTGTTGAACCACAAAAAGGCCAGCCCCGCACCAGACATCGCAGCGCAAAAAATCATCAACTCGCCCGAACCGGGAATGTAGGGAAAGATCAGGTATTTTGAATACACCGAACTGCCGGTGACGTAGGCAAACACCCCCAGCGCAGAGCCCACCATTACCACCGGCATGATGGCCAGGCCATCCAGGCCATCTGTCAGATTCACGGCATTGCTAGAACCCACGATCACCAAATAGGTCATGACCACAAAGCCCAGTACACCGAGGGGGTAGCTGACTTCTTTGAAGAAGGGTAAGAACAAACCGGCCTTGGGTGGCAAGCTGACATCAAAGCCGGACAGCACCCATTTGAAAAACAGATCCAGCACCCGCATGTTGGAGTTCTCAGATATGCTGAACACCAAATACAAGGCAGCCAGCAAGCCGATCAGCGACTGCCAGAAATATTTCTCGCGCGAGCGCATGCCTTCGGGGTCTTTGTTCACCACTTTGCGCCAGTCATCGACCCAGCCAATGGCACCAAAACCCAAGGTCACCAAAAGTACGATCCAGACAAAACGGTTGGACAAGTCAACCCACAGCAAAGTGGAGATGGCGATGCACAATAAAATCAAAACGCCGCCCATGGTGGGTGTGCCGCTTTTTGCCAAGTGGCTTTGCATGCCGTAACCCCTTACGGGTTGACCGATTTTCAACGAGGTCAGGTGACGGATCACCCAAGGCCCGGCAGCCAAGCCCATCAACAAAGCGGTCATTGCAGCCATGACCGCACGGAAAGTGATGTATTGAAAAACGCGCAAAAATCCCCACTCTGGAGATAGCGTTTGCAACCATTGCGCCAGGCTAAGCAGCATGCTTGAGCTCTCCCATGTGCTGTGTGTGCGCGCTCAAAACATCAAGCACCCGCTCCATCTTCATAAACCGTGAACCTTTGACCAAAATACTGTTGAACTGCGGCAGCACCTGCACCACATAGGCTTGCAAGGCGGCCATGTCTTCAAAATGCTGTCCGCCTTGAAAGGCCTGGGTGGTGCTAACACTCATGCTGCCCAAGGTGATGACTTGGCTCAAGCCCCGCGTACGGGCGTAGGCACCAACTTCCGCGTGAAACTGGGGGCCTTGATCGCCCACTTCACCCATGTCACCCAAGACCAACAACTGAGGACCGGGCAATTCGGCCAGCACATCGATGGCTGCACGCACCGAGTCAGGGTTGGCGTTGTAGGTGTCATCGACCACCGTTAAGGCATGGTTGCCTTGAGGCAAGGCCAGTTGCAGCGCCAAAGCCCGAGAGCGCCCCTTGACCGGCTCAAAGCTGTTCAAGCCCTGGACAACGGCGTCTATGGACACCCCAGCGGACAAAGCACAAGCGGTAGCGGCCAAGGCATTTTTTACATTGTGGCGACCGGCCACATGCACTTGGCAGGGCCTACGCATTGCGGCGGTCAGTAACTCAAAATGCCAAGCGCCCTCCACCCACTTTGGCTCGCTGCAGCGTACATCTCCGGCTTGCAAACCAAAGGTCAACACAGCGCGCGTACTCGCCATGGTTTGCCAAAGGCCGGAGTATTCGTCATCTATCGGAAAGACGGCGCGACCGCTGTCGGCCAACAAGCCGATCACCGCTCCGTTTTCACGAGCCACAGCCTCAACCGTGCCCATGTACTCTTGATGCTCACGTTGTGCGTTGTTGACCAAGGCCACAGTGGCCTTGGTCATTTTTGCCAGGTAGGCAATTTCACCGGGATGGTTCATACCCAGCTCAACCACGGCGATAGCGTGTTGCGGGCGCAAGTTGAGCAATGTCAGAGGCACGCCAATGTCGTTGTTCAAATTGCCTTGGGTAGCCAAGCTCGCCTGCGGATGGGCCAGGCGCAAAATACTGGCCAGCATTTGGGTCACGGTGGTTTTGCCGTTGCTGCCGGTCACCGCGATCACGGGCAGTTCAAACTGCGCACGCCAACCGGCGGCCAACTGGCCTAGGGCCAAACGCGTATCCGTCACGATCACGGCGGCCATCCCTGCGGCTTGCGCCGTGCTCTTGCCTGAGGCATCGCACAGCACGGCCACGGCGCCCATGGCCTTAGCCTGTTCAATGAACTGCGCGCCGTCAAAACGCTCACCGCGCAGCGCCACAAACAAATCGCCTGGGCGCAGGGTGCGCGTATCGGTATTCACACGCTGCACGACGACTGCACCATCGCCCTGCAGCGTTGCGCCTTCCAGCCATGGCAGCAAGGTGTGGAGAGACAATTGCATGCCCATTACTTAGGCTCCTCAGCACTCAGTGAGGCCAGACGCTGCAATACGCGCTGGGCATGCTCAATATCAGAGAAAGGGTGGCGTACACCGCCAATGTCTTGGTAGTCTTCATGCCCTTTACCGGCAATCAGCACCACATCAGCGGGGGCCGCTTCGGACAAGATTTTTTCAATCGCCAAGGCGCGGTCCACAATCACACGGGCGTCCAAGGGACTGCGCATACCCAGGGACATTTGCTCCAAAATGTGCACCGGATCTTCAGAGCGGGGGTTGTCGCTGGTGAGCACCACTTGATCGGCCACTTGCTCTGCAGCGCGGGTCATCAAAGGGCGCTTGGACGGATCACGATCACCGCCGCAACCCATCACACACCACAGCTGACCTTGGCGTTGTGTCGCCACATTTTTCAAGGCCTGCAATGCCTTTGCCACTGCGTCAGGGGTATGGGCATAGTCCACCACCGCCATGGGCAAATTGGCGCCGACCACGGGAATCATCTGCATGCGGCCCGGCACGGGTGAGAGCTGGGCGCAGGCTTGCACAGCCGCTTGTAAGTCGTATCCGAGCGCGCGCAATACGGCGATTACGCCCAATAAATTATCAATATTGAAGTCGCCGATCAAAGCCGTCTGTAAGTGTTCGACCTGCTCACCTTCCACGATGTCCAAAGTCAAACCGGCATGTGCTGAGACCACGAGGCGTGCCTGCAAGCGGCCTGCATCGCCAAAGCGAGAACAGGTCCACAGGTCCAGGCTTTTGTCTTGCAATGAATGCGCCAACTCGGCGCCAAAAGGGTCTTCGATGTTGATGACACACGACTGCAAACCGGCCCAAGCAAACAAGCGAGCCTTGGCTTGGCCGTAGCTGAGCATATCGCCGTGATAGTCAAGATGGTCTTGAGTCAAATTCGTGAATACGGCCACACGCACTTGCGCGCCGTCTAGGCGATGCTCTTCGATACCTATTGAGGAGGCTTCCATGGCCACGTAACTCACCTGCTGATCGGCAAAGGTGCGCAACTGACTTTGCAGCAAGACCGCGTCGGGCGTCGTCATGCCTGTGGACGCCAAAGCCGACACCACGCCGGTGCCCAACGTTCCAATCACGGCGCAAGCATCGTGCCCCTTCAAATGGTTCAGGGCTTGGGCCAGCCACCAGGTGCTGGAGGTTTTGCCATTGGTGCCTGTGACCGCAATCAGCCCCAGGCATTCGCTGGGTGCTGCGTAAAAGGCATTCGCAATCCAACCGGCATGGGCTTTCAATTGGTCATAGCAAGCGATATCGGGCGAGTCGCCCAAATCCAAATCATCCAGGCCTTGTTTTTCAACAATGCACGCTGCAGCGCCTTGCGCACGCGCCAGTGAAACGAACAAACGACCATCTGCAGATGCGCCGGACCAAGCTAAGAAACCGTCTCCGGGCTGCACCAGACGACTGTCTGTCTGCAATTGCCCCGTCACACGCTGGCGCAGCCAGTCAGCAACTTCATGAGGGGTGCGCAATTCCAGCATCAGAAAGACTCCTCTACAGCCTGGACCGAGGTCTGCGGCTTGACCGACATGTCGGGCTGAATGCCCATGAGACGCAGCGTTTGCTGCACGGTTTCGCTAAACACCGGGGCCGCCACATCGCCACCGAAATACCGGCCATTACTGGGCTCGTCGATCATCACCGCGACGATGATGCGTGGCCGCTCAATCGGCGCCAAACCTACGAAGAAGCCGCGATATTTTTTGCCCGAATAACCCTTGCCTTCTTGCTTGTGCGCTGTACCGGTTTTTCCGCCCACCGAATACCCCACGGTTTGCGCTTTGGGCGCGGTGCCGCCTGGGCCAGCCACCATGTTCAGCATCTTGCGCACAGCGATGGCATTTTCAGAACTTATGACACGCGAACCCACACCAGGTTGGGTGACTTTCATCAAGCTGGCCGGAATGACTTCACCATCGTGCGAGAACAAGGTGTACGCGCGGGCCAATTGAAACAGGCTCACGGACAAGCCGTAGCCGTAGCTCATGGTGGCCTGCTCGATCGGGCGCCAGGTTTTGTAAGGCCGCAAACGGCCACTGACCACACCGGGAAAAGGCACTTGGGGCTTTTGACCGAAGCCGACCTGGGTGTACATCTCCCACATCTCGCGCGGCTGCATCTGAAGCGCAATTTTGACGGTGCCGATGTTGCTAGACTTTTGAATCACCTCGTTCACGGTCAATGTGCCGTGCGCGTGGGAGTCCGAAATGGTCGAGCCGGCAATGGTCAAATGTCCGCCCGAAGTGTCGATGCGGGTTTCGGGTTTGACTATGCCTTTTTCCAGCGCAAGTGAAATCACAAAAGGCTTCATGGTCGAGCCCGGCTCGAAGGTGTCGGTCAACGCGCGGTTACGCAATTGCTCGCCGCTCAAATTGATTCGTTTCGCCGGTGAGTAACTGGGGTAGTTGGCCAAGGCCAGCACCTCACCCGACTGGGCGTCCAGCACCACGACGCTGCCAGCTTTGGCTTTATTGTCCAGCACGGCATCGCGCAATTTTTGGTAGGCAAAAAACTGCACTTTGTTATCAATGCTCAGTTGCAGGTCTTCGCCATCCACAGGCTGCACCGCTTCGCCCACATCTTCGACCACGCGGCCCAAACGGTCTTTGATGACGCGGCGTGAGCCTTGGCGTCCCGACAGTTGTTTCTGGAACACCAGCTCCATACCTTCTTGGCCCACGTCTTCCACATTGGTAAAGCCCACGATGTGCGCGGCCGCTTCTCCCTCGGGGTACAAGCGTTTGTATTCCTTAATGGAATACACGCCCTTGATGTCCAAAGCCAGGATGTCTTTGACCACAGGCTCGTCCAGTTGGCGGCGCAACCAAACAAAGGTTTTGTCTTCGTTGGCCAATTTCTTTTCCAACTCGGCTGGCGTCATCTCTAGCAAACGCGCCAAACTGGCTAACTTGACAGGGTCACGCTCCATGTCTTCAGGATTGGCCCAGATGCTGGGCGCAGGCACACTGGAAGCCAATAGCAAGCCATTGCGATCCAAAATTCGCCCCCGACTCGCCGGCAATGCCAAGGTGCGCGCAAAGCGCACTTCACCTTGGTGTTTGAAAAAGGCGTTATCAATGACCTGAACATAAGCGGCGCGCACGGCCAGACCGGCAAACGCGATGGCGATGGTGGCCACAATCAATTTGCTGCGCCACACGGGCGTTTTGCTGGTCAGCAAGGGGCTTGAGCTGAGTTGAACGCTGCGGCTACTCATTGGGCGGCCTCGCGCGCAGAAGCAGCGGCTGCGGCTGCGGCTGCAGAGCCACCAGGCGCCGCCACATACTGCGTGATGCCTGGTGGCGGATTGCGCATTTGCAATTGTTGACGCGCGATCTGCTCGACGCGAAGCGGCGTGGCTTGGGCGCGGCGCTCAACCGTCAGGCGGTCCAGATCCATACCCAAACGCGCAGCGTCTTTGAGCGTCTTCTCGTGCTCGACAAACAAGCGACGCGTTTCATACTGACTGTGCACCAAAACCATGGCGCTGGCGACCACGGCAACGAGCAAAAACATGCTCAAACGCATCATGCCGCTACCTCGGTGCGCTCAGCCACGCGCATGATGGCGCTGCGTGAACGGGGATTGCCCGCCACTTCAGCGCTGGAAGGGCGGATCCGGTCTACGGCTTTGAGGCGCATCGGCACCGGTGCGGCAAAGGGCGCACGGCGGTCATACACATCTTTGGAGTGCTTGGCGATGAATTGCTTAACGATGCGGTCTTCCAACGAATGAAAGCTAATCACCACCAAGCGGCCCCCGGGCTGCAGCACTTGCAGACTGGCTTCTAACGCTTGTTCAAGCTCCGCAAGCTCGGCGTTGATGAAAATCCGAAAAGCCTGAAATGTCCGCGTTGCAGGGTTCTGGCCCTGCTCGCGGGTTTTGACCGTGCCAGCCACGAGCCCGGCCAAATCGGTGGTGGTTGAAATTGGGCCCCGTTCTTGTCGGCGAGCCACAATCGCCTTTGCAATCGGAACAGCAAACCGTTCTTCGCCATAGTCACGTATCACCTCCGCAATCTGATCCACGCCTGCATCGGCAAGCCACTCGGCCACACTGTGACCGCGCGTGGTGTCCATGCGCATGTCCAAGGGGCCATCAAAACGAAAAGAAAAACCCCTCTCGGGGCTGTCAATTTGGGGGGAGCTCACGCCCAGATCCATCAGCACCCCAGCCACGCTGCTGGCCGGCAGGGCCCCCAGGTTGGCAAACCCTTCGTGACGAATCGAAAACCGCGCATCCCCAATGCTTTGGGCCGCCGCAATGGCTTCCAAGTCCTTGTCAAAAGCAATCAGGCGACCTTGGGGGGACAGCTTGGACAGCAGCAAGCGCGAATGCCCACCGCGACCGAAGGTGGCATCCACATAGGTGCCGTCTGCGCCCCACACGCCACCAACGACAGCTTCAACAGCTTCGTTCAGCAAGACAGTGGTGTGATTCAAAGCGCTCATCTATCGGGCACTTAAAAGGAAAAGTCTTTGAAGACTTCAGGCATAGCGCCCTGCATGGCTTGCGCCTCTTGCGCGTCGTACGTCGCTTTGTCCCACAACTCAAAGTGATGACCCATGCCGAGCAGCATGGTGTCTTTGCTGATGCCTGCGGCTTGGCGCAACTCGGGGGAGATCAACATACGACCCGTGCTGTCCATCTCCACGTCCATGGCGTTGCCCAAGAAAATACGCTTCCACCACTGCGCCGACATGGGCAGTTGGGCAATGCGTTCACGGAATTTTTCCCACTCAGGTCGAGGAAACACCATCAGGCAACCGTGCGGGTGCTTGGTGATCGTCAGCTGACCGCCAGCGGTCGCGCTCAGGACGTCACGATGACGGGTCGGCACCGACAACCGCCCCTTGGCATCCAGACTTAACGATGACGCACCTTGAAACACGAAAAAATTCCTTTGATTAGGCTCGAATTGCAATCGCGGGCACTTTTACCCACTTAATTGCACTTTTTTGCACTGTATCAGGAATTTGCCCTCTCACAAGGGGGTAGTCAACATTTTTTCAATGAAATCAAGGGGTTAGAAGCGATTCCAAACACAGGTTGGTTGAAAAAATCGTTAAAAATGAGGCACTTAGAGAACTGTTTGAAAGTAAGCTCTGAAGGATTTAAAAAATACGAACAAAATCAATAAAATCTTCAATATCGAATCCATGTCCGAGCTGCGCCCATAAAAAAGGCTCCACCAGGGAGCCTTTGAGGGACGACGCACAGGTTCCAACCTGTTGCGCAGACCGGTGTCAATCACCAAACATTTTTTGTTTCAGTTCGCGGCGCTGCTGCGCTTCCAAAGACAAGGTCGCCGTAGGACGGGCCAGCAAACGGCCCACGCCAATCGGTTCGCCTGTTTCATCACAGTAACCGTACTCGCCCGAGTCGATCCGAGTGATGGATTGCTCGATTTTTTTCAGCAACTTGCGTTCCCGATCACGCGTGCGCAACTCCAAGGCATGCTCCTCTTCGATCGTGGCGCGATCGGCCGGATCAGGCACCACCACGGTGTCCTCACGCAAGTTTTCCGTCGTTTGACCCGCATTCGCCAACATGTCGTCTTTGAGCAAGACCAGTTTGCGACGGAAGAAAGCCAATTGCGTAGCGTTCATGTAGTCGTCGTCGGACATGGCCAAAATTTCGGCGTCTACAAGTTGATCGACCTTTTTGGTTTTCCAGTTGTTGGCCAACTTGGCGTCTTTTTTAGCGGGAGCGGTAAATACAGGAATCATCACTTGGGTGGGCGTGTTGTGAAGGTAACTGGCCTTGGCCGCCGTAGAGGCCACGGACTGGGCCATGGAAGGCACAGTAATTTGAGCCAAACGGGCTGAAGGACGCGTCGCGCGCGCAGGCACGTCGCCTGGGGCCGCAGGAGCGATCTCAGCCACAGGGGCCACCACGGCAGGGGCTGCTTTGGGGCTTGTGGCCTTGGCAGGTGACTTCACTTTTTCAGACGGGGGTGCAATGGGGGCTTTTGCAATAGCTTTAGCAGAATTCAAAACTTCCTTTGGGAGAGATTTGGCAGCGGCTTTGACCGCAGCTGGGGCTGCAGTTTGGGCCAATGCCTTCTTGGGAGTGGCCACAGCTTTGCTGGCTTTGACAGCCGCCGGTGTGGGCACTTTTGCCGCCGATTTGGCGGGGGATGGGGTGGGCTTGGCGGCCACTTTGGCAACAGCTTTCACGGCCACGGCCACAGGCGTGGGTTTGGATTTGGGCTTGGCCACGGCTTTCACCGGGGTTTTGACCACCGCTTTGGATGGAACTGGTTTTTTGACTGAGGGCTTTGCGGCCTTGACCGGTTTGGCGGGCACCTTGACCACTTTGGCCGCAGGCTTGGCTTTCACCGCAGTCGATGCTGCTTTGGCGGCGGGTTTGGCCTTGACGGCCACTTTCGGTGCGGCCTTTTTGGCAGCCACTTTGACCGATGACTTGCTGGTTGTCTTCACGTCTTGTCTCCTAGCCGTGCAGCTTACGCGCACAGCGTGCGCCAGCCCATCGCATAGAACGCAGAGCGTTCATTTGCATCAAAACCCATGGGTTGGACCTTCTGGGGCGGGGGGCCCCCAATAAGGGACCCTGTCAGGGCGGCGATTGTAGCGACAGGACAAGTCAAAAGCTGGAATGGTCTGGATTAAATTCAGGATTGAGCTAAAAGGGTCTCCGAAAGAGCCTGCATCGCAGCGGCTCAAACCAAACATTGGTCCAGACCCTGCAACAAAATGTCCTGGGGCAAATCGATTCCAATGAATACCATTTTACTCATTTTATGCTCACCTTCGGCCCACAAAGGTCCCAGGTCGCTGCCCATCAACTGGTGCACACCCTGAAAAATCACCTTGCGCTCAGTGCCCTTCATATTCAACACGCCTTTGTAGCGCAGCATGCGTGGGCCATAAATATTCACGATCGCGCCCAGAAAATCTTCCAGCTTGGCCGGATCAAACGCCTTGTCGGAGCGAAAGACAAAGCTCTTCACATCGTCATCGTGATGATGGTGATGGCCCGCCTGGGCTTGGTGCGAGGGGTGTTCACAGGCTTCGCCATGGGCGTGATCGTGATGCGCGTGGTCATGACCATGATCGTGGTGGTCATGCTCGTCTTCCTTGAGAAAATCCGGGTCAATGTCGAGCTTGGAATTCAAGTTGAAACCGCGCAAATCGAACACCTCAACCAGAGTCACCTCGCCAAAATGCACCGCTTTTTGCGGCGCACGCGGGTTCATGTGTTTCAGCCGGTGTTGCAAATCATCCAGCTCTGAAGCGGAAACCAAATCGGACTTGCTGATGAAAATCTGATCCGCAAAACCCACTTGGCGCCGGGCTTCCTGGCGGTCGTTGAGCTGGGCTTGCGCGTGCTTGGCGTCCACCAAGGTCAAGATCGAGTCAAGTAAAAAGGTCTCGGCGATTTCATCGTCCATGAAAAAGGTTTGCGCCACCGGGCCGGGGTCGGCCAGGCCGGTGGTTTCAATCACCACGCGCTCAAAATCCAACAGGCCTTTGCGGCGTTTGGCGCCCAGCAGCTGCAGGGTGACGCGCAAATCTTCGCGGATGGTGCAGCAAATGCAGCCGTTGCTCATCTGGATGATTTGCTCATTCGTCTCGGACACCAAGATGTCGTTGTCGATGTTTTCCTCGCCGAACTCGTTTTCGATGACGGCGATTTTTTGGCCGTGCGCTTCGGTCAAGATGCGCTTGAGCAAGGTGGTTTTGCCCGAGCCCAGAAAGCCGGTCAGGATGGTCACAGGAATAAGAGCCATATTGAATTTCTTTGTGTCAGTGCAGAGCAGGTGGGCAGTGTATCGGTGATTTCAAGGCTTCTTCACCACCACCAGGCCTTTGAGGTATTCCCCTTCCGGGAACAACACCGTCATCGGATGGTCGGGCGCGCCTTGCAAACGCTCGCTGATGAAGCCGTCCACGCCGGCGTCCATGCCGGCCGAGGCGACAATTTTGTGGAACAGATCGGCACTGATGCCGCCCGAGCAGGAGTAGGTAAACAACTCGCCACCGGGCACCAACAATTTAAAAGCCAGGCGATTAATGTCTTTGTAAGCACGGGCCGCGCGGTCCGCGTGCGCGGCGGTGGGGGCGAACTTGGGCGGGTCCAGCACGATGGCGTCAAAAGTCGCGCCTTGCTCAATGAAGGCGCGCAGCGAGGCGTTCACATCGGCGTCCATGAAGGTGGTGCGCGACTCGTCAAAACCATTCAGCGCCACGTTGGCCTTTGCACGCTGCAGCGCCGGCCCAGATGAATCGATCGACGTGACATGCGCTGCGCCCCCGGCCAAAGCCGCCACCGTGAAGCCACCGGTGTAACAAAAACAATTGAGCACCTTCTTGTACTGGCGGTGCCGGGCGTGCACAGCAAAGCGTTGGCGACTATCGCGCTGGTCCAGGTAAAACCCGGTCTTGTGGCCATCGGCAATGTTCAGCGTCAGCTGCCAGTAGTGCTCGCGAATCTGCAACTCCACCGGACCTTCGCCGCGCAGCCAACCGGTCACCTCCGGCAGACCTTCGAGCGATCTCACATTCGCGTCCGAGCGCTCGTACAGGCGGCTCAAACCGGTCGCGCGCAACAAGGCATCGGCTATTTCCGTCTTGAAATGCTCGGTACCGCAAGAGGTGAACTGCGCCACCAAGGTGTCGCCATAGCGGTCGACGATCAAGCCCGGCAAGCCGTCGGACTCACCGTGCACCAAGCGCAGGCCGTCGCTTTGAATATCAAACAGGCTGCGGGCGGCAAGGGCTTTGTCGATCAACTGCCCGATGAAGGCGGCATCGATGCGCTGCGCCTCGTCAAAACTCCAGACCCGCGCCTTGATGCGCGAAGCCGGACTGTAAGCCGCCCAAGCCAAGAACTGCCCGCTGTGCGACTCCACCCGCACCGTTTCGCCCGGCTCGGCCGCGCCCTTGGCGATGGCGGAATCGAACACCCAGGGGTGACGGCGCTGCAAAGATCGTTCTTTGCCTTCTTTGAGACGGATGCTTTTCATGACCTGTATTGTCGCGGTGATTGCGCAGGGCCTGTTACCCCAGTTCTACCGCCTCACAGAATCAGGGCTAATCTGAACCGGAGCCGGAGCCCGAACCGCTGCCTGCCCCTTTGCGTTGAGCGCGCGGATGGGCCGCGTCATAGGCCTTGGCCAAATGCTGAAAATCCAGCCGGGTATAGACCTGGGTGGTGGTGATGTTGGCATGGCCCAGCAGCTCTTGCACCGCACGCAAGTCCCCGCTGGACTGCAGCACATGGCTGGCAAAGGAATGGCGAAGCATGTGCGGATGCACCGGTGTGGCCAGCCCCGCCAATTGGCTGCGCCGCTGCAGCCGCTGCCAAACGGACTGCGCCGTCAAGCGGGTGCCGCGACGCCCCGGAAACAAGGCCAGGGCCTGGGCCGACACACCCGGCGTCGCTTGCGACAGCACGCCCGGTACCTGGGAGCGCAAGGACAGCCAATGCGTCAGCGCCGCCAGCGCCGAAGCGCCTAAGGGCACAGAGCGGCGCTTGCCGCCCTTGCCCTGCACCATCACTTCAGCGGCCTGCAAATCAATCCAGCCACGGCCCTGTTTGGCCGCCGCATCGCTGGCCACCGCGTCCAGCCCGGTGAGCTCGCCCACCCGCAAGCCGCAGCCATACAGCAACTCCACCATGGCCGCATCGCGGGCCTCCAGCCAAGGATCGTCGCCCGACTCGCTGTGGTCGGCGAACTGCATGGCCTCGTCCACACCCAGCGCTTTGGGCAAGGGCTTGGCCACGCGGGGGGCGCGCACGCCTTGCACCGGGTTACTGGGAACCAGACCTTCGCGTCCCAACCAGGTGTAAAAACCGCGCCAGCCCGACAAAATCAGGGCAATGCCCCGGCCCGAGCGGCCCGCGCTGTGCATCTGCGACACAAAGCGGCGAATGTGGGTGTTTTGAACCTGCAACAAGCCGACCGACGCCGCCTGCGTAATCTCGGCCAGCTTCAGAAGGTCGAGGGTGTAGAGGGTGACCGTGCGCTCGGCCAGCCGTTTTTCAAAACGGACATGCGCCAAATACCGCGTGACCAGAGGGTCTGGCGGAATCAGCGTGTCCATGGCGATCAGATCGACAGCGGCTGCAGGCGCAGCAACGCGGCGCTGGACAACTCGGCCAAGCGGGACAAAAAGTCGGTGCCAATGTGGCTGTGAAAGCGCTGCGAGTCGGGCGAAGCCAACACCAGCAAACCAAAGGCCGGCTCACCCTTGGCGCGCCGCAAGGCCACCACCGCCACCGAAGCGGCTTGCGCCGGGTGCTCCAGCCACTGCGCCGCCGCAACACCGGTATTGGCGCCCACATAAGGCGCAGTCAATCCATTGGCATATGCTTTCACATCGTCGCTGATGTCTTGTGCGTAGGGCTGAGCGGCGTAACGCGCGTCCAGGCTCCAGAGTTTCAAAGCCACTTGGGGCACGGCAAATTGCGCGGCAATTTTATCGGTGGCGACAAACGGGCGCTCGTCCAGCGGGGTTTCAAACAGCTCGCAAGCCCAGTGGTGCAGCTTGTCGATCAGGATCATGTTTTCGGTGCCGTTGCGGATCATCTCCATGATCCGCGCTTCCAAGCCTTTGATCTTGTCGCGCAGCATTTCAGCCTGGCGTTCTTGCAGACTCACGGTGCGGTGGCTGTGCGGGCTGTTCAATTGCACGGCAGCCAGCAACTGGGCGTGGCGTTCAAAGAAGTCAGGTGTATTGGCCAAAAAATCGGCAATATCGTCTTCGGTGATGGGGTTCATCGGGCTCATGCCGGTAGGGGGGGTCGTGGTCATGACAAGGGGTCCGTTCAAAGTACAGGTGAATCAAAGTTCGGGTAAATCAATTTCGCCATCAAACACAGAGGTGGCCGGGCCGGTCATCAGCACCGGGCTGTCGGTCTGGCCTGCCCATTCAATGGTCAACACGCCGCCTTGGGTGTGCACGTCCACTAAGGTGTCGAGCAGGCCCAAGCGAATGCCCGCCACCACCGCCGCACAGGCGCCGGTGCCGCAGGCCAGGGTTTCCCCGGCGCCGCGCTCGTATACACGCAGTTGAATGGCCGAGCGGCTCAGCACCTGCATGAAGCCCGCATTCACCCGGTTCGGGAACGCCGGGTGACGCTCGATCAGCGGGCCTTGTGTCGCGACCTGCGCGCCAGCGGCGTCGGGCACCACCTGCACCGCATGCGGGTTGCCCATGGAGACGGCTGCGATCCGCACCTGGCTGCCGTCGCTCAAAGGCAGGGTCCAGGTGGGGCAGCCGTTCTGAGTTTGTTCAACCAAGCCGGCAGGGTTGAAAGGAATCTGCTGCGGCGCCAACACCGGCGCGCCCATGTTCACGGTAACGCGGCCGTCCAGGTTCATGCGCAGCTCAATCTCGCCGCGCTGCACTTTGACTTTGACAGTGGTTTTGTCGGTCAGGCCTTTGTCGCGCACATAACGCACAAAGCAGCGCGCGCCGTTACCGCAGTGCTCGACCTCGCCGCCGTCGGCGTTGTGAATCACATATTCAAAATCCAAACCCGGCGCGGGCGAAGGCCGCACGATCAGGATTTGATCCGCCCCCACGCCAAAATGACGATCGGCCAGAAAACGGAATTGGGCCGTACTCAGGTTCAAGCGGCCTGCAGTTTCGTCGAGCACCACAAAATCGTTGCCCGCGCCTTGCATTTTGGTAAAGCGAATGTGCATGCCTGAATTATCGCCCGTTACCGCCCCTCCCGGGCACAGTCGCCTTGGATGACCCCCTGCACAACACGCCAGCGCTGCGCGAACGATAATGGCGCATGACCCGACCTAGTCAACTCCTTCACCCCCAACGCGAGAGCGTGGCCCTTCGACCTGCTGCCACGGTGCTGCTGCTGCGCGACAGCGCAGAAGGCGTGCAGGTGCTAATGACCCGCCGCTCCATGACCGCCAGCTTTGCCCCTGGTGCCTATGTGTTCCCAGGCGGCGGCGTGGATGCGGCCGACGCCGTGGCTCACCCGCAGTCCTTGCGGCGCGCCAGCCAAAGTGATCTGCACCTGACCCAAGCGATTGCCGCAATACGTGAAAGTTTTGAAGAACTGGGCGTGTTGCTGGCCACACACGCAGATGGCCACGTGGCCAACGCCCAAGACATTGCAGCCCTGGACCGCAACGCACCCTTTGCCGCTCAATGCGCCGCCCATGGTCTGACTTTGATGGGGGACCAGGTCTTCGTCTTGGCGCACTGGATCACCGACCGCGACTTGCCACGCCGCTTCGATGTACCCTTTTTGGTGGCCCGCATGCCCGAAGGTCAAACCCCGGTGGCCGACGAGTCCGAGCAGTTCGAGCCGGTCTGGATCAGCCCGGCCCAGGCCTTAGCTCAGCATGCGGCGGGGCACTTTTTCATCATCTTTCCGACCATTCGCACCCTGGAGCGATTGCAAGCCTTTGCCACAGTTGACGCGGTGCTCATTGCCTGCGCGGTGACCGACGAGCCGCTGTGGACCAGCTGCCCGCGCGGTGGTTTTCTGGCCGGCAAAGAAGAGCGCTACATGGAGCACGAAGCACCGTTTGGCGAGCTGGCCTTGGTCAGCCCCGACGGCCAGATCGTGCACGCACTGGACTGGCAAACCGAACGGCCCGTGCCCTTGCTGAAAAACCTGATGCGCCTGACCGCCCCCAACCCAGGCGTGATGACCGGCCCAGGCACCAACAGCTACATTGTGGGCGACCCGATCACGGGCTACCTCGTGGTCGACCCCGGCCCCGCCGACCCGGATCACCTGCAAGCCCTGTGGCGCGCCACGGGCGGACAGATCCGAATGATCGTATGCACCCACTCGCATGCCGACCACTCGCCCGGCGCCAAGCCGCTGCAAGCGCTGTGCAGCCACACGCCGCCGATATTGGGATTGCACTCGCTCCCCACGGCGCGGGCCAACAGCTTTTTCGCGCCCGACCGCGAACTGGCGCACCAAGAACAACTGGTGCTGCATGGCCAGGGGCCTGAAGGCGAAGTGACCCACACGCTGCGCGTGCTGCACACGCCGGGCCATGCGGCCAACCACCTGTGCCTGGTGCTGGAAGAAGACGGCTTGTTGTTCTCGGGTGACCACGTGCTCAATGGCAGCACCACCGTCGTCGATCCGCCGGACGGCAACATGAACGACTATTTGAACTCGCTGGACCTGCTCGCCGCCGCTTGCGACGAGTTCCAGATCGAGTTCATCTTGCCCGCCCACGGCCACGTGCTGGGCTTTGCGCAGAGCGCCATCACCCAGCTCAAGGCACATCGCTTGAAGCGCGAGGCCAAGATCATGGCGGCCATGCAAGCCCTGCCAGGCGGTACCGTCCAAGCCTGGGTTGAACACGCTTATGCCGACGTGCCGCCGCGCCTGTGGCCTGTGGCCGCGCGCTCTTTGCAGGCCCATGTGGACCGCATCCTCTCTTTGGAACCTGGTAACCCCGGTAATGACTGACCGCATGACATTGGAATCAACGCAAGGCATCCGCCTGGCCAAACGCGTAGCAGCCCTTTTGAAGTGCTCACGCAGCGCCGCCGAACAAGTGATTGTGGGCGGCTGGGTGCAGGTCAACGGCGTGGTGGTGGACGAGCCTGCGCGCCGGGTCAGTGACGAAAAAATCGAAGTTCACCCTCAGGCCCAACACGGCAGCATCCCCTTGTTAACGCTGTTGTTGCACAAAACAGACGGCGTGACCTGCTGGCCCGATGGCAAAGCCCGTGGCCAAGCCAGCATTTGGGACGTCTTGGACCCCGCTCAGCGCTGCGAAGCCGATCGCTCCGAGTTGCAAGTGAGCGCACGCCAATGCAAGCAACTGCTCAGCGTCACGCCCATCGAAGACGCTGCCACCGGCTTGGTCGTGCTGAGCGAAGACCCGCGCATTTTGCGGCACTTGGAAGACCGCCAATCCCCGCTGGAAAACGAAATGTCGGCCGAAGTCAAAGGCCAGGTCAGTCCCGAGATGCTGGTTCGTTTGAACCCGCAAGGGCTGCGCACCAGCATCAACCACCAAACCGAGCAAGTGACCGTGCTGCGCCTGGCGCTTAAAGGCTATGTGCCTGGCGAACTGGGGCGTTTGTTCGCCGGCAACGGACTGGAGCTGCTCAGCCTCAAGCGCCTGCGCCTGGGGCGCATGAACTTGGCGCCCTTGCAACCGGGCCAATGGCGGGCACTTTTACCTTACGAGCGATTCTGACGTGCGTCAAGAATCAAGCCGCTCACCTGAAAATGCGGCCAAATTCTCAAGATTTACCCTTGATTTACCTAAGGGCACCCCAATTTAGCTTGAGAAGTTTGAGAAAATAGCGTTATCAGGTGCAAGGCTTTCTGAGATACCCAAAGAAGCCTGACACCGCAGGTTTGCAACCTGTCCCTGTTGCGCCCCGTCGCGCTGAAAGGAAAATCCATGCGTTTAAGCACCAAAAGTCGCTTTGCTGTGACCGCCATGATCGATGTGGCCCTGCGTGAAGACCGGGGCCCTGTGTCCTTGGCCGCAATCAGCGAGCGTCATCACATTTCTTTGTCCTATCTGGAGCAATTGTTCAGTAAGTTGCGCCAGCAAGCGCTGGTGGAGAGCACCCGCGGCCCAGGTGGCGGCTACTCACTGGCCCGTAACGCCGACAAAATCACCATGGCCGACATCGTCAGCGCCGTGGATGCCAGCGCCGACAGCGATGGCCCCGTCGGTGGTGAAGGCGATAACTGGATGAGCAGCGACCTGTGGTCTAGCCTGAATGACAAAATGCTGGCCCATTTGCAATCGATCACGCTGCGCCAATTGGTGTCGGAGCAGCGCGCCAAAGGCGTGTCCGTTGAACCCTCCGCGCCCATGATCAAGCGCGGCGTGTTTGCCAAGCCCAAAGCCGCACCACTGCGTGTGAACGCACCCAACTCGGTATTTGCCTTGGGCGCCAGCTTGGTGCCATCACGGGGTTAAGTTTGCAACTCAACACCCGGGCGCGCCACTTGCACGCGCCCACCACAAAGGGCCCCGAGGGGCCCTTTGCCATTGTCTGCTGCAATCTTCTTTTGCTGCAGTCATGGACTGCAGGCTTGGAATAAGTGTGAAGCTCGCCGATAAGCCGGATTCTGTGCACCGGAGTTGCCCCCGGTGTGACCGCCATTACTCTGGGCCGGGGGTCACCCACCCGGCTCGATGCTACCTACCCGCCAACTCAGCGAACCGCCTCAACGCTGGCCTACTTGGTATTGCTGCGCGTAG
>CANGDZ010000055.1 GCA_947452785.1 Comamonadaceae bacterium | reverse complement strand
TTGTCGCCTGCGACAAGGATGTAAGGTGGCTTTTGCAACGAATGCTCGCGTATTTTATACGTGATTTTCTCATTGCGCAGGTCCAAATTGACCCTAAGGCCTTGATTTGGCACTGCTTTTTGCAATTTTTCGGCTATTTCACGACAGTAATCGGACTGCGCGTCCGTAATATTGAGGATTTCGACCTGCACCGGAGCCAACCAAACGGGCAAGGCACCGGCGTGTTGTTCGATCAAAATACCGATGAAACGCTCCAAACTGCCCACAATCGCGCGGTGCAGCATTACGGGGCGGTGGCGAGCGCCGTCTTCACCCACATATTCAGCATCCAGCCGTTCAGGCATGTTGGGGTCAACCTGGATCGTGCCGCATTGCCACGGGCGACCAATGGCGTCCTTCAAGGTGTATTCGATTTTGGGACCGTAAAAAGCGCCCTCACCTGGCAAATACTCAAAATCGCAGTTAGAAGCCTTTAGACCTGCGGCCAGAGCAGCCTCGGCGCGGTCCCAGCTTTCTTCGCTGCCGATGCGTTTTTCAGGACGGGTCGAGAGCTTGTAGATGATGTTGTCAAAGCCAAAGTCCTTGTAGACTTTTTGCAGCAAGGTGGTAAAGGCCACAACCTCGGCTTGAATTTGGTCTTCAGTGCAAAAAATGTGGCCATCGTCTTGCGTAAAGCCGCGCACACGCATGATGCCGTGCAAGCCGCCGGTCGGCTCATTGCGGTGGCATTGGCCAAACTCGCCATAACGCAGAGGCAGATCGCGGTAGCTCTTGATGCCTTGGTTGAAAATCAGGATGTGGCCCGGGCAGTTCATCGGTTTGAGCGCATAGTCGCGTTTTTCCGATTCGGTCACAAACATGTTTTCGCGGTATTTATCCCAGTGTCCGGTTTTTTCCCACAGGCCTTGGTCCAGGATTTGCGGGCCTTTAACCTCCAGGTAGCCATTGTCGCGGTAAACGCGGCGCATGTACTGCTCCACCTCTTGCCACACGGTCCAGCCCTTGGGGTGCCAAAACACGGTGCCGGGCGAATGCTCGTCGATATGGAACAAGTCCAGTTCGCGGCCGAGCTTGCGGTGATCGCGCTTTTCAGCTTCTTCCAAGCGGGTCAAGTACTGCTGCAAATCGTCTTTGCTGGCCCAAGCCGTGCCATACACGCGCTGCAGCATTTCGTTTTTACTGTCACCACGCCAGTAAGCGCCGGCGACCTTCATCAACTTGAAATGCTTGAGCTTGCCGGTGCTGGGCACGTGGGGGCCACGGCACAGATCTTCAAAAGCACCTTCACGGTACAGGCTGACGTCTTGATCGGCAGGGATGCTGGCAATGATTTCGGCTTTGTAGTTCTCACCCATGCCTGTGAAATAAGCCACAGCTTCGTCACGCGGCAAGACGCGGCGCACGATGGCTTCGTCCTTGTTGGCCAACTCGGTCATGCGCTTTTCGATGGCGACCAAGTCTTCGGGCGTGAAGGGACGGCTGTAGGCAAAGTCGTAATAAAAGCCGTTTTCAATCACCGGGCCGATGGTGACTTGGGCGGCAGGGAACAAATCTTTCACCGCATAGGCCAACAAGTGCGCTGTGGAGTGGCGGATCACTTCCAAGCCGTCGGCGTCTTTGGCTGTAATGATGGCCAGTTGCGCATTGGCACTGATGGTGTGGCTGGTGTCGACCACTTGGCCATCAACCTTGCCGGCCAAAGCGGCTTTGGCCAAGCCAGCGCCAATTGAGGCAGCCACCTCGGCCACGGTGACGGGGCCGGAAAACTCACGCAATGAACCGTCGGGAAGTGTGATCTGAACCATGTGTCTGAAATATAAAAGCGCGGGAAAGGCCGCGCTTGAGAAAAGGGTTTAAACGCTCTGTGTATATTTTACGCCTCCCACGCGGCGGTGGATCCCGCGCTTATCAGTCACAGATAGCTTGACCGAATTAATTTCAATATATCCGCAATATAACGATCAGCGACCTGATAACTGCTGCCCGTCCAGCCGTAACGGAATTTAGCATCGGGTCCGACCCCGTAGGTTCGAGTTTCCTTCTTCATGGGCACAAACAAAATGCCGTGCGCCGCATTTTCATAAAACCAAACTTCCACGGGCTGATTTTGTGAAAGAAGAGAATCAACCCATGCTAGGGGCGTCGTCACCATGGCCTGGGGGTTTCTTTTTCCCGAGCAATCAGCCGCAAGCCCAGGAGGTGCCAACTTAAATTCAACGTTGAACTCACAAGGATCCGTTCGCGTGTACATCCAGTCATCTGGTGTTTTGCCACCATAGTTGTCCAATCGGCCAAACACCATTTTCAATGGGACATTGATTTTCAAAGGGAAACCCAAACCCGTTGGTGAAGCCCCTTCGGCGATGACGGCTGGCACGTGCGCAGGATCGACGACCCCAGCCATGTTGACCGCCACACTGCCGCCGTTGGATAGTCCATGGATAAAAATACGGGTGGTATCAATTTCGGGTTGCTTGATCGCCCACTGGTACGCCCCCAAAGTGGCCTTGTAAATCATACGCTGGCGCGACTCATTGGTGACGCCCAAGACAAATAGCATCGTGCCTTTGTATGCGAAACCATTCATTTCGTAAGCATCGAATAACAGGGTCGCTATGCCCGCCTTGTTCATCCTGCGCATCATTTCTATTTCGGCTGCACCGGGCCCGCCTCCGCCATGGGCAATGATCATGAGCGGGGGTTTCTCACCCAACTTGCTGGCAAAGAAATCAGGCATTGCATATCTGAAGGAGGCGTGGCAAGGATCAAACTCAGCCAAGGGGCCACTGACCCGGTGGTAGCCAGGTCGAATTTCCACGAGTCGGGCCACCTCCGAAGGTGACCGATTGCAATCGTCTCTTGCCATGGCTTGACCCGTCCACCCGGTCCAGAGTAAAAAGAAGGAGAGAGCGAAGCGGACACTGCAATGATTCATCCGTGCGTATTCTCCTTAATTTGAATAAATACGCAAGGGACACCATGTCAATTGGACAATGAAAAAAGCCATCTGAAACCGCAGCATCAGATGGCTTTTTTGCAAGCAGCGCCCTTTCAGACGCTTTTGCAGATCAGTGGAACTGCTCTTCTTCAGTCGAACCCGTCAAGGCTTTCACAGAAGATGCACCGCCTTGGATCACAGTGGTCACGTCGTCGAAATAGCCTGCGCCCACTTCTTGTTGATGAGACACAAAGGTGTAGCCCTTGTCGCGCGCTGCAAATTCAGGCTCTTGCACCATATTGACGTAATGCTTCATGCCTTCGCCATTGGCGTAAGCGTGGGCGAACTGGAAAGTGTTGAACCAGTTGATGTGGATACCCGCCAACGTGATGAACTGGTACTTGTAACCCAGAGCCGACAAGTCTTCTTGGAAAGAAGCGATTTGGGTGTCGTTCAGGTTTTTCTTCCAGTTGAAGGAAGGTGAGCAGTTGTACGACAGCAACTTGCCGGGGCAGGCTGCGTGCACAGCTTGGGCGAACTCACGGGCAAAGCCAATGTCTGGAACGCCGGTTTCACACCACACCAAGTCGGCGTAGGGGGCGTAGGCCACACCGCGGCTGATGGCTTGTTCCAAACCATTTTTCACGCGGTAGAAACCTTCGGGTGTGCGCTCGCCGGTCAAGAAAGGCTTGTCGTTGGCGTCGTGATCCGAAGTGATCAGGTTCGCGGCTTCGGCATCGGTACGGGCCAACACAATGGTGGACACGCCCATGACGTCAGCCGCAAAACGTGCAGAGATCAATTTCTCGCAAGCTTCATGAGTAGGCACCAAAACTTTGCCGCCCATGTGACCGCATTTTTTCACAGCTGCCAATTGGTCTTCAAAGTGAACGCCTGCAGCGCCCGATGCGATCATGTTTTTCATCAATTCGAAAGCGTTCAACACGCCACCGAAACCGGCTTCTGCGTCAGCCACGATAGGTAAAAAGTAATCGATAAATTCTTTGCTGCCCGGCTCGACACCACGGCCCCACTGAATTTCGTCAGCACGTTTGAACGTGTTGTTGATACGGCGAACCATGGTGGGCACCGAGTCGTAGGCATACAAGGACTGATCGGGGTACATGGTCTCCGAGCTGTTGCCGTCAGCAGCCACTTGCCAGCCTGACAAGTAAACAGCTTCCAAGCCAGCTTTGGCTTGTTGCATGGCTTGACCCGCACTGATGGCGCCGAAAGAGTTGACGTAACCTTTCTTGGCGCCGCCGTTGACTTTTTCCCAGAGCTTTTCTGCACCACGCTTGGCCAGTGTGTGCTCGATAGGCATGCTGCCGCGCAAACGCACCACGTCAGCAGCAGAGTAACCACGCTTGACGCCTTTCCAGCGCGGGTTGGTGGCCCAGTCTTTTTCCAAGGCGGCAATTTGCTGCTCGCGGCTGAGTTGTTCAGTGAAATTTTGTGGCATGGTGAGCTCCAGTGAGTTAAACAAATCGAGTGAGTGAAACGACTGTCTGTGCAGTCGATGACTCATCTTAACTCTTATAGAAGACTCAAAAATCATCTTATGTCTTATATAAGACAATTATTTATCTGTTTAAAATCAATAAGATACAAAGTAAATTTCTCAATACGGAAAATGATTTCTCATATTGAGAAAAAATGATGCAGCGCAACACGCCACTAAACCACATTATGAAACCCACATATTGCATTGCGAAAAAATCGAAATAGTGAACTTTGAAATTAACGAACCCAAAAAACCTGCTAACCCGATCGCTGCAAAAAAACCCAAATCAAGCCATCGTAATTGCCCATCGGTGCAAGTTGCTGTCAAAACAACCACATGGGTAACAACCCCGAGTGAAAAAAGCTGCTCTGCCCTTGGAAACATGGGTTTTCTCCAGTAGCATGAGCGCAGCCGCTTCAAATTGGTGTAACCGGCTTTGAAACAACTTCCGCACAAAGGAATCACAACATGGCAACTGCAAAAACAACCCCGGCTAAAAAAGCAACTCCGGCAAAAAAAGTAGCAACTGCAAGCGCAGCTCCTGCTAAAAAGGTCGCGGCGAAAGCGCCGGCCAAAAAACGCACGCCTAACGCTGCGTTCATGAAGGCATTGACCCCTAGCGCCGCATTGGCTGCTGTGGTGGGTGCCGCTCCCCTGCCACGTACGGAAGTCGTGAGCAAGATGTGGGTTTACATCAAAAAGCACAATCTGCAAGACAGCGTGAACAAGCGCAACATCAATGCAGATGACAAGCTCAAAGCCGTTTTTGGCAAAGCCCAAGTCACGATGTTTGAGTTGGCTGGCCTGATCGGCAAGCACTTGAAGTAATCAGCACCTGATTGCATGAAAAATGCCGGGCTCCCACAAGGGGGCCCGGCATTTTTATTTATCGGCTCCAAATCGCTGGCGCAAACGTCTTCAGGTTTTCAACGCCGCCGCCGTGATCGCACTCAAGGTGCCGCGAGTGGTGATCACTTCGGGGTTCAGCATCACTTCGATCAAGGTGCCTTGATCTCGCGCCAAGGCGTCTAAGAGCACCGCTTCAAATTCTGCCGTACGCGTGATGCGAACACCCGCATAGCCATATGCTTTGGCCAAAGCCGCAAAATCAGGGTTGTTCAAGTAAGAGCCCGAAATATGGGTCGGGTATTCGCGCTCTTGGTGCATGCGAATGGTGCCAAACATTCCGTTATTCAGAAGCACGATGATGGTCTTGGCGCCATGCTGCACCGCGGTCGCCAGCTCCTGGCCATTCATTAAGAAATCACCATCACCCGCAATCGTGAAAACGACACGACCGGTCAAAATGGCGGCGCCAATGCCGGCAGGAACACCATAGCCCATGGAACCGACCGTGGGGGCCAGTTGCGTTTTATGCCCTTTGACCAGGCCATGGTGCTTGTAATAGCGATGCACCCAGCTGGCAAAGTTGCCGGCCCCGTTGGTCAGCACCGCATCGGCGGGCAGGTGTTTTTGCAGCACGGCAATCACCTCAGGCATATCGACCACGCCCGCTTCGTTATCCGCAGGCAAACCAGCCAAGGCTTGGGGGCGCACATTGGCTTCGTAGTCGGCATGGATGGCCTGCGTCCACGCCTCCCATGGCAAGGTGTTGGGCGCGGTGAGTACTTCCAAACTGCGGGCTGCGGCATTCATGGTGGCGCAGATGGCCAAGTCGGCTTGAAACACCCGGTTCAACTCTTCGGCGCTGGCATGGATATGCACCAAGGTTTGCTGCGCTTTGGGCGGCGTCAGCAAGGTGTAGCCGCTGGTGGTCATCTCGCCCAAGCGGGGGCCGATGGCGATGATCAGATCGCTGCTTTTGATGTGCGCCGCTAACTTGGGGTTGATGCCAATGCCCACATCCCCCGCGTATTGAGGGTGAAAGTTGTCAAAGGTGTCTTGAAAGCGAAAGGCGTTGCCCACCGGCAATTTCCAGTTTTCAGCAAAGCGCTGCAAAGCCTGCGCGGCCTGCACGGTCCAACCGCCCCCGCCCGCTATGACAAAGGGGCGCTCAGACTGCAAGAGCATCTCGCGCAGGCGGCGCAAAGCGCCCGGATCACTCCAAGCCTCCACCGCCTCGATCCGCGCCAGGGGTTGTGCCTGCACCATGTGCGTCAGCATGTCTTCAGGCAAGACCAGCACCACCGGGCCGGGGCGGCCGTTCATGGCCGTGGCAAACGCACGGGCCACGTATTCCGGAATGCGCTTGGCATCGTCGATCCGCTCCACGCGTTTGGCCATTCCTTTGGTGCTGGGGCCGAAGAAAGATCCAAAATCCACTTCTTGAAAGGCTTCGCGGTCCCGCGTGTCGCTGGCCACATCCCCCACAAACAGCACCATCGGGGTGGAGTCTTGGAATGCGGTGTGAATCCCAATGGAGGCGTTGGTGGCCCCTGGGCCTCGGGTCACAAAACAAACGCCTGGGCGACCGGTTAAGCGCCCCTGGGCATCGGCCATGAAAGCCGCCCCACCCTCCTGGCGACAGGTGACAAATTGAATCTGTTCGGCGTGAGCATGAAAACCGTCCAACACCGCCAAATAACTCTCGCCAGGCACGCCAAAGGCATGCGTCACCCCTTGGGCTATCAGGCATTGCACCAACAAGTGACCACCCATCACGGCAGGGGGCGTATTTTCAACAACGGGTACGTTCATGCTTTTCTCTCAAGAATTTGCTGACAAGGTTAGCAGATGCATGCCCCTCCCGGCGCAGGCAAGGTCCTGGGCATTGAACACATGTGACAGCGCAGGCACCCCAAGATCGGGACACTGACAGGCCAACCCAGGAGACCCCATGAAAATCAGAGAAATCGCCAGTGGCTTGCAATTCCCAGAAGGTCCCATTGCCATGGACGATGGCTCGGTGCTGTTGGTCGAGATCGCACGCGGCACGCTCACGCGGGTCACGCCAGATGGTCGGGTCTCGGTGGTGGCAGACCTAGGGGGAGGGCCCAACGGGGCCGCCATCGGCCCTGACGGCGCGGTGTACATCTGCAACAACGGCGGCTTCAACTACACCACCGAGTCCGATGGCTGCTTTAGACCCATCGGTCAAGCCACGGATTACAGCGGCGGGCGTATTGAACGCGTCAACCTTAACACCGGGAAATTTGAGCGACTCTTCGACCAGGTGGAAGGCTTAGATTTGCGGGGGCCGAACGACATCGTGTTTGACGCGCACGGTGGCTTTTACTTCTCTGACCTGGGCAAAACCAGGCACAGCGAGATGGACCGAGGCGGGATTTATTACGGCACGCCCAATGGCGCGTCGGTGCATGTGATTGCGCGGCCAGTCATGACGCCCAATGGCATCGCCCTGTCGCCCGATGGCCAAACTCTGTACTACGCCGAAACCGAAGGAGCCCGCGTTTGGGCCTTTGATGTGACCGGTGCCGGTGAAGTACGCAAGGACGGCTGGCCTTCGCCACAAGGCGCTCGTATGTTGGCCGCGTCGCCGGGGGGCCACTACCAGCGCTTTGACTCGATGGCGGTTGACGCCTTGGGCAATGTGTGTGTGGCCACCTTGATCCATGGCGGCATCACGATGATTTCACCCGATGGCAGTCTGCACAGTCATATCAGCTTGCCAGACCGCTTCACCACCAATTTGTGTTTTGGCGGACCTGAAAAACGCACGGTTTATGTGACTTTATCGGGCAGCGGCAAGCTGATCGCGATCGATGACTGGCCTGTTCCAGGTCTGGCATTGAACAACTCCGCCTAAGCACCTCATGGCGTGAGCAAGCGTTAAGCCGTGCGCGTTTGGGCCTGGTTAGTTTGACGGCCCACACCCAAAGCGGCGCCCACACTGAACAAAAGCACGGCAGCAGCACAGGCCAAGGTAGCCGCATACCAGCCGCGGTCCATGAAAGCGCCGAAAATCACAGGCGACAACGCGAAGCCCACATCCAGCCCCGAGTACACCAACCCGTAAACCCGGCCTGTGGCCCCCTTGGGCGTGGCTTTTTTGATCATCAAATCGCGGCTCGGCCCCCCGATGCCAATGGCAAAACCGGTGGCCGCCAGCACCGCCATGGTGCCCGTCGCCCCCAGCCAACCGGTGGCACACAGGGCCAGCAACATAGCGGCAATGCTCATACACGTGGCAACCACCCGGTCGCTGTGCGCCGGGCGCTTAGCCGCGACAAAACCACCCACTAGCATGCCAGCAGCACCACACAGCATGTACGCGGTCAAGGTCAAGGTGGCGGCCTCCAGTGAGACGTCATGCAAAGCTTTGAGAATAGGCAGTGAAAAGTTTTGCACCACAGCCAAGGTCACGGTCGAAAGCAAAAAGAAGGCAAAGCACCACCACACCACTGGCAAACGCATGAAGTCCATGTCATGGGCACTGGGTTCATCCGCGTGGCGTTTGACCACGGTGGTGGCTAGGAGTTCCCGATTCATCCACAGCAAGACCAGAATCGAAACATACAACAAGGCCGCACCGACATAGGCGGCCCGCCATCCAGCCCAAGCAGACAGGACGCCCAAAAAGGCGGGGGCTGCGGCCCAGCCTAAATTGCCAGTGAGGCCATGCACACTGAAGGCATAGCCAATTCGGGGGCTGGAGATGCGCTGGTTCAGAATCGTGAAATCGACCGGATGAAAAGCGCAGTTACCCAAGCCCGCCAATGCGGCCACACACAACATGGCCGGGTAACTGTTAGCAGTGGAGGCGACGCCGCAAGCCAACGCAAAAAACACCAGGGAAGCAAACAAGATGGGGCGCGCGCCAAATCGGTCCACCACAAAACCGGAACTGGCCTGCCCGATACCAGAGACCACAAAGAACATGGTGCTCATCAGTCCGAGCTCTGAATAGCTCCAGCCAAATTCTTTGATGAACACAGGGAACATCAACGGCAAAAGCAAATGAGAAAAGTGCGAACTGGCATGTGCCAAGCCCACCAAGGCCATGATGCGTGCATCGTCCCGCAAAGGCACTGGGGAGGTGGCGATTGCGTCAGCAGAAAAAGTGGTCATGAACGGGGCTTGTGAAAAGAGGGCCCGCAAAACACGGGGCACCCCTGATCATAGCGGCCCTGCGCGCTTGGCGCTCAAGGGCTGACCGGTGTCGCAATGACCCTGTCAAACTTGAAAACGCCGGGCTCACGCACCGGATCCACATCCACGGGAATTGTGGACTTGGGCAGGAAATGCCCCTCCAGCAACAACTTAGACAAGGGGTTTTCGATCCGCTGCTGAATGGCCCGTTTTAGAGGCCTCGCACCAAACACCGGATCAAAGCCCACCTTGGCCAATTCCGCATAAGCCGCCTCGGAGACATCAAACGACAACTCCAACTTGGCCAAACGCGCCGCCAGGGCCTGAATTTGGATTCTGGCGATCGACTCGATGTGCTGTGCATCCAGCGAGTGAAAGACCACCGTCTCGTCAATCCGATTCAAGAACTCAGGTCTGAAGTAGTTCTTTAATTCGCCCCAGACCGCATCTTTCACGTCCTCATAGGACTCGCCCACCATAGTCTGAATCATCTGCGAGCCGATGTTCGAGGTCATGACAATAACAGTGTTTTTGAAGTCCACGGTTCGACCCTGGCCATCGGTCAAGCGGCCATCGTCCAGCACCTGTAGCAACACGTTGAACACATCAGGATGGGCTTTTTCCACTTCATCAAGCAACAGCACCGAATACGGCTTGCGGCGTACCGCTTCGGTCAAATAACCCCCCTCTTCGTAACCCACATAACCGGGGGGCGCGCCAATCAGTCGCGCGACTGAGTGTTTTTCCATGAACTCGCTCATGTCGATGCGAATTAGGTGGTCTTCGCTGTCAAACAAAAACCCGGCCAAAGCTTTGCACAGCTCTGTCTTACCCACGCCCGTGGGACCGAGGAACAAGAAAGAACCGGTGGGGCGATTCGGGTCCGACAGGCCCGAGCGTGAACGCCGAATGGCATTCGCCACCGCACTGATAGCTTCGTCTTGTCCTATCACCCGTTGGTGCAGTTTGCCTTCCATTTGCAGCAATTTTTCGCGCTCGCCTTGCATCATTTTGGACACAGGAATGCCTGTGGCGCGACTCACCACCTCGGCAATTTCTTCAGCCCCGACTTGGGTGCGCAACAAGCGGTGGCCTGTACCCGCACTTTTACCGGTCTCTTTGGCTTGGGCTTCTTTGAGCAACTTTTCCAGCTCGGGCAATTTGCCGTACTGCAGCTCGGCCACCTTGTTGAAATCGCCCTTGCGTGTATGGGCATCAATCTGCTGACGCAGCTGATCGATTTGTTCACGCACATGCTGGCTGCCTTGCGCCTGTGCCTTCTCAGAGCGCCAGATTTCTTCCAAATCTGCAGCTTCTTTTTTCAGCTTGACGATTTCTTCTTCAATCAATTCCAATCGCTTGCGCGAGGCTTCGTCTTTTTCTTTCTTGATCGCTTCGCGTTCAATTTGCAGTTGAATCAAACGGCGGTCCAGCTTATCGATGACCTCGGGCTTAGAGTCAATTTCAATCTTGATTTTTGCGGCCGCCTCATCGATCAAGTCGATCGCTTTGTCGGGCAAGAAACGGTCGGTGATGTAGCGATGACTCAACTCGGCCGCAGCCACAATGGCCGGGTCGGTGATGTCCACGCCATGGTGGACTTCGTATTTTTCCTGCAAGCCACGCAAGATGGCAATGGTCGCTTCCACCGAAGGCTCACCCACCAAAATTTTCTGAAAACGACGCTCCAGCGCCGCATCTTTTTCGATGTATTTGCGGTACTCGTCCAGCGTGGTTGCACCCACGCAATGCAGCTCGCCTCGGGCCAAGGCGGGTTTCAGCATATTGCCTGCATCCATGGCGCCTTCTGCCTTGCCGGCGCCAACCATGGTGTGCAACTCGTCAATAAAGACAATGGTCATGCCTTCATCCTTAGCCAATTCGCTGAGCACTGTTTTCAGGCGCTCCTCAAACTCGCCGCGGAACTTGGCGCCAGCCAAAAGGGAGGCCATGTCGAGCGACAAAACGCGCTTGCCACGCAAGGAATCGGGCACTTCGCCCGCCACAATACGCTGTGCCAAACCTTCCACGATGGCGGTTTTGCCCACGCCAGGCTCACCAATTAACACCGGGTTGTTTTTGGTGCGCCGCTGCAGCACTTGAATGGCGCGGCGGATTTCATCGTCGCGCCCAATCACCGGGTCCAGCTTACCCAAGCGCGCACGCTCGGTCAAATCAATGCAGTACTTTTTGAGTGATTCGCGTTGCCCCTCCGAATCGGCTGAGCTGACGCTTTGCCCCCCTCGCACAGCCTCAATGGCGCTCTCCAAGCTCTTGCGCGACAGCCCGTTTTCTTTGGCTACACGGCCCAACTCGGATTTGCTGTCGGTCAGGGCCAGCAAGAACAATTCGCCGGCGACAAAAGCGTCACCGCGTTTGATGGACTCCTTCTCCGCCGCCTGCAACAGCTTGACCATTTCAGGGCCAATCTGCACCTGATCCTGGCCTGTGACTTGGGGCAAGCGCTTGACCGCACTGTCGGCGGCCAAGGTCAAACCGGTCACGTTCGCACCGGCGCGCTCCAGCAATGGCCGCGGACCGTCCTCTTGGCGCAACATAGCCAACAAGACATGTGCTGGATCAATGTAGGCATGGTCTTGACCGAGGGCCAAAGTCTGCGCCTCGCTCAATGCTTCTTGGAATTTGGTGGTTAGCTTGTCAATTCGCATGAATAAAACTCCTGTTTGCATCAATCTTGTGCTGAATAGCCCATTTTCAAGTCTCCCAAGGGCACCACATTTGCCTAAAATCAAGAAATGAACATCCACCAAATGTCGGTGAACTATGCTGAACGGCAAGATCGCTTGATGCTGCGCGTGAATACCCAAGACGGACAAGAGTTTCGCCTGTGGTTGACCCGCCGGTTGACGGGGCGCCTGTTGCCTCACTTGCAAGCCTGTGTGATTCAGTTGGAAACGCGCAATCCCCAGGTCATGGTCAATGATTACGCTGCGCAGCAAATGCTGACCGAATTGAAACGCGAAACCTTTCTTGAAAATGCTGATTTCAAAACACCCTTCACCAGTCAGGCACCTCAACTGCCGCTGGGTGAAGAACCCATCCTGGTGACAGATGTGCAGTTGAATATGCACTCCAGTGGTACGCTGAATGTGGTGTTCCAAGATCAAAGCGGCGAAGGCTCCACCGGTCGGTCTTGCCAACTCGCCCTGCAATCCTCACTTTTGCATGGCTTGCTGCATTTGATGGGACAAGCCCTGCAACAAGCCAATTGGCGCATGGAGACGCCCGTGATGCCGGTTGAAAGCGATAACTTTGAAGCTTCAACCGTGGCTCGACCCACCTACACCCACTGATCACTTCACAAGGATTGCCATGAAACACATTCGCCAACAACTGCACTTTGCCTTGGCCTTGCTCGCTTTGGCCCTGATGGGTTCAGCCCAGGCGGCAACGGCTGTGGCTAAGTCTGCAGCAGCCCCACGCTGCATGGTTGCAGAAATTAGGGGGATCGCTTTCAGCATTCACCATCCCAACGAAAGATATGTCGCCATTACCGAATGGCTGAACCGAAACGGGCCTACTTGCTCGCTCGAAAAATTGCAATACATCAATAGCAATCGACCGAACTGGTTTGGACATTCGGACTCACCTGCCTTGGGTCAAGTTTTGGACCAATTCATTGAAATAGCCACTGGGGCACCGCCGAAGGCACCGGTGGTTGCCGCGGACAATGACCGCTCGTCATTGCTTGCCGGCACGAATCGCGCCGACGCGCCACCACCAGTGGTTGCCCCTGCAGTGGCAGGTCAACCGCCTATCATCGTGGCACCGGTTGTGACGGCACCGGGCGGCTCGAGCAACAAAGGCACGGGCGCAAAACCTTGATGCCAAGATTTCAGTTCGCGGTCTGAATGCCCCAGCGCGCCAAGGCATGGTCATCGGTCACGCGTGCATCGACCCACTTGGCTCCTTGTGGGGTGCGCTCTTTCTTCCAGAAAGGGGCTTGTGTTTTGAGGTAGTCCATCAAAAACTCACAGGCCTTGAAGCTTTCACCTCGATGCGCTGAAGTCACCGCCACCATCACGATTTGATCGGACGGGGCCAACTCCCCCACGCGGTGAATCACACGGGCCTGGTAAATGTCAAAACGCTGGTGTGCGGCATCGATCATGGCTTCAATCGACTTCTCGGTCATGCCCGGGTAGTGTTCCAGTGCCATCGCCTGCACCTCATCATGCGCCTGGCCAGTCAAAGCCCGCGTATCGCGCACGGTGCCCACAAAGCTGCAGACAGCGCCCACACGGGCATCATTCAAGCGCAAACGCTCAATTTCTTGCGCCAGATTGAAATCCTCAGTTTGAATGCTGACACGTGCAGACATACCCTCAGCCTCCCGTCACGGGCGGGAAAAAACCCACCTCACAACCCGGCGTGAGGGCGTCTGAGGGGTGGCACATCACCTGGTTCAAAGCCATGCGCACCGGTTTTTCGGCGGCCAGGCATTGAAAAACATCACCACGCACCAGTAACTCGGCGCGCAATGCGCCTACCGTGGTCGCGGCCGTTTGCCAGGCTTCACTGCCACAGCCCAAGGCTTCGCGGATAGATGCGAAATAGCGCAAATGAACTTGCATCATGTCAATCTGTCCTTCTGACTCAGGCGCTGTTCAAGACAGCAAATCCGCAAAAGAGAGATAGCTCACACCATCGCCGTTTTGGATCGTTGTGCCCGCAGGGTTGTCGACCAAGCCATCGCCCCACACGGCCGAGGTCAACACGCCTGAGCTTTGGTTCGGAAACAAATCAAGGCCCCCCTGGGCATTGCGGCGCACCCGCAAAAATTCACGGCGGCGATCGGCCTTGGGCAAATCAAAATGTGCAGGCAGTGTGATGCGAACAGGTTGGATTTGCTTTGCACCTTGCAATTGCAAAATAAACGGCCGCACCAACAGCAAGAAAGTCACAAAACTGGAGACCGGGTTGCCGGGCAAACCGATGAAATGGGCGCGACCGGCTTCGCCTCGCTGCACCCAGCCATAGGCAAAGGGTTTGCCAGGCTTCATGCCAATTTGCCACAGATTCAACTCGCCCAGGGACTGCACCGCTGGTTTGACGTGGTCCTCTTCACCCACAGAGACGCCACCGCTGGTCAAAATCAGATCATGGTGGTCGGCTGCCGATTTCAAAGCCGCCACCGTGGTGTCGCGGCGATCGGGCACGATGCCCAGATCACTCACCTCGCAACCCAAACGGTGCAACAAGGCACGCAAGAAAAAACGGTTCGAGTTGTAGATGGCGCCGGCGGCCATGTCCTGCGGGGCCACGTCGCCTGGCATCACCAGTTCATCACCGGTTGAAAACAAAGCCACGCGGGGTTTGCGGCTGACGCGCAAATGCGCCAAGCCAATGCTCGCCGCCAAACCCAAACTGGCAGGGTGCAAGCGCTCGCCGCGATGCAGAACGGTGGCGCCCAGCGTGACATCTTCACCGCTGCGGCGAATCCATTGCCCCCGTTGCGGCAGGGATTGGACTTGAACTTCAGGCACCGCTTGAGGATCCGTGCCCTGCATCACCAAGGTGTCCTCTTGCATCACCACCGCATCTGCGCCGACAGGAATGGGGGCTCCGGTAAAAATCCGCGCCGCTTCGCCGGGTTGCAAGGGCACGCCCTGGTGACCCGCTGCGATACGCTGCGTTACACGCAAACGAGCCCCTGGCGCGGCCACATCAGCACAGCGCATGGCGTAGCCATCCATGGACGAGTTGTCTTGGGGCGGCACTTGCAAGGCCGAAACAATGTCTTGTGCCAGCACGCGACCATCGGCGTCAAAGGTGGCCAGTGACTCTTCACCGTCTAAGGGCTGAGCCATGGCCAGCAATTGGTACAAGGCCTCGTCCAAGGCCATCAAGCCAGGACGGGACGGCGTAGGCGAAGTCGTCTCGGACTGGCTCATGGCATCAGTCGCAATGTTTAGCAATGTAGCGCTGAATTAGCGCCGTGTCGGCGGGCATGATCTGGACCCGTTTGGGCAAAGCTTCGATGCCGTTGAATTGGGGTGGACGATGGGGTTCGCGGCCCAAAGCCTCGACCAAGGTCGCGGCAAATTTGATGGGCAAGGCGGTTTCCAGCACCAGCATGGGCTGGCCCGGAATCAGATGCGCACGTGCCACCTTGACGCCGTCAGCGGTGTGGGTGTCGATCATCATGCCGTAACGCGCAAACACATCGCGGATGGTGGCCAAGCGGTCAGCGTGTGTGCTTTTGCCGCTGACAAAACCATAGCGCTGTGCCGCTTGGGCAAACAATGGCTCGCCGCTGAGGTCGAAACGACCTTGCTGGCTGAGGGCGGGGCCAAACAACTGGGCCACCCGGGCGCCGTCGCGACCGAGCAAATCGAAGACAAAGCGCTCGAAGTTACTGGCCTTTGAAATGTCCATCGATGGGCTGGAGGTTTCGTGGGTGTCGGCGGTGCCGCGCACGCGGTAAACGCCGGTGCGAAAGAACTCGTCGAGCACATCGTTCTCGTTGGTCGCCACCACCAGTTGCGCAATCGGCAGCCCCATCATGCGCGCCACATGGCCCGCACAGACATTGCCAAAGTTGCCACTGGGCACGGCAAAGCTGACCTGCTCTGCATTGGTTTTTGTGGCTTGAAAGTAACCGGCAAAGTAATACACCACCTGGGCCAACAAGCGCGCCCAGTTGATCGAGTTCACAGTGCCAATTTTGTATTTGCGTTTGAAGTCTAGATCGTTGGACACCGCCTTGACAATGTCTTGGCAATCATCGAACACGCCGTCGATGGCGATGTTGTGGATGTTGTCGTCCAGCAGGCTGAACATTTGCGCTTGCTGGAAAGGGCTCATCCGTCCGTTGGGGCTGGTCATGAAAACCCTCACACCCTTTTTACCGCGCATGGCGTATTCGGCCGCACTGCCTGTGTCGCCCGAGGTGGCGCCCAAAATATTCAGCTCTTCACCGCGCCTGGCCAATTCGTACTCGAACAAATTGCCGAGAAGCTGCATGGCCATGTCTTTGAACGCCAAGGTCGGTCCGTTAGACAAAGCTTCCAAATACAACTCCGGCGAAGCCGCGCCGGGCTCTTGCAAAGGCTTGAGCGGAACAATCTGCGGCGTACCGAACACGGCCTCGGTGTAGGTTTTGTTGCACAGGGCTTTCAGATCAGCGGCAGGAATGTCGTCGATGTACAAAGACAAAACGGCAAAGGCCAAACCGGCATAACCTTGGCGTTCCCAGACCGTGCGCCATTGGTCCAGTGTCTGCACGTCGACCTGAGGGTAATGTTCGGGCAGGTACAGACCGCCATCGGGGGCCAGACCTTCGAGCAAAATTTCACAAAAGCGTTTGCGGTCGGTATGACCGCGTGTCGAGAGGTAACGCATCAGTTCAGCTCTTCTTTGCGAATGCGGGTGATCGGAGCCAAGACGGTGGGCAGCGCCTGCATTTTGGCCAGCACTTCGTTCATCGTGCCTTCGCGCGTGTCGTGGGTCAGGATGATCACATCGGTCTGGTTTTCGCCCGCCTGGCTGACCTGATCGGCTTCACGTTGCAAGACTGCATCGATGCTGATGCCGGCATCGGCCAGCAGCCCGGTCAACTTGGCCAGCACGCCGGCTTCGTCGGCGACGCGCAAGCGCAGGTAGTAACTCGTGACAATTTCGCTCATCGGTAAAACAACCAAGTCACTCATGGCATTGGGCTGGAAAGCTAAATGTGGCACCCGGTTCAACGGGTCGGCGGTGTGCAAGCGGGTGATGTCGACCAAGTCGGCAATCACGGCGCTGGCCGTGGGCTCGGCGCCTGCCCCTTTGCCATAGTACAAGGTCGTGCCCACGGCATCGCCCTGCACCATCACCGCGTTCATCGCGCCTTCGACGTTGGCGATCAAACGTTGGGTCGGCACCAGGCTAGGGTGCACACGCAATTCAATGCCTTTGTCGACACGCTTAGTCACGCCCAGCAGTTTGATGCGGTAGCCCAATTGTTCTGCATACTTGATGTCGGCTGCGCCCAATTGGGTAATGCCTTCCACATAGGCTTTGTCAAACTGCACCGGAATGCCAAAGGCAATGGCGCTCATCAAAGTGACTTTGTGCGCGGCATCCACTCCTTCGATATCGAAGGTAGGATCGGCTTCGGCATAACCCAGGCGTTGTGCTTCTTGCAGCACGACACTGAAGTCCAAACCCTTGTCGCGCATCTCGGACAAAATGAAATTGGTTGTGCCGTTAATGATGCCCGCCACCCACTGAATGCGGTTCGCCGTCAGGCCCTCACGCAAGGCCTTGATAATCGGGATGCCCCCTGCCACCGCGGCTTCAAAAGCCACCATCACGCCCTTGGCCGAAGCCGCTGCAAAAATCTCGGTTCCATGGACCGCCAGCAAAGCCTTGTTGGCCGTGACCACGTGCTTGCCAGCCGCAATGGCCTCCAGCACCAAGGCCTTGGCAATGCCATAACCACCAATCAGCTCGATGACGATATCGATGTCGGGGTTGGCGATCACAGCACGCGCGTCGCTGACCACCTGCACATCTGGCCCCACCAGGCCTTGAGCGCGCTCAACATCCAGATCGGCCACCATCGTGACTTCGATGCCACGGCCAGCGCGCCGCTTGATTTCTTCTTGATTGCGTTTCAGCACATTGAAAGTGCCACTGCCCACGGTGCCAATGCCCAATAGGCCTACTTGTATCGGTTTCATAGCTCTGAATTTCTCTCGTCTCAATCGGTGCCGCAACGCTTGCGCACTGCAGCCAAAAATTTTGCTACGCGCCCAATGGCTTCGCGCAAATCGTCTTCATGCGGCAGGAACACAATGCGAAAGTGATCCGTGTCCGGCCAGTTAAACCCTGTGCCTTGCACCAGCATGACCTTGGTTTCTTGTAACAACTCTAAAAAGAACTGTTGGTCATCCGCAATCGGATAGACCTTTGGGTCCAACCTGGGAAACATGTACAAAGCCGCATGGGGCTTGACACAGGACACCCCGGGAATGGCAGTGATGAGCTCGTACGCCAAATCGCGCTGCTTGCGAAGACGACCTCCCTCACCCACCAATTCGTTGATGCTTTGGTGTCCACCCAATGCGGTTTGAATCGCCCACTGGCCTGGCACGTTGGCACACAAGCGCATGTTCGAGAGCATGTTCAAACCCTCGATGTAATCTTTCGCTGGTTTTTTATCACCCGAGACCACCATCCAGCCCGCACGGTAACCACAGGAGCGATAGCTCTTGGACAGGGAGTTGAAGGTCAGCGTCAGCACGTCGGTACTCAAGCTGCCAATGGGAGTGTGCTTGACATCGTCGTACAACACTTTGTCGTAGACCTCATCGGCGAAGATGACCAAATCGTGTTCACGGGCCAAGTCCACTATGCTTTGCAGCAAAGCGTCTGAATACAAAGCCCCAGTGGGATTGTTGGGGTTGATGACCACAATGCCTTTGGTGCGCGGCGTGATCTTGCGCCGAATGTCTTCCAGGTCGGGCATCCAACCGTCGGCTTCATTGCATAGGTAATGCACCGGTGTGCCACCGGACAGACTGGTCGCGGCAGTCCACAAGGGATAGTCGGGCGCCGGCAAAAGCAGCTCGTCACCGTTGTCCAGCAAGCCATTGGTGGCCATGACGATCAATTCACTGGCCCCGTTGCCCAGGTAAATATCCTCCAGCGTCACGCCCTTGATGCCTTGCTTTTGGGTCTCGTGCATCACGGCCTTGCGAGCACCAAAAATACCTTTGCTGTCGGAGTACCCCGCCGAGTTGGGCAGGTTACGAATCATGTCTTGCTGGATTTCTTCAGGCGCATCGAAACCAAACACAGCCAAATTGCCAATGTTCAAGCGGATGATTTTTTGCCCCTCTTCTTCCATCTGGCGCGCGCGGTCCATGATGGGGCCTCTGATGTCATAGCAGACATTGGCAAGTTTGGCGGATTTCAAGATCGTTTTCAAAGTCCCTCCCTGGGCATCGTCATTGGGGAAAACATATAATTTGACCACAGTTATGGCGGCATTTTCCGACCATTTTGAGATTGTCTCTACCCACAATCTTCCTTTCAACGCTTGGCTCGCCATGAAACTGCAACCCGACCAATTCAACGCCCCCTTCATCAACGCCTACGAGCCTGGCTGGATCTCGGTCAATGGCGAAAAATACACAGGCGCCTTGATTGTGAACAGTGAGCAGGGCTGTAGCCCGTGGTCCGCCACTTACTTTGTTGATTTACAGGCAGATCATTTCATGGAGTTGATACAAAGTCGGCCGGAATTGGTCATTTTTGGCAGCGGTGCTCAATTGCGGTTTCCGCGCCCCTTGTGGCTCGCGCCCTTGATCCAAATGGGAATTGGCGTAGAGACCATGGACACGCCTGCGGCTTGTAGAACTTACAACGTTCTGGCCAGCGAAGGGCGACGCGTGGTTGCCGCACTGCTGCCCCCAGATGCCATTTAAGCGACTGAATCCGTCAAATACACCCAGTCAAAAGGGGCGAAAAGGTAGCTATCGGTGGTGAATCTGCGCTTTAGGTTAAAATAGAGGATTGCTGATTGAAGGTCACGTCTTGCAACAGACTGACATTCTTTGTATTGGCCTCACTTTGTTACCGAGAAGAATTTTCTATGGCGATCGTTGTCAACAAACCCCTCCCTGAATTTGAAGCGAACGCCACCGGTGGTTTGAAAGTTTCAAACACCTCGCACAACGGCAAAACGCTGATTTTGTACTTTTACCCCAAAGACAACACGCCCGGTTGCACCACCGAGGCGATGCAGTTTCGCGACAAATTCAAAGACTTTGTCAAAGCTGGCGCCACCGTGTTTGGTGTGTCTCGCGACAACATGAAGTCGCACGATGAATTCAAAGCCAACTTGGAATTACCTTTTGAGTTGATCGCGGACACGGAAGAAAAAATGTGCCACATGTTCGGCGTGGTCAAAAACAAGATCATGTATGGCAAAAAAGTCAAAGGCATTGAGCGCAGCACCTTTTTGATTGGTGCCGATGGCCTGGTCAAAAATGAATGGCGCGGTCTGAAAGTACCAGGCCATGTGGAAGAAGTCCTGCAAGCTGTGAAGGATTTGAAAAAAGCGGTCCCTGCGACCACCACCACAGCCTGAAAACAGCGCAGAACTGTCACAGGACTCATGCATAATGATTGCATGCAGTTGACCGACAGTTCGACACCGTTACTCCAAAAAGCCGCCTGGGTCTCCATGCGGCTTTTTGTTTTTTAAGCGCAGCTTTTCTATCCAACTCAAAGGCCCTGTTTCATGCCATTGCCACCTGCCCCGACCCAACGCGCCACCCTGCTCTCCACCGCTTCGATCCCAACTTCACCGCGCGCGCAAAGCGGATCAGCCAAACTCAGCAAATCTGACGCGTCCCCGTCTGAGGCGCAACCCGTGGCTAAAGCATTGCACGTAAGCCTTCCCGCCGTTCAGGTGGAAACCAAGCGTATCGAAAAGAAAACACGCGAAGTGGAGACCTCGGCGATGGCGCCCGAAACCCCAACCAGCAAGCCAGTCAAGACAACAAGCCCACGTAACACCAAATCCAAAAAATCAGGCCCTACCAAGTTGTTTGTGCTGGACACCAATGTGCTGATGCACGATCCCATGTGTTTGTTCCGATTTGAAGAACATGATGTGTTCTTGCCCATGATCGTGCTGGAGGAGCTGGACGGTCACAAAAAAGGCATGACTGAAGTGGCGCGCAATGCCCGCCAGACCAGCCGATCTTTGGATGCACTGGCAGCCCAAGGCGCCGACATCAGCCAAGGCTTGGTACTCGCCGGCACGGGCCATGTCGACGCTTGCGGCAAGCTGTTCTTTCAAACCCAGGCGCTGGAAGCCAATCTGCCGTCCAGTCTGCCACAAGGCAAGGCCGACAACCAGATTTTGGGTGTGGTGCAGGCTTTGGGTAAAAAATATGCGCCGCGTGAGGTGGTACTGGTCTCCAAAGACATCAATATGCGGGTCAAAGCCCGCGCCTTGGGCTTGGCTGCAGAAGACTATCAAAATGACAAGGTGCTGGAGGACGGCGACCTGCTTTACGCCGGCGTCATGCAGTTGCCGACCGATTTTTGGTCACGCCATGGCAAAGCGGTCGAAAGCTGGCAACAAGGCAGCCACACGTTTTACCGCATCAGTGGTCCTGTCGTGCCCAACTTGCTGATCAACCAATTTGTCTATTTGGAAGCGCCGGGTGAACCCAGCTTGTATGCCCGGGTGACAGAAATTCGCGGCAAGACCGCCGTGTTGCGGACTTTGAAGGACTTTACCCATCTGAAGAATGCCGTATGGGGCGTGACGACACGCAACCGCGAACAAAACTTTGCCATGAACTTGCTGACTGACCCTGAAGTCGACTTTGTCACTCTGGCGGGCACGGCCGGCACCGGCAAGACCTTGATGGCCTTGGCAGCGGGCTTGACCCAGGTGCTGGACGACCGGCGCTACACCGAAATCATTATGACCCGTGCCACCGTGAGTGTGGGAGAAGACATTGGCTTTTTGCCCGGCACCGAAGAAGAAAAAATGGGGCCTTGGATGGGGGCGCTGGATGACAATTTGGAGTTTTTAGCCAAAGGTGATGGCGGCAACGCTGGCGAATGGGGGCGCTCGGCAACCAATGAATTGATTCGCAGCCGGATCAAAATCAAGAGCATGAATTTCATGCGCGGGCGCACCTTCATGAACAAGTACGTGATCATTGATGAGGCGCAGAACTTGACGCCCAAGCAAATGAAAACCCTGATCACCCGTGCCGGGCCGGGCACCAAGATTGTCTGCATGGGCAACTTGGCGCAGATAGATACGCCCTACCTGACGGAAGGCTCCTCGGGCTTGACCTACGCCGTGGACCGCTTCAAGGGATGGGCGCATGGCGGCCATATCACCTTGGCGCGGGGCGAGCGCTCTCGACTAGCGGACTTTGCCAGTGAGGTGCTCTGATCAGTAGTCACCGCCACTGCCCATGCCACCACTGGCCAAACTTTCAAAACGGGTCAGTGGTTTCAAGAAGGTCAGCCTCACAGTCCCCGTGGGGCCGTTACGCTGTTTGCCAATGATGATCTCAGCAACACCAGGCTCTTTAGAGTCTTTGTTGTAATAGTCATCGCGGTAAATGAACATAATGATGTCGGCATCCTGCTCAATCGCGCCGGACTCCCGCAGGTCACTCATCATGGGCCGTTTATCGGTACGCTGCTCCACGCTGCGGTTGAGCTGTGACAAGGCAATCACCGGGCATTGCAGCTCCTTGGCCAGCATTTTCAAACCACGTGAAATTTCCCCCAGCTCCGTGGCACGGTTATCACCGCCCGTGGTGGAGCCGCTCATCAACTGCAAATAATCCACCACGATCAAGCCCAACTTGCCGCACTGGCGTGCCAAACGCCGGGCATTGGCGCGCAACTCACTTGGGGTCAAGCCTGGGGTTTCGTCAATGTGCAACGACACGGTGCGCAAGCGGTCGATAGCATCAGCCAGACGCGGCCATTCTTCTTCGGTCAGTTTGCCGGTGCGCAAATGGCCTTGATCGATGCGGCCAATCGAGCCCACCACACGAACGGCCAATTGGGAGGCACCCATTTCCATGGAAAACACCGCCACCGGCAGGCCTTCGTTCAAGGCCACGTGTTCAGCAATGTTGACCGCAAAGGCGGTCTTGCCCATAGACGGACGGGCCGCCAACACCACCAAATCGCCGGCTTGCAAACCTGAGGTCATGCGGTCCAGATCGTAAAAACCGGTGGGGACTCCGGTAATGTCATTGGGGTTGTCGGCCATCTCCTGGACCCGGTCCATCAGCTCAATGACCAAGGTGTCCATGGACTGAAAGCCTTGTTTATTGCGTGAACCCTCTTCACCGATATTAAAAATCTTTTGCTCAGCTTCGTCCAGAATTTTGTCAACCGGACGCCCTTGTGGGTTAAAGGCGTTGGTGGCGATCTCGTCGCTGGCCGTCACCAATTTGCGCAAAATGCCGCGCTCACGCACGATCTCTGCATAGCGCCGGATATTGCTGGCACTGGGCACGTACTGGGCCAGTGAGTTCAGATAGGTCAGCCCGCCCATGCTGTCGGATTTGCCCTGGTGTTGCAGATGCTCAAACACCGTGATCACGTCGGCAGGTTTAGAGCCGTTGATCAAGGTGCCAATGGCGCTGAAGATCAGCTTGTGTTCGTGACGGTAAAAGTCATTGTCCACCAGCAAATCGTTGACCCGGTCCCACGCTTGGTTGTCCAGCAAAAGTCCACCCAAAACGCTGGACTCGGCCTCAATGGAATGGGGAGGCACACGCAGTTGCGCGATTTGGCTATCGGAGGTGATGTTCAAGGTGGAGTCTGACAAGGAGGAGGAGTAAACAGCCGACATGGTGTATATCTGGTTTCGGTCGATCTTACGCAGTCAAGACAGGCAAGTCACGGGACAAGGCTGTGTATAACCCGTTGGTAAACGGTGGTTAAGCGGTGAATTGAAGTGCATAAGCCCAGAAGTGAACCCCCAAAGCAAAAGCCGCCGCGTCTGAAAGACCCGGCGGCTTTTCTTGGGAAAACGCGGCTTAAGCGGTTTCGCCGAGGACAGAGACGGTGATCTCGACCGACACGTCCGTGTGCAAAGACACCGACACGCTGGATTCGCTGACCGTCTTGATCGGGCCATGAGGCATGCGGACTTGTGCTTTGGACAGAGCGTAGCCCTGTTTAGTCAACGCGTCAGCGATGTCATGGTTGGTGACGGAGCCGAACAAGCGGCCATCCACACCGGCTTTTTGGGTCAACTTAACGACCATACCGGTCATTTTTTCGCCTTGGGCTTGGGCTTCGGCCAATTTTACGGCCGCAGCTTTTTCTAATTCCACGCGGCGAGCTTCAAACTGCGCTTTGTTGGCTTCGGTGGCACGACGAGCTTGACCGCTAGGGATCAAGAAGTTACGTGCGTAACCGTCTTTGACTTTGACGATATCGCCCAGGTTACCCAGGTTCACGACCTTTTCGAGCAGAATAATTTGCATGGTCGGACTCCTTAGACTTTGTGCTGATCGCTGTAAGGCAACATGGCCAAGAAGCGAGCGCGTTTGATAGCAGTGTTGAGCTGGCGCTGGTAGATGGCGCGAGTGCCAGTCAAGCGAGCTGGGATGATCTTGCCGTTTTCGGCAATGAAATCACGCAATGTGTCGACATCTTTGTAGTCGATTTCTTCGACGCCAGTGACTGTAAAGCGGCAGAAACGCTTGCGCTTGAACAGCAGGGACTGGGTATTGCGCTTAGGGCGCTTATCTTTGTTGAACTTTTTAAACGTGGCCATGGGGCCTCCTGAAATTAATCTTGCTGAAACTCTTGAATATGCAGAATCACACTTTTACCGTTCCGAGGTGTGGCTAAAAAGCCGCTGAACCTCCAAACGCTGCCGATAGGCTGACGTTGGATACGTTCTGCCACCGCACCAATTGCCAAGGCTCTCACCGAGGCTTTGACTTGTCTGGTTTGCCCATCCTCCTGAAGCGTCGACTCGTGTTCGAGTCTGAAATCCAGGGCGGGTAAACCTACCGGTGTGTAGCGCAGAGCTTGAAGTTCTGCGATACAAGCGGTCAAGTCGGTGCGATTCACGCCATCACGATCGTGTGATCAACCTGCGAATTCGGTTTGTTGGGCTTTGCGGGCTTCTTCACGCTCCACTGTTTTCATCATCGAAGAGGGGCCGGCATCGGCTTTCTTCTTAGAAACAGTCAGGTGACGCAGCACGGCATCGTTGAACTTGAATGCATGCTCGAGCTCGGCCATCACAGGCTGATCGGCTTCAATGTTCACGCACAGGTAATGCGCTTTGCCCAGCTTGTTGATTTGGTATGCCAACTGACGACGGCCCCAATCTTCAACACGATGGATCTTGCCGCCACCAGCGGTGATCATGCCTTTGTAACGCTCCAGCATGGCTGGAACTTGTTCGCTTTGATCCGGATGGATCAGCAATATGATTTCGTAATGACGCATTCAAACTCCTTGTGGATAACCCAAAAGATTGGTAAAGCTG
>CANGDZ010000054.1 GCA_947452785.1 Comamonadaceae bacterium | reverse complement strand
GATTGGACCGAAAGCTGAACGTGCTTACCAGTGCGCAAAACCATGTCAACCAAAGAGTCGACAGTGAATTTTGGTGTTTTTTGATTGACGACATCGGACACCCGAGGACGAGTAATACCAAGAATTTCTGCAGCCTGTGCTTGCTTGAGATTGTGCGCATCGATCCAGTCCACAATTTCAGTCATCAACGTTTGTTTGAGCGCCCGCTTTTCATCTATGGCCATGTCAGCTTCAGCCAGTAGTCTCTGGGCCTCATCAGGCGCGAAGCCAAGATCAGCAAAGATATTGCCATCAGCAGGGGTGCGGTGGGTAATGATTTTTTTGGTGCTCATTTTTTGCTCCTAGTCAGCATCATGTCTTTGTAACGTTGGGTAGACAAATCCTTGTCCTTTTGACTGGTCTTTTGCGTTTTTTTTGAAGCAATGAAGGACGTAAATGGCATCTTCCAATTTGGCCACATACATCACTCGAAAGGCACCGTCCGTCTGTTTGATGCGAATCTCTTTTGTACCCGCTCCCACATCATCAAAAGGCTTCCAGTCATCTGGGTCGTCGCCGCGCTGTACTTTGCGCAGTTGATATCCAGCGGCCCGCCGCGCATCTTCGGAGAAAATTTCGTCATCGCACAGGTCTTTGAACGATGACCCGATTCAGTCAATAGGTTTATTTCTTGACATAGAAATCACTTTGATTGTATCGGTACTTGTACATCAATGAAAGCCTTTGCCAAATTAGAGAGATGTCAATTGACGGACGCGCGCCCCCTGGATGAACGCTTACGAAAAATGACAAGTTTTGGTGAACGATAGCTTTCTTTGGAGCGAAGTCAACTCTGTAAAATTTTGCCTTTTAGTCGGATGACCGCTTTGGGCCTGAAGCACGGGGTGATGCCACAACCGCATCGTCCGCTTATGTTGGCCGACAGCCGTTACCTGCGCAACCAACGCCGACTCCGAATCCGATGGAAACTCAGACTAAGGCCGTAATAAAAAATTGAGACTCTGCTTCATCCAACTTTAATCGCGCTGAACTCCAGGCCCAGCTGCACCCTCAACGCACAGTTTTCGCCCAAGCTTCGTAACGCGCTTTGTTGGCCTCATTAGGTGGGTACAGGCCCGGCAGCACAGCGCCGTTGTTGACCTCGTTCATGATCCAGCCTTCCAGGCGTTCCTGCTCCACTGCCGCCTCCACCACCGCGTCGAGCAAGTCCGCCGGGATCAGCACCGCGCCGTCGGTGTCGACCACCACAATGTCGTTCGGGAACACGGCTACGCCGCCGCAGGCAATGGGTTCTTGCCAGTTCACAAAGGTCAGTCCATTGACCGAGGCTGGCGCGGCGGTGCCCTGGCACCAGACTGGCAAACCCGTGCCGAGCACGCCGGCCATGTCGCGGATGACGCCATCGGTCACCAAGCCGGCTACGCCGCGCTTTTGCATTCGAGCGCACAAAATGTCGCCAAAGATACCGGCGTCGGTCACGCCCATGGCGTCGACCACGGCAATGCAACCGGCGGGCATGGCCTCGATCGCGGCGCGGGTGGAGATGGGCGAGCCCCAAGAGGCGGGCGTGGCCAAGTCTTCACGCGCGGGCACAAAGCGCAAGGTGAAGGCGCGGCCCACCACGCGAGGTTGGCCGGGTTGCAGGGGTTGGGTGCCACGAATCCAGACGTTGCGCAGGCCTTTTTTGAGCAAGACTGTGGTCAAGGTGGCGGTGGTCACGCCAGAGAGTTTTTGCACAATGGCCGGGTCTAAGGGCAGCGATTCAAGCGACATGGAAACTCCTAAAAATAAGGCTCAAGACTAAGAAATGGGCCGGGCCAAGTACACCGCCTCGCGGCCCACGATGGGTTCACGCGTGGGCATCAATATTGTGCAGTCGTCGCACAGGGCGCGAATTTCTTCGTCGCCATTCAGCGCAATCAACTCGTCCTTGGCAAAGACTTCAAAACCCACGCAAGGCTTGACGAAGCGAAACTCGGTGGACTTGACCATGCAAGTCTGCAGCAATTCGTAACGGAGCGCAGGGCTTGGCGCTTCAGAAGCGCTGCGCGCAATCAAACCAAAGTGCGCCAAGAAGCCTTGCGTAGCCGCCAAGGCCACGTCGCCCGCGCTGGTTTTGAAATGCTGGCCGCACTCCACCACCATGGCCGCGCCGTGGTGCGAGGCCTCGCCAAACGCGCCGTATTGAATCAAGGGCGTGCCCGAGCCCAAGCCGTTGGGCATGACCAGGTGAATCTGCGGCATGCCCACACTCAGCGCCACATGGGCGTTGCGCGCGAACGCGGGGTAAACCCAGAAAGGCTCGACATCCTGGCTGGTCGAATGGATGTCCAGCACATGGTCGGCCGCGTCCACCACCGAGCGCATCAGGCGCGCGCGGCGCAGTTCGGGGCTGTCTTCGCTGCCATCCAGCAGCTCGCTGGACCAGATGCGGTTCATGTTGTGCACGATTTGGCGGCTGTCAAAGGGCTTGCCCACATCAAAGCTTTCGTAAGCTTCGACGTTGGCAAAACTCAAGGTCAAGGTGCCGATCAAGGGCCGCACGCCACTGTCCAGTAAATGCGTTACCGCCGTCATGCCGCACAACTCGTTGCCATGTGTTAGCGCATTGATCAACACGTGCGGGCCGGGTTGGCCAGATTCAAAGCGGTGCACATAGTCGACGCCGGTATTGCCTTGGCGGTAAGCACTCAGGTCGCGTGGCAAAACTTCAAGGATGTGTTCAAGGGTCATGGGGTGTTGGCTCGGCGTATATCGCGCAGCATGAACAGGTAGAGGCCTTCCACCTTGTCACGGGCCCAAGGCGTTTTGCGCAAAAACTTCAGGCTGGAGGCGACGCTGGGGTCGTGGGTGAAGCAACGCACCGGAATGCGCTCGCCCAGGCCCTCCCAACCGTAATGGTCGGCCAGGGCAGTGACGATGCTTTCCAGGGTCATGCCGTGCAAGGGGTTGCGCGGCTGCATGCGGGGAGTTAAGGTCTCAATCGGTTCGGTCATGCGGCTATTTTGCAGCCAATCAGAATTCTTTTACTTCAGCACCTTCAAGGGCAGCTCGCCGCCGTTGGGAATCGGCGTGCGGTCCACGTTCAGCACCATAGCCACCAAGACGTAATAGCCGTTGACCGCAATCAGATCCATCACGCCTTGCTCGCCAAACTGGTCGACCACGGCTTTGTAGCTCGCGTCACTGACCCGCTTTTGGGTGTGCAGCTCTTGGCAAAAGTTGTAGACGATTTCTTCGTCCGGCTTCATGCCGGTGGGGCGCTGGCCGGCGGCCACAGCAGCGGCCACCTCAGGACTGAGCCCGGCTAGCAAGGCTAAGCGATGGTGGGCATGCCACTCATACTGCGCATTCCATTGCCGTGCAGTGATCAAAATTGCAAACTCATTCAGGCGCGCACCCATGGTGCTTTTAAAGCGGATGTACGTGCCTACTTTTTGCAAATGGTCGCCGAGTTCGGGGCTGCGCAAAAAGACATTGAAGGGGCTGCCCAAGGACGCACTGTTGGCGGCTGAGCCCGGCACAGCGGCGCGCGGGCCAGAGCGGATGTTGTTCGCCAGCTCGCGCTGCGCAGGTGTCATTTGCTCTTGGCTCAGCAACTGAAAGCGCGCCGGCCCTGCAGGCGCTGGGGTCTCCATGACTGCGCAAGAGGCCAAACACAAGGGAATACAGCAAGCCGCCATGCGGGCGGCAGACATCCAAATCGAGTTCATATTTGTCTCCAAAGCCAAGAAGTCCGGCCGCGTAAAGGCGCAGGCCGGTGAGGCCGCAGTATGGACCGGTGTGAACTCAGTCCACTGTCGCGCCAGAGTCTTTCACGACCTTGCCCAAGCGCACGGTTTCTTTCTTGATCAACTCCCCAAAAGCCGCTGCCGTTCCAGCCACCACGGGAGTGCCCAAAGCCTCCCATTTTTTACGGAATTCGGGTTCTTTGAAAATGGCGTTCAAGGTGCTGTTGAGCTTGTCGATCACCGGCGCAGGCGTGCCCGCGCGCACGGCAATACCGTGCCAGCCGGTGAACTCGTAACCCGCCACACCGGCTTCAGCCATGGTCGGCACATTGGGCAACAAGGGGCTGCGCTTGGCCGAGGTCACGGCCAAAGGCGTCAACTTGCCTGTCTGGATGTAGGACAAGGAACTGCCCAAAATATCGAACATCACGCCCACTTGGCCACCCAGCAAATCGTTCAATGCAGGGCCGGCGCCGCGGTAGGGAATGTGCGCAATGTGCGTTTCCATTTGGGTGTTAAACAACTCACCCGCCAAATGCTGCGGCGTGCCGTTGCCGGCCGAGGCAAAGCTCAACTCCGTCTTGGGGTTCTTGGTCAAAGCCACCAACTCTTTGACGGTCTTGACGCCCACCTTGGGATTCACTTCAAGCACCAGCGGGAAGGAGGAAATTTGAATCACCGGGGCCAGATCCAGCATAGGGTTGAAGGTCATGGTTTTGTACAACGTGGGGTTCACGGCCATGGGACCGCTGGCCGCGAGCAGCAAGGTGTAGCCATCGGCCGGGGTTTGTTTGGCCACTTCAGAACTGCCCAGGTTACCGCCTGCGCCGCCCTTGTTGTCAATCACCACCGTCACGCCCAGGCGGGTTTGCATTTCGCCTTGCAGCAAACGGGCCATCAAATCGGTAGGGCCACCTGGCGGGTAAGGCACAACAAAACGAATAGTTTTGCTGGGGTAAGCGTCTTGCGCTTGCGCGCTCAAGGGCATGCCCAGGGCCAAGCTAGCCAGGCTCGATGCGGCGGCGATAGTCAACAAGGTTTTGCGTTGCATGGTGTCTCCAGTGATGATGGGCTGATTAAAAGCGAAAGAAGGCGGTTCTTGCCAACTTTCAAAAAGTTCGGTCCAGGGGCGGCAGTTCATCGGCCAACATTGCCAAGCCTTGTTGCAGCAGACGGTCGTAGCGTTGCCGCTCAGCTTGGCGTTGCGCCGGGCTCCACTCAAAAAAGCCGGCGCCGGTTTTCATGCCCAAGCGCCCAGCAGCAACATGCTCGCGCAGCACCTGGGAGGGCTCTGCGGTGGTCGACAAACTGGGATACATGCTGGCCGCTGCTGCGGTGTGCACATCCAGGCCCGCATGGTCGCGTTGCAGCACCGGGCCTGCGGCCAAGAAGCGAAAGCCAAAACCAAAGCGCACGGCGGCGTCCACGTCTTCGGCGCTCGCCACGCCTTCGTCGATCATGGCAAAGGCTTCGCGCGCCAAGGCGTGCTGCATGCGGTTGGCCAAGAAGCCGGGCTTGTCTTTGCGCACCAAGACCGGCACGCTGCCGCAGCCGCGCATGAAATCGCACAACGCATCGGCCGTGGCGCCGTCGGTGTTCGGGCCAAGCACCACTTCGACCAAAGGCACCAGATGCGCGGGCATAAAGAAATGCAGGCCCACCATGCGCTCGGACGTGGGCAAGCCCTGGGCGATGGCGCTGATGGGAAAACTGGAGCTGTTGCTGGCGAGCACCGTGTGCGCGGGCACCCACTTCAACAGCTCTGCAAACAGCGCTTGTTTCAAGTGCAGTTTTTCAGGAATGCATTCGATCACCAAACGCACATCGGCCCAAGCCACGTTTTCTATACCGGCGACAGACTGCACGCCTGCTGCGCGCGCCTCAAGTCCCAAGTCTGTCAATCCGGCCAACACATGCGCGGCCAGGGCCTCGCGTTTAGGGGAGTCAGGGTCGGTCACGGTCACGCGGCAACCGGCACGCGCCAGCACGATGGCGACGTCGGCGCCCATGGTGCCCGCGCCAATGACCACAGCGTGGCAACCGCGGGGCTGAGAAGGCAAGATCGTATTCAATTTTGGAATCATGGTGGAGTTTAGAAAGAGTTGATTACTTCGTCCAACTGATTTTTTCTATAGACTAATCAGATATGACGATCAATGAATCCATCAACTGGTCATCCCGCGAGCTGGATGTGTTTTTAACTTTGGTCGACACCCTGAGTTTCAGGCGCACAGCCGAGCGCATGCATTTGTCGCAACCGGCGGTAACGGGGGTGATCTCTCGCATTGAAGAATCCCTGCAGGTCAAGCTGTTCGACCGGACCACCCGGCAAGTGCAACTGACCGGTCCTGGCCTGGTGTTTGTCGAGCAGGCCCAACGTTTGCGCAGCATGGCCGAAGACGCGGTGCGCGCGGTGCGCGACGTAGCGACCCTGCAAGTGGGCCAAGTCACCATGGCGGCCCTGCCCTCTTTGGCCGCCACCGTAGTGCCCCTGGCCTTTGCCCAATTTGCCCAGGCATTTCCGGGTGTGCAATTGAAACTCACCGACACCCTGTCGGGACCCGCCTTTGAAATGGTGCGCGCAGGCCGGGTCGAGTTTGCGCTGACCGCCGCCAACCCGGCCTATGCCGACCTGGACTACATGCCGCTGGCTTCAGACTTGTTTGTGCTCTTGATCCCTGCAGCCCATGCCTTGGCTCAGGGGAAAGGCAACCTGACCTGGACCGAAGTGGCGACCTTGACGCATATCTCTATGCCCCTGCCTTCCAGCGTGCGTCAGTATGCCGATGCGGCTTTTCTGGAGCACCGCATCCGATTTGAGCCAGCCTACGAGCTGGAACACCTGGCCACCATCAAGTCGCTGGTGGCCGCCGGCTTGGGTGTGGCCGCCCTGCCCGAGTTGGCCGCCAACGTCGGCTTGGACCAGGGCATCGTGCGCAGGGCCTTAACCGAACCCAACATCCGTCGCCCGATTGGCTTGGTCACCCGGCGCGGACGCAGTCTGTCACCGGCGGCCAGCGCCATGGTGGAGTACCTCAAAGCGCAAATGAAGACCAAGGCTTAGGAAGCTGCGCCGCCGGCGTCAGGCACTGGCTCGTCTTCGTTCAGCATTGCCGGCCAGTTGAGCAACTCGGCCAAGCGCTGCACCACCCACACCGATTCAGGCAGCGACACCACCGAGGCCTCAGCCTGCAAGCCGCGCAGGCATTGCATCAGCACGTCCTGCTCTGTCACCCCCAAGGTGAACTGCATGGTTTGCGCTGTGTCGGTCAGCATGTTGGCCATGTCCTCGCACAACTCATATCGGGCGGACACCTCGGCATGTGAAGCCGTGGGTTTGTAACGGCCTGGGGCCACAAACAAGGCCATGAAGGATTCGGGAATGAAGATTTGGTTGTCTTGGGACATGCGAGTAAGATTTTAAGCGCTGGGCCTGGTGCTAAAGTCTGGCAACCCCTCAGTTGAAAGGCCCCCATGTCTCAAGACCCTGCGAACACACCCACCTACACCGACTGGAAGCACGAAGGCGTGCGCGTGGTGAGAGGCGACCAACTTGATGGCAATGTGCCTTCGACCCCGGGCATGGATCGCAAAGCGGCCATCACCTTTGCCCGCGTGGGCGCGCAAAAACTGTGGGCGGGTACCGTGCACATCCATCCCAACGCCAAAACCGGCGCGCACCACCACGGCCCACTGGAAAGCGTGATTTACGTGGTCAAAGGCCGCGCCCGCATGCGCTGGGGCGATGCGCTGGAGTTCACCGCCGAAGCCGGCCCGGGTGACTTTATTTATGTGCCGCCCTATGTGCCGCACCAAGAAATCAACGCCAGCGCAGACGAAACCCTGGAATGCGTGCTGTGCCGCAGCGACGGCCAGGCCGTGGCCGTGAACATGGACATTGAGCCGGTAGAAAAACCAGAAACCGTGTTGTGGATCGACCCGACCCACCCGCAGGGTGGGGTTTGAACCTCTTATGAAAAAAAACATCGGTTTGAATTTCATCTTGGGAATGTTGTTGGGATTGATTACCCCATGGGCCCAAGCCACCTACCCTGATCGTCCGATCAAACTGGTAGTGCCTTTTTCTGCCGGGGGGACAGTTGATGCAGTGGCCCGCACCTTGGGCACACAACTGTCCACCCAATTGAACACGCCGGTGGTGATAGAAAACGTGCCGGGCGCAGGCGGCGCCCTGGCTACACAACGGGTGGTCAAATCGACACCCGACGGCTACACGCTGCTGTTCACCACACCCAATCACACCATCAATCCCGCACTTAATGACAAACTCTCGTTTGACACCGCACGGGACCTAATCCCCATCTCGCTGGTGGCGCAAATTCCTGAATTGTTGATTGCCCATGCGCAGCAACCGTACACAGACTTTGCAGGCTTTGTGAAATACGCGGCCAGCAATCCTGACAAGCTCAGCTATGCCTCGGCCGGTAATGGCACACTGCCCCATGTGACCATGGAAATGCTGCTGCAAAAACTCAATCTCAAAGTCACGCACATCCCCTACAAAGGCGCGGCCCCAGCGCTGAACGATGTGTTGTCTGGCGTGGTACCTCTGAAGTTCGACACCATTGCCACTTCGGCTGGCCAAATCAAAGCCGGTCGCATCAAACCACTGGCCATAGCCAGCCTCAAGCGCTCGTCTCTCATGCCCGATGTGCCCACCATTGCCGAGTCGGGCCTGCCGGGCTACCAGGGTATTTTGTGGATGGGTGTGCTGGCCCCCGCTGGCACGCCTCGCGACATCATCGACACCGTACACCAGCAACTGCGCGTCGTGCTGCGTGATCCCGCATTGCTCAAACGACTGGAAGCCGATGGCGTCGAACCCGTCGGCAACAGTCCGGCCGAATTTGACAAGCTGATCAGCACTGAACTGCGTCAATGGGCAGATCTGGTCAAACGCGCCAACATCAAGGCCGAGTGAGTATGACCAGCGGACCCCACACAGAAACTGGCACACCGCCCCTGACACCGCCCCCCGACCCCCATCCAAGGCAGCCCAAGCTCCTAGCCCCGGCGGGCGCCATTGACTGTCATGTGCATTTGTTTGGTCCGGCCAATCTTTGGCCGTTTCACCCCGGCAGCCGCTACAGCAGTAAGGATGCCTTGCCCGAAACGCAGATCGCCATGCAAGACACGCTGGGCCTTGCTGGTGCAGTGGTGGTCAGTGGTGGTGGATACGGCCAAGACACGCGGCACTTGGAAGACGTGTTGATGCGCTTCCCACAAAGGTTTCGTGGCGTTGCCCTGTTGCCTGACGATGTCAGCCGCGAACATGTGGCCCGTTTGGATCGACTGGGTGTGCGTGGCGCACGCTTTGTCAGTGCCGGGCATCGCGGTGCCCTGCCCCGACTGTCGCGCCGTGTGGCCGAATTGATCGCAGACTTTGGCTGGCATGTTCAGTTTTACCCCGCAGGCGATGATCTTCTTGACAACGCGCAAGCACTAATGGATTTACCCTGCCCCGTGGTGCTGGATCACTTTGCCGCAATTCCCGCGGCAGGAGGAATAGAGCAGCCTGCATTTGCGTGTCTGCAACGCATGCTCGACACCGGCCGCATTTGGGTCAAACTTTCTGGCCCCATGCGCTGCGCTGAGGGGGACATGCCCTACCCACAGGTGATGGCCATCGCGCAGGCCTTGGTAGCGCAAAATCCTGATCGTTTGCTTTGGGGCAGTGACTGGCCACATGTGAATATGGTGGGGCGAGAAATGCCCAATGACGGCGATCTTTTCGACTTGTTGCAAGACTGGGTACCTGATGCAGCCAAACGCCATCGTATTTTGGTCGATAACCCAAAAAGCGTTTACGGCTTTTGATGTAAGGCCATTTTTTTCAAGATTGAGCCCAGACTGCCTGGCCAGTCACCTTAGGGTATCGATCTATGGCGCAACAGTCGCACTCGATTCACATTAGAGCGTGATTTCAAACAAAGATTAACCCACGCTTATAGGAACGCCATGACTCAAATTCGCTTCCAGTGGTACACATTCTTCCTGCTCGCCTTGACCCTTTTCGGTTGCGCCTGTAACGCCCAAGCTCAGAAAAAATACGATCCGGGCGCGAGCGATAACGAAATTCGCATCGGCCAAACGCTGCCCTATTCCGGCCCCGTATCCATGCTTGGCAATGTGGGCAAGGTGTCAGCGGCCTATCTGGACATGATCAATGCGCAAGGCGGCGTCAACGGCCGAAAAATCAAATTACTGTCACTGGACGATGGCTACAGCCCCGTCAAGACCATGGAGCAAACACGCAAGCTGGTTGAAAGCGATGAAGTGCTGTTCATGTTCGGTTCTGTGGGCACCGCCACCAACCAGGTGGTGCACAAATATTTGAACCAGAAAAAAATTCCTCAGTTACTGATCCTCTCGGGCGCGAACAAATGGAACGATCCGGCCAATTACCCGTGGACGCTGAGCGGGATGTTCTCCTACGATGCCGAAGCGCGGGTCTATATCAAACACATGTTGGCCCATGTCAAAGAACCCAAAATCGCCGTTCTCAGTCAGAACGATGAATTTGGTCGCGATTTTTTAAAAGGGTTGCGTGCCGCCTTGGGCGATAAGGCAGGCAGTATGATCGTGGCCCAAGCCAGTTACGAGTCCACAGACCCCACAGTAGACTCACAAATGATTGCCCTCAAAGCTTCTGGCGCCAATGTCTTGATGAGTTTTTCAAACGGCAAATTCACCAGCCAATCGATCCGCAAGGCCGCAGAAATGGGCTGGAAGCCTCAGCTCTACATTCCCCTGGGCGCGTCTTCGATTGCCTCTATTCTTCAGCCCGCAGGTTTGGACAATGCCACTGGGGCCATCACGATTGCCAATCAGAAAAATCCACTGGACCCGCAATGGCGCGACGACCCGGGCATGAGGGAATACAAAGAGTTTATGAAACGATGGGCGCCCGCATTAGACCCCAACGAATCCTTGAATCTGACCGGCATCACCTTGACGCGCTTGATGGTGGATGTGCTGCGAAAATGCGGCGATGATTTGACCCGCGAGAACGTCCTCAAACAAATGCTCAGCCTCAAAGATTACAACAGCAACTTGATGCTGCCGGGCGTATCCATTACCACCGGCGCCCAAGATTACGAGCTGTATGGCGCGACCCGCTTGCAGCGCTTCAACGGCCAATCTTGGGTCCCATTTGGTGACGCCTTCAGCCTCAGATAAACACAAACTCCCTATGATCCCACCTTTTTTGCCGCTTCAAGACATCCGAATCGTAGATCTGAGCACTGTGTTTTCAGGCCCCTTGGCCGTAGCGGTGCTGGCCGATCAAGGAGCCCAAGTGATCAAAGTCGAGTCTCTGGAGGGTGACACCAGCCGCATGATCGGCCCTGCCAAAGGCGATCTTTCGGCGACCTTCATTGCCGCCAATCGAGGCAAACGCTCTTTGGCCATGGATTTGAAACAAAGCGCAGCCAAGAAGATTTTGCTTGAATTGATCAGCGCTGCCGATGTGCTGATCAATAACTTCAGGCCTGGGGTCATGGAGCGCCTGGGTTTGAGCGATGAGGTCTTGCTGCAAACCAACCCGCGCTTGATCCGACTGTCCATCACCGGTTTTGGTGCACAAGGCGAAGCCGCGCAAGAAAAAGTCTATGACGCAGTGATCCAAGCCGTGGCCGGGGTCGCGGCCACACAAAGAAACCCCATCAATGGACAGCCCACGGTGCTGGCCACCGCCTTGTGCGACAAGTTAACTGCCTTGAATGCGTCCCAAGCCGTTGTCGCGGCCCTGTATGCGCGAGAAAAAGATGGCCAAGGCCGGCGCATCGACCTGTCCATGCTGGATGCGACCTTGGCTTTCCAGTGGCCTGACACCATGTACAACCACATGTTCATGGACCAAGCGCCAGCAGAATTTCCAGAATTTGGCGTCAACCAAAAACCCTGGCCCACGCTCGATGGCCTGGTGGCCACCATGAGTCCTCAGAAAGCAGAGTTCAAAGGCCAATGTCAGGCGTTAGGGCGGCAAGACATTGCTGATGATCCGCGCTTTGCCACCCTGGCACTGCGCAACCACAATGGCAAAGAGCTGCGGCAAGTACTCGAACCCTTGATGGCCTCATTCACCACGGACGAGTTGCTCGAAAGATTCCATCACTTCAATGCGCCCATTGGCCGGATCAATGAACGCGCGCAGGTGCTGCAGGACCCGCACGTGGTGCAGAGCCAATCCTTGGTAGAAATCGACCACGGCGATATCGGGCGGGTTCGTCTGGCCCAACACGCCGCTTTGTTTGACGGGCAACGCCTGCCCTTGCCCCAGCCCGCCGCGCATTTGGGTGAGCACAGTCGCGACATTTTGGGGGAGCTGGGCTACTCCTCGGCCCAAATCCAAGACCTGTTCGAGCGGCAAATCATCAAGGTCTAACAGGCAAGGATTCAAGGGGTGGCTTCAAGCCCTTAAAGCCACCTCAAAGCCGCGCATCACCGCAGGGCGTGCCATCAAGGCCTGGTACCAGCGCTGTACGTGCACAAAATCATCCAAGTCCACTTGGTGCCTGGGGTGACGCCAGACCCAGCCCAGCAAGGCAAAGTCGGCAATCGACAATTCACCGGCGATGTAGTCATGGTTGGCGAGTCGGCGATCCATCACACCGTACAGGCGACGCGTCTCGGCCATGAAGCGTGCCAAGCCGTAGCGTTTGTCTTCTTCAGAAGCCAAAGCAATAAAGTGATGCACCTGACCGGGCGCGGGGCCGAAGCTGCTCATTTGAAACATCAACCACTCCATCACGGCGGTGCGGCCCCGGACATCTTGGGACAAAAACAGGCCCGACTTTTCGGCCAAATAAATCAAGATGGCGCCCGACTCGAACACACTGATGGGCTGGCCATCGGGTCCGTTCGTGTCGATGATCGCGGGGATCTTGTTGTTCGGGCTGATGCTTAAAAAAGCCGGTTGCATTTGCTCGCCCGCTGTGATGTCCACCACCTGCACCGTGTAGGGCAAGCCCATCTCCTCCAGAGCGACACTGATTTTTCGGCCGTTGGGCGTGTCAAAAGCAAACAGTTGGATGGTCATGTGAAGGTCTCCTTAAATTCGTGATGCCAATGCCTCAGCGAACGCCAAGGCGGTTGACCACTTGCAGCAAGTCTTGCAAAGTCCCAAAGGCACCGGAACGGGTATGGCAAACCAGTCCATCCCAACGCCCGCCCAGAATCTGCGCGCAGCCCCAGCCGGGCCGGCTCAAAGGAAGCTCCGAGCGCAATCCCGTAGCGCCGAGCGCCTGGCACAGCGCCAACAAGGTGTCGCCACCGATCACCACCAAGATGCGAGGACGCGGGGCGTGTTGCGCGATCTGTGCGACTTGCTGTGCCAGCAACTGCGCGGCTTGGGTCTGCGTCAGCGGCGTTGAAACAGCCAAGTCGATCAGCACTGGGTATGGCGCGTTGTGCGCAGCAAGCATGTTCGGGTCTTGCGCATGGCAACACAGCAGCGCCCAGCGCGACTGCTTGAGCACGTCCCACTGCTGCGCAGTCACGGCATGGTGGCTGGCGCTGACCAGCATCAAGGCGCCTTCCGTCAACCTGGCCGCAACAGGGCTACGGTCCATGCGCGGCGGTATGCCCTGCGCCAAGGCCTGGGCCAAACCCGCACTGCCGCACCACAACACACCGAGCGGGCCATTCAAAGCCTGCTCGGCCACGGCGTTCATTTCAGCGGCATTGCGCACGTCAGGCACCCAGGCTTTTGGCTTGTCGCTGCCTATGTCGCGGCCCGTTCTGTTGAAAGCGGGCGGTACAGGACCACTCTCCACAGACCACCCCTTGTCCAACAAGGTTTGGCGAATCGATGCAGACACCGGCGTACGCTCCCCGTTGGAGCGCAGCCACCATTGTTGGCCGTCCTCGGTCACTCGGCCTTGAGCAGGGAATGCAGGCACCAGGGCCAGGCCCGTGAAGCCGCCCTGCCGCGCCAACCAATCCACTTCGTCAAAGGTGTTGCCGCGCAGCAAGCTGTCTACTTTTTTGAAGGCCACATCCGCGGCGCGTAGCCAAGGCAGGCAGGGGTTGAGCAAAGCAGGCAAGGAGCACGGCGCCACGTCGCGTGAGGCCGTGGCCACGATCTCAATCGGCGGCCGCTCGTCCCCGGCCAAAGCGCCCAAATGCACAGGCACCCCTTCGCCGAAAGCGGCGGCGCAGTCCAGCGCACCAGTCAGGTCATCAGCGAGTATGCGCACGCTCTTCAAGGCGCGACCAACGTGAGTTTCAAAGGCAGGGTTCGCAAAAACTCTTGCTCAGCCACGGGCAAATTGCGGTCGGTGATGAGGCCATTCACGTCCTGCAACCGCCCCACTTGCATGAAAGCGCGTGGCCGAAATTTGGACGAATCCACCAGCAAGATGCGCTGCTTGGCGGCGCGCATCAAGGCCTGCTTGACAGCGGCCACGTCGGCCGATGTTTCGGACATCACCTCCTGCGTGACCGCATGGGCGCCCATGAACAACAGTTCGGCATGCAAAGCATTCGCCTGCTCCATCAAGGGCTGGCCGGTGATGGTGGGGCTGCCGGGTCGCAACACGCCGCCCAACACATGCAATTGAATCAAGGGCGACTGACCGAGCACCTGCGCAATGGCCAGGTCATTGGTCACTGCCGTCAGTGGAATGCCGCGCTGAACGGCGGCGCGTGCAGCCTCCAAAACGGTGGTGCCGCTGTCAAATATCACGCTTTGATGCGCCACCAAAATTTGAGCAGCAGCCAGGCCGATCGCCGCTTTCTCGCGGGGCGAGAGTTCAGCCGCCGCATCGGTGGCAGGCTCAAAGGTGCTGTAGGTCGGTGCTTGCTGGCGCAGCAAAGCACCTCCATGGGTTCGGTCGACGAGGCCTTCGGCGTCCAGCGAATCCAGATCGCGCCGCAGCGTCGACAAAGACGCCCCCAGCGCCTGTTCCAACTGGCCAATGGTCACTGCGCCATGGCGTTGCAAGAAATCAATGATGCGCTGGCGGCGTTGCGCCGGCATCAACGGTGAGGCAGTCAACTGGGTATTCATGGGGTGTTGGGGCAAGTGAAAATTCAAACGCCAAAGGTGCGCAGATGATGCCACAGGCAGGTATAAGGGTTACCGATGATGACTTATTTTGACGGATTGTGATTTAATTTGATGCAAATCCAAGCCTGTACAGTCAAAACGTCCATTCATCTAGAAGACAAACCATGATCAATCAAAAAAATCCATCACGCCGCACATTGCTGGCCTCCGCCTTGTACGGGGCCACGGCCTTTTCGCTCATGCCCATCGCTGCACTCGCACAAACGGCGTTTCCCAGTAAAAACATGACCTTTGTCGTGCCCTACCCCGCGGGTGGCGCCAACGACATGCTGGGCCGTTTGATCGGGCTGAAAATGGCCGAAGCCTTGGGCGGCACGGCCATGGTGGACAACAAACCCGGTGCGGCTGCGCTCTTGGGGGCCTCGGTGGTGGCCCGTGCCCCGGCCGACGGCCATACCCTGCTGATTGGTGGTCTGGCCACGCACGCCGCGAGCCCGCATTTGCTCAAGGCCGACTACGACCCGCTGAAAGATTTTGAATCGGTGGGCATGATCGGCAGCGCGCCCATCATCGCCATCACCTTCAACGAGTCGCCCTTCAAAACACTCAAAGACGTGGTCGACGCTGCGCGCAAAGACCCCCAAGGCGTGATGTACGGCTCATCCGGCAATGGCTCTCCCTTGCATTTAGCGGGTGAATTGTTTGTTTCGCAAAACAAGATCGAGATGACTCACGTGCCCTACAAAGGCGGTAATGCGCACATCATGGATTTGATTGGTGGCCGTGTGCCGGTGATTTTTGACACCGCCACCAACTGCGTGCCCCTGCTCAAGTCCGGCAAGGTGCGCGCCTTGGCCGTGGGCTCGGCAACGCGCTTGCCCGATTTCCCGAACGTGCCCACTTTTGCCGAAGCCGGCTATCCGCAGTTTGACTTCTCGGCCTGGTACGCCGTGTTTGCCCCGGCCAAAACACCGAAAGACGTGATCGCCAAATTGTCAGGCGCGCTGTCCACGGCACTTAAAAACCCCGACGTGATCAGCCGTCTCAATGGCGTGGGGGTGACCCCCGCCAACGGCGATGCTGCGCAACTGGCCAAATTTTTACCGATTGAAAACGAGCGCATTGGTCGCCTGATCAAGACAGCCAACATCAAACCCGATTGAACCCACAGCCCCCATTTCCACTGAAAGCAAGACATGACACTCCCCATCCGACTGGCGTTCACCATGGGCGATCCAGCGGGCATCGGCCCTGAGATCATTGCCAAGGCCACCCGCCAAATGGCCGGACTGGTGCACAGCGGTCACGCCGAGTTCATCGTGCTGGGCAGCGCAGCCGCCCTGCTTGAGGCCGAGGCCCGCATGGGAATGCCCGCCACCGACAACGGCCGGGCTTTCTACACCCTGGTCGATGTCGGCCCAGTGGCGCAGCCTTTGGTGCTGGGCCAGATCAGCGCTGCTGGCGGCGAGTGGGCTTACCAAGCCGTGGCCCAAGCCGTGGCGCTGGTGCAGGCCGGAAAAGCGGACGCCATCGTGACCGGTCCGCTGTGCAAAGAAGCACTGCACATGGCGGGTCACGCCTTTGAAGGCCACACTGAAATGCTGGCGCACCTGACCGGGCAACGCGACGCCGTGATGATGCTGGCGCATGGCGACATGCACGTGACCCACATAACCACCCACTGCGCGCTGGCCGATGTGCCCGGCCGCATCACCCCCAAGCGCTTGCGCCGCGTGTTCGACGTGACCCTGGCCGCCTTGCGCGCCCTGGGCATTGAGCAGCCGCGCGTGGCCGTGGCCGGCTTGAACCCGCATTGCGGTGAAGGCGGCATTTTGGGCAAAGAAGACGAAGAGATCATCGCCCCGGTGATTCGCGAATACGCCGCCCAAGGCGAGGCCGTGAGCGGCCCGCATCCCGGCGACATCGTGTTCATCAAACTGCGGGCGCGCCAGTTCGACGCCGTGGTCGCCATGTACCACGACCAGGGCCACATCCCGGTCAAGCTCTTGGGCTTTCAGATCGACCCCGCCACCGGCACCTGGCAATCGGTGAGCGGCGTCAACATCACCTTGGGCCTGCCGATCTTGCGCACCTCGGTGGACCACGGCACGGCCTTTGATATTGCAGGCAAAGGCATCGCCAACGCCGACAGCATGGTCGAAGCCGCGGACTACGCTTTCAAACTGATCGCCGGGCAACGCGCTACGGCGGCCGCCCAGCTCAGCGCGCAAAAGGTCGACGCATGATGAACTCTGGCACCTTGCAAGCGCATGCTGAGGACAGCGCACGTTCGGTGGCCGACCTGCCCTCGCCTCGCGTGCAAGCCCACGCGGCCAATTTAACGGAGCTGCCCGACGGCACCTTGGCCTGTGTGTGGTTTGGGGGCTCCATGGAAGGACGCTCGGACATCAGCGTTTTCATGTCGCGTCTCGCGCCCGGCAGCGCGCAGTGGAGCGCACCGGTACAACTGTCCAACGACCCCGAGCGGTCCGAACAAAACCCGATCTTGTGCGTGATGCCACGCGGCGAGTTGTGGTTGCTGCATACCGCACAAACCTCGGGCCACCAAGACACCTCCGTGGTGCGCCGCCGTATCTCGCGCGACAACGGCCTGAGCTGGGGGCCGACCGAAGATTTGGCCGGTGCGCCTGCGGGCACTTTTGTGCGCCAACCCATCCAGATCCAAGCCGACGGCAGCTGGTTGCTGCCCATCTTCCGTTGCAAGCCGGTGCCCGGCAAAGCCTGGGATGGCAGCCTGGATGACAGCGCGGTGCTGCGCTCAAGTGACCAAGGCGACTCATGGCAACTGATTGAAGTGCCAGGCAGCCTGGGCTGTGTGCACATGAACATCGTGCCCGCCTCCAACCTGGCTGATGGCCATCTGCTCGCCTTCTTTCGCAGCCGCTGGGCCGACCATGTGTACAGCACACGCAGCAAAGATGGCGGTTTGACTTGGCAAGCGCCTATCGCCACCTCCTTGCCCAACAACAACTCGTCCATCCAGGCCCTGCGCCTGCAGGACGGCCGGCTGGCCATGATCTTCAACGCCAGCAGCGCCGCCAACGCCACCGAGCGCCGCGAATCGCTGTACGACGATCTGGACGATCACGCCTCGACAGCCGCAACGACCGAGACCGCACAAGACACATTGCCCAGCCGTCAGTCCTTTTGGGGCGCCCCGCGTGCGCCCCTCACCTTGGCCCTGTCGGAAGATGATGGCCAGACCTGGCCCTGGCAACGCCACTTAGAAACCGGTGACGGCTGGTGCATGAGCAACAACTCCGAGCAACGTCTAAACCGCGAATACTCCTACCCCTCCATCACGCAAACAGCCGATGGCGCGCTGCATCTGGCCTACACCGTCTTCCGTCAGCACATCCGCCACGCGCGGGTAATGCCGGACTGGGTCAAGCAAAACGCCTGAACACAGCGCTGTCGCCACAGAAAGAATTCATGACTTCCACCCCCTCCATTCTGCTCAACCCCGGACGCGTGCTTGCCGGCGCCGGCAGCCTGTCGCAGCTCACCGAGTTGGCCAGTTACTTTCAGGCCCGCCGCGTTTTGATCATCACCACAAAAAGCGTGGCCGCTTTGGTGGACGCACCGCGCCGCAGCCTGGAAGCTGCAGGCCTGTCGGTGACGGTGATTGCCAACACACCGCCCGAACCCGAAGTGGCCGATGTGCAAGCCATTGAGGCCCAGGCCCGTGCGGCGGGTAGCTTTGACCTGGTGGTCGGCATCGGCGGCGGTAGCGCCATGGACGTGGCCAAGATCATGGCCGTGCTGCTGGCCCACAACATGGACTTGCGCGATGTGCTGAGCAAAAAAGTGGAGATCACCGCGCGCGGCCTGCCCAACATCATGGTGCCCACCACCTCGGGCACGGGTGCAGAGGCCACGCCCAACTCCATTATTCTGGTGCCTGAAGACGAACTCAAAATCGGCATCGTCAGTCCGCGCTTGCTGCCCGACGCGGTGATTCTCGACCCGCTGCTCACGCTCAGCTTGCCGCCCGACGTCACCGCTTCAACCGGCATGGATGCGCTGACCCACGCCATCGAATGCTATTGTTCGAAAAAAGGCAATGTCTTCAGCGATCTGTATGCGCTCGAAGCCATCCGTTTGATTGCACTTAGCATCCGCCTGGCCGTACAAGACGGCAGCAACATCGCGGCCCGCGCCGACATGCTGATGGGCGCGTATTGGGGCGGCGTGTGCATAGCCACCTCCAGCACCACCGCCGTGCACGCGCTGGCCTACCCACTGGGCGGCAAGTACCGCATGGCGCATGGCCTGTCTAACGCCATCTTGCTGCCCTCGGTCATGGCCTTCAATCAAGTGGGCTGCGAAGTGCGCTTTGCCGCCATGGCCCGCGCCATGGCCCTGCCCGTGGGTGATCTGGACGATCACGCCGCTGCAGCAGCCTTTGTGCAGGCGCTGCACCAGCTCAACACCGACTTGGGCATTCCAGACAATTTGAAAAGTCTGGGCATTCAAGCGAGCGATCTGGACGGCCTGGTCGACGGCGCCTCCAAGGTTACGCGCCTGCTCGACAACAATCCCCGCTCCATGACCCGCGATGACATGCGCCAAATCTACGCCGCTTTGATTTAAACCTTTTTGGAAACTACGCCATGAATCACACTTTGCCCACCAACACCTTCAAACAAGCCCTGCAAGCCAACCGCCGCCAAGTCGGGCTGTGGGTCACTTTTGCCAACCAGCAAATCGCGGAGGTCCTGGCCGACTCGGGTTTCGACTGGCTGCTGTTTGACATGGAGCACAGCCCCACCGATCTGTACGACGTAGGCCAGCAACTGTTGGCCGTGCGCGGCACGCCGACTGCCGCCGTGGTGCGCGTGCCGATTCTGGACATGGCTTGGATTAAACGCGTGCTTGATGCCGGCGCCCCCAACATCATGATCCCCAACATCCGCAACGCCGCTGAAGCCCGCGAAGCCGTGGCCCTGACCCGCTTTGCCCCCGAAGGCTTGCGCGGCGTGGCCGGCAGCACCCGTGCGGGCAACTACACACGCTACAAAGATTACATGGCCCGCGCCAACGACGAGATCGGCTTGATCTTGCAAATCGAATCGCGCGAAGCTCTCGATGACCTGGACGCCATCTGCCGCGTGCCCGGTGTGGACGCGGTCTTCATCGGCCCGTCTGACCTCGCTGCCAGCCTGGGCCACCGTGGCAATGCCGGCCACCCCGATGTACAGGCCGCCATTGCCCAAGCCTTCAAGACCGCCAACGCAGCAGGTAAAGCCGCTGGCGTGCTGGCTGCCGACGGTAAGGCCGATCACTACTTTGCAGGCGGCGCCACCTTGGTCGGTGTCGGCACCGACTTGCATTTGCTGATTGCAGGTGCCGATGGCGCAGCGGCGCGCTTTCGCCAAGCCTGAATTTCTGCGCGTACAAGCTGAGTCACCCCACGCCAAGAAAGAGAGACCATGCTGAATCACCGCCGACATTGGATGTTCTGTTTACTCGCCTTGGCGGGACTGTCCGCCAGTACTTCGCAAGCGCAAGACAAAGCGCTGCGCATCGTGGTGCCGTTCGGCCCGGGTGGCGGCTCAGACAACTTTGCGCGCATCCTGCAGCCCAAACTGGCTGAGCTGCTCAAGCAGCCTGTCATCATCGACAACCGCCCCGGGGCGGGTGGCACCATCGGTGCAGCTTTTGTCGCCAAATCGGCGCCCGATGGCCAAACCGTCTTGCTCGCCGATGCGGGCGTTGCCACCATCAGCCCGGCGCTGTTTGGCAAACTGCCCTATGCGGCCACCGATCTGGTGCCGGTCATCAACCTGGCCCAGTTCCCCCACGTGCTGGTGAGTGGGCCGGGATTTCCGGCGCAGTCCATGGCCGACTTGTTGGCGCTCGAGAAGGCGCGGCCCGGCAAGTTGTCTGTGGCCTCGTCGGGCAATGGCACTTCGCCGCACCTGACGGTGGAATTGCTCAACCAAGTGGCGGGTACGCAGTTCGTACATATCCCCTTCAAGGGCTCCGGCCCGGCCATCAACGACACCGTGGGTGGGCAAGTGGACATGGTCTTTACCGGCTACGCCACGGTGGCCGGTTTGATTCGTGCCGGCAAACTCAAAGTGATTACGGTCACGTCTCCGCGTCGCATGGCCGAACTGCCGCAAGTGACCACGGTTGCCGAGTCTGGTTTCCCGGGCTTTGAATCCTGGATTTCTCAAGCCGTCTTTGCACCGCAAGGCACGTCAGCCGAAACCGTGCGCAAACTGAATCAAGCCATAGGCGCGGTACTGCGCATGCCCGATGTGAAAGAGTCCCTGCGCCTGCAAGGGCTGGAACACGCGGACAACACCCCCGAAGAATTCTCGGCCTGGGTGAAAAAACAAACCGCGCAATGGACCAAGGTGATTCGCGAAGGCAATATCAAACCGGATTGAAGCAGTCGCCTGACTCAGCGGTTCATGCGCTCAGCGACAAGGAGTGAACTCACTCCCGTGCAACTCAATCGAGCAGCGCGATGCCTGCGCGTTTAACCACCTCCGCCAACTCACTGCGTTGCACGCGCGATGCCTGGGCCATGTCTTGACCAAATAAGGGCGCGGGAGGCATGCCACTGCGCTCAAAATACTCTTTCATGTCCGCGTCATTCATGGCCGGGCGCAAGATTTTGATCATCCGCTCCACGATGTCTGCAGGCGTACCCGCTGGCGCATAAACCCCCAGCCAGTTGGTGAACCGCATGGTGGGCATGCCCAACTCCGTCGTGGTGGGCACATCGGGCAGCACTGAAATTCTTTCAGGACCCATGATGGCCAAACCTTTGACCTTGCCATTTTTAATTTGCGGTGAGGAGTTATTTGCAGAGTCAAACATCACTTTGACCTGCCCTCCCAGTAAATCGGTCATCGACTGTGCCGCCGTTTTGTAAGGAATATGCTGCAATTTGACACCCGCAATGCTGGCAAAGACCTCGCCCGCCATATGCAGCGCCGTGCCATTGCCGGAAGAACCGTAGCTCACCGCTTCAGGATTAGCACGTGCATAGTCAATCAATTCACGCAGATTTTTCACCGGCAAAGAAGGATGCACGACCACCACAGAAGCCGAGCCGCCGGTGGCCATGATGGGTACAAAATCTTTTTCTGCGTCATAAGGCATCGACTTGCGCACCACGGGTTGAACGATTTGCGTTGACGCTGAAGTGATCAACAGTGTGTATCCGTCCGGCGTCGACTTGGCGGCCGCTGCCACGCCAATGGTGCCGCCCGCCCCCGCTTTGGCATCGACAATGACTGCTTGTTTCAAGCCCGCCTGTAGCTTGCTGGCAATCAAGCGGGCAAAACTGTCGGTCGGCTCACCTGGGAACGGATTGATGATCCGGATGGTTTTAGTGGGGAAATCTTGAGCCTGCACCCCCAGAGTAGCGCAGGTCATCGATGAGAAAACCAGCCAGAGCAATTGACGACGCATATTGAAAGTCTCCTGAGGTACAAGCAAGAACGCCAATGTCCTTGACTTGAATTAGTTGCCTGAAAGATGATGCACCGTTGCGAGTGAATTCACCATTCGGATTAACCAAGGTATTGACATGGCCAGACTCCCTTACCTCAATGCGTCCGATCTGGCGCCTGAGCACCAGCATCTGTTGAAACGCAATATCAATTTGCTTCGCCTGATGAGCCACAGCCCCAAAGGGGCGACTGCTTTTCACACCATGGGGCATTACATTCGTTTTGACAGCCCCCTGAATCCTCGCCTGCGCGAGATGGCCATTTTGCAAATCGGCTACCTCACTCGTTCGGTCTATGAATACACACATCACATCAAAATCAGCCGTGACTTTGGGGTCAGTGACGAAGATATCCGTGCCATTGCCGCTGAAACCGCGGGAAGAGCCAGTGGACTGGATGCGCTCACGCGTGACGTTTTGCGCGCGGCGCGTGAAATGACGCAAAGCCTTGCTGCATCAGACGCCACATTTGCCGCACTCAAGGCGCAACTGGACACCGAGTCACTCACCGACTTGGTATTGATCATTTCGTTTTACAACGCCGTGGTTCGATTCTTAGCGACCATGGAAATAGACAACGAACCGGAATACCAAGTGCTGTTAGCCCAATTCCCATTCGAAGCCATCTCTTAAGCTCTACCGATCCGCTTTAATACCCATTTCGTCCTTTTGTTCAAAGCGCAGTTCAACTCGAATCGAATCATGACTTATTCACGTCGAACACTTCTCACCGCATTGGGCGCCCTCACGTCTTCACCCCTGTGGGCTCAAGGAACGCCAAGCTTCCCCCATCGCCCCATCAAAGTCGTGCCTTTCGGAACAGCGGGAGGACCCATCGATACCTTGGCCCGAATTTACGGCGATAAATTGCAACAACGCTGGGGCCAACCCATCGTGGTCGAAACTCGGCCTGGTGCCAGTGGCATCATTGCGGCCGACTACGTGGCCAAGGCGGCACCAGATGGGTACACCGTCATGATGACCTTGCCTTTGACGCACGTGAACAATGTCATCTTGCAACCCAAGCTCCCCTACGATCCCGTGAAAAGTTTCACGCCTTTGAGCATGCTGGCCGTGGGAGGACCGATGTTGGTGGTCCGTGCCAACTCGCCGGCCAACAACCTCAAAGACTTGGTTGAATTCGCCAAGAAAAAAGGCAGCCTGAGCTACGGCACCTGGGGCAATGGGTCCTCGGCTCATCTTTTTGGGGAATTGCTGGCCCAACAATCAGGCACTCAATTGGTTCATGCGGCCTACAAGTCCGAAGCCGCCGCACACAACGACTTGTTTGGCGAGTTACTTGACTTTGCCTGGGCAAACCCAGCGACCGCAAGGGCTCAGGTGCAAGGTGGAAAAATGAAAGTGCTCGGCGTTGCAGGCACCCGCCGAGTGTCCACCCTGCCCCAGATCACCACCTTTTCAGAACAAGGTTTTAAGGGCTTTGATTTGGACAGCTGGATTGGCATGTATGCGCCGGCCAGTTTGCCTGTTGAGTTACAAAACACTTGGGTCACCGCTTTGCGTGAAATTACCGCTATGCCCGACATTCAAGCCAAATTGATCAGCTTTGGTTTCGAACCCCTGGGCAATACACCCGCGCAGTTCGTGGAAGTGTTCAAAGCAGACTTTCCACGCGTTTCTGAGTTGATCAAAGCTGCTGGTGTTTAAAGTCACTGAAAGAAATCACATGACCCAGTCCCCTTCAACGCCATCACGCGTGATTCCCATCCAGGTGGACTCAGGCACAGCCTACAACAAGGCCGAGCCCCGCTCTGATTTGGAAATGACCCAAGTGGGCAAAGGAACGCCGATGGGCGAATTGTTACGCCGCTATTGGCATCCGATCGGCATCCTCAGTGATGCGAACAGCACGCCGCGCAAAGTACGCATTTTGGGAGAAGACCTCATTTTGTTTCGAGACAAAAGTGGCCGTCCAGGTTTGGTCTACCCCCATTGCGCGCATCGCGGAACCTCTTTGTTTTATGGCAAGGTGGAAGAACACGGCATCCGTTGTTGCTATCACGGATGGCTGTTTGATGCTGAAGGTCATTGCATGGAGAGGCCTTGTGAGCCTGGACCTGACGAGCATCGCCATAAGGTGCGGCAACCTTGGTACCCGGTCCAAGAGATTTACGGCCTGATTTGGACTTATATGGGGCCACCCGAAAAGAAGCCCGTGCTTCCACTGTATGAATGCCTGGAGACGCTGGAGGACGGGGAGTTTCTAGAGACCAACGACAACAGCATTGGCGGGGGGGGGCCGCAAATCATTCCATGCAATTGGCTGCAGCATTACGAAAATCTGGTGGATCCTTTTCACGTCGTCATATTGCACTCGTCATTCAGTGGCACGCAGTTTGTGGAGCAAATGGCACTGATGCCCAAAGTCACATGGGACACCCAAGCGCACAGCGTCAGAACGGTATCGCTGCGAAACTTGCCAGACGGCCAAACGCTGCGACGAATCAGTGAAGCCGGTTTACCCACCCTGCGGGTCATACCCAGCCCGCGTATTGGACGCTATGGCATGGTCGAATCTTTGGGCTGGATCTTGCCCATCGACGATCATTCATTCCGAATTTATGTGGTGGGTCGCGTCAAAGAACAGGGCGAACTCGTGAAAATGCGCTCGCGCCTGAATGGCAAATTATGGGAAGAGCTGACTGAAGAGGAACATCAGCAATTCCCCGGCGACTATGAAGCCATGGTCAGTCAAGGTGCCATCGCACATCACTCTGAAGAGCACCTGGCCAAGTCCGACATCGGCATTGTGAAACTGCGCAGGTTGCTACAGCAACAACTGCAGCGAATCCAAGAAGGGCTCGACCCTGCTGGCGTGAGTTTTGACGAGCACAGCGAACCGGTGAAATTTTCTGCCGGTAATTTTCTCGTGCCCACCGAATAATTGCGGGCGCGCGAAAAAGGCAATTTAACGAACTTCAGTCCAGATCTTTTGCGGAACGTCACCGAAGATGCCACTTTTCGGTATGCCCCAAATCGACCGAGAGAAGCTGCGCGACCTGGTGGTTCCAGTGGCTCCTGCGTCTAGTTGACCGGCATTGCGCCAAAGCAAGAAAGTCTTGACGTTCGCAACAGCAGTCATCTAAGTGTTTGCCTAGTTTGTGCCTGATTTTTGAGTTCAGTAAAAAAGTATTTTTTGCACTTTTTGTCTAAGCTACCAAAAGAGCACCGAACTGTCGTGCCAAGCGTTAGATCAACAGCCAATCCTCCAGGCCACATAGCGGCGCAATCAACTTTTTGGATCAGTCCACCAACACGCGGCAAGCGCTGTAGCCGTCCAGTCTATTGGCACGTTGTGTCAGGCTTTGAATTAATCTGTTCACGTCGCGCGTGAGACACAGGTCATATTGCGCACCAAGGTAATCCCTAGGCTACAGGAGCCTTTGAATCTCTATACTTATTTTCGGCACAGGTGAGCGCCATTACGTTTAATGTGCATTTGTCTGCTGTTTCAACACCAAAACTCAAGGAGACTTTTCATGAGCTATTTTTCGAATTCCTGCATAAAACAGGGTTCATGGCGAACACTTGCTTTGACACTGGCTTTGGCAGTGCCTGTTATTTCGAGCGCGGCAGAAGAAGAGGTTCCATTTTGGGCCATCGGCATGCCCAAAGATGGTCCAGGTAAAACGCTGGCCCCCGTGCCTTCCTACCCAATTCCCACCGCTGCAGATCAATTGCCTGTGGCCAAAATCAAACTGCCCCCGGGCTTCAAAGCTGAAGTCTGGGCTAGTAATATCTTGGACGCACGAGGCATGCGCCAGGGTGACAAGGGTACGGTCTTTGTGAGCTCTTTGTTTGTAGCGGGAAAAATCTACGCGGTGCAAGACCAAGGTGGCAAACGAGAAGTGAAAACCATTGCCAAAGACTTGTTCTTGCCCAACGGGATTGAGTTCCACAAAGGCTCCTTGTTTGTCGCAACCCCCAAAGACATCACACGCTACGACAACATCGAAGCAAATTTGGACAACCCTCCCAAACCCGTAATGATTTACGACAAATTGCCGGGCCAAGTGCCTCACGGCTGGAAGTTCATCAAGATCGGCCCCGACGGAAAACTGTATGTGCCCACAGGCGCACCTTGCAATATTTGCGAACGTACCGATGGCTTCATGCAGATCGCTAAGATGAATTTGGACGGCAGCAACGTGGAAGTGGTGGCCAGGGGTGTTCGCAATACAGTCGGCTTTGACTTTGACCCCAAAACCGGTGACCTCTGGTACACCAACAACGGGCGCGACTGGCTGTCTGAAGACCTGCCCAATGACACATTGAACCGAGTGGGCAAACCCGGCAAGGATGATTTTGGCTACCCTTATTGCCACCAAGGCAATATGGCCGACCCGCAATATGGTTGGGGCAAGGATTGCAGTCAATTCACACAACCAGCAGCGATGACCGGCCCCCATGCAGGCACCTTGGGCATGCGTTTTTACACCGGCAAAATGTTCCCCGCCAAATACCAAAATGCGATCTTCATGGCTCGTCATGGCCCTTGGAATCGCACAAAAAAATATGCAGCAGACATTATGGTGGCCTGGCTTGACGGCAAAGGTGGCATCACTAAGATGGAGCCTTTCATGACCGGCTTGGTCGAGAACAACGAATACCTGGGCAGGCCAGTGGATGTATTGGTTTTGAAGGATGGCTCAATGTTGGTGTCGGACGACCATAACGGCGCCATTTACCGTATCAGCTACAAAGGGACTTGATGCTCAGAGACAGCATCGGACTCAGCCAGAGGGTTGCCCATTTTTGGGCAGCCCTCTGGCTTTGTATCCCCTGCTTTGTGCAGGCGCAAAGCGTCCCAGAACGATTCAAAGCCATCTGCCAAAGTTGTCATGGTGAAGGTGGGGTCAGCACCATAGCGTTAACGCCATCCTTGGCCGGCCAGCCTTCGTT